>JAFGOM010000048.1 GCA_016926505.1 Methanospirillaceae archaeon
CTTACTGAGAGGGGATGAAACAGGAAGGAGAACGGCTGTGCACTATTCTCTGTGAGAGGGAAGCGGAACGGATCGTGCTCTCTGGATTGGGTGCTGTCAATACACATTAGACAGTATCGTGATCCCGATATCTGTGTCATCATAGAGACAGACCTTTCCTTTATCGAGAGAGAGAGAGATGGAGTTATACCTGGCACTTCTCCCCCGTGTTCCCGTTGATATTCTGATAATGATTCAGTATCGTTAATGGTAAAAAATCCCCGAGCCGGATTATGACGCAAAATGGCCATTTTTTTGATGTCTCTTATTTCTATCAACAAGCCATTCATAAGGCATATCGATATTATTTTGTATGTGATAATCAAATGAGAAAGAGCATTGATCATATGACCTTTATGAGTGACTACGGACAAATACAGAAAATATTTGCCGATTTTAAGATTCCACCTGAAGAACAGGATAATATAATAGGTATAATACAAGATTTATCTGAAAAAACACATATACTTGCGATATATCTGTATGGATCCTATGCCCGTAATGAGCCAAAACCATATTCTGATATTGATATCGCAGTTATCACCCAGATGGCCTGTCCTTCCCGGGATCTTAAAGAGATCATTGGATCTTATTCTTCAAAAAAACTAGATGTCCAGGTTTTTTCTGATCTCCCTCTTTCAGCACAGATGCAGATCCTGGCCCAAGGGATCCCACTGTATATCAGAAACGAGGATGCTTTGTGGTTGGTAATTAAATCAGTAAATGTATCCTATATGGATCTTGAACCAATGAGAGATCGGTGGAGAAAACGAATTTTGGGTGTGTAATGGATAACCAAACAAGAATTCTCACGATTTGTTCTGATATTGACAGGTTTTTTCGTGATTATGAAAAAATTTCTTCAAAAGGGGCTATACAGGATGATGACATTACACGGTTTCATGCAATATCAATGGTTCTTTTTACTATCCTGAACCTTTCTTTTGAACTTGGAGAAGAGATTATTGGACAGAGGCAAGCGGGTCTGCCAAGCACGTATCGGGATATTTTTCGGATTCTTTGGGAAGAAAAGGTAATTGATGAGAACATTCGTGAAACAATGTCTCGCATGGTGTATTATCGGAACCGTCTTGCGCATCAATATGCCGGTTTAAATCGTGAAGATATTGATGCAATTATCTCCAATATTGATGCAATAAAAGATTATATCGCCAGAATGAAGGACGCATTACGGTAAATATCCTCTTTTTCGTAACTAGTCAGATGCACCATGAGATTTGGTACGCATACGGGGTTCACCATTACATGCCCCTTTATCACTGCATGAGAGATCCGCCGTTTTGCTTACCCGTGAGATATCCAAGGCCTATCAGATATGTTCTCTGTATGTGAGAGAAAGTGGTGATTGGATCTGATCCCTCTTCCTGAGTCCGGGTCTGATTGTATCCTTTTCCAACCATCATGGTGCATCATATTCATTTCCCCGGTAATTACGCTGCCCTGCACCGTGCATCCACGAAGCCTCCCAGTCCAAAGGAAGAGATACTGGTATCAAATCCTGCTGAAGCAATCCGCAGAGCATCATCGGTAAAGATACCATTGGAGATGAGGCGGAGCGTGGTTACCGGGTTTACATCACTGCAGATCTGCAGCGGTTCTGCTCCTGAAGAACAGATGACAGCAGATGATGAACCGATTGAAGAAAGAGCAGATGCATCGCTCTCAAGCGTGACCGAGGCAGCCTCGTTGTCTTTATAGACCAGCATCTCATTGTATGACCACGGGGTATCATCACTGTGTGTCGTGAGGAGTTCATAGTTACCAGACAGGGCAGCTTCTCCGTTCTGCATCAGCTTGATAAGTGTCACCATCCAGGCAACCTGCTGACCAAGACCGGTATCTGTATCAAGCGTTGTTGGATCAAAACCTTCCGAGAGCATGGACTCCATAACGACCAGGTAATTCTTCATGTAGTCTTCTTTGAGCTGCACCGCTTTTTGTTCAGGAGTATAATCTGCAGGGCAGGGCCAGCCTGCCACGACATCATAATCAGATGGGGCAGCGATGACATTTTGTATAAAATGTAAGACAGGGGGGGTAACGCCCATAACACTAGCTGCAGCAACAACCTGGCTGTCTGCCGTCTGAACCATGGCTAATGCCTCCTCTACCTGTTTATGGACAGTCTGGGGATCAACGGCCTTTATCTCCCTGACAAAATTACCGAGCTTTTCGACCATTGCCTGGATATCGGGATCCAGGACATTTTCAAGATTTTCAAGGGCATCAAGATGACCGACAAGATTACCGTTTTCATCAAATATCAGCCATACATCTTTATTGTTGGGATCAATCGCAGGAATGATGTAATAGGGAATATCTTTGACGGTGACCACCAGTCCGTCGTCAGGGTTGATTACGAAACCCATGTTCTGCAGCTGCAGGATGGTCGCTGCTATCCGCTCTGCAGGACTGAGATTTGAATCGGGCGGGGTAAAGGAGAACCGTTGCACCGAATTAAAGGCTGTCGGGGCAGTAGGGGCTATCGGGGGTGAGGGGATGACCGCAGGGGGAGTAGTGGTTGATGCACCGTGAATATTTACTGCTCCCCCGCCGGTAATGGTGCCATCGACATACACGCGGCCACCGGTACCTGCCGTACTCCCGCCTCCTCCACCTAAAGCTCCACCGGCAGCAGTGGCATCCACTGTCCCGCTGATGGTATCGGCAGAGACATAAATGGTTTCCGTGGGAGCATTGCCTCCATTCCCGCCAGTGCCTCCATTGCCGCCGGCACCACCGCTGATATCAAGGGTCACCTCCGCATCCTTGGCGATATCGTCTGCCCACATGTAGATATGCCCACCATCTCCTCCATCAGCACCCTTGGCAGCCTCATATGTGCCTGGTTTACCGGCATCACCGCCATCACCGCCGATGGCTTTAGCTGTGATTCTGGCATCTGATAACACGTCACCGGTAAACTGCATCCTGATGTCGCTGTACGTGGTCCGGGTACCCCCGGGACATAGTGTGCTGGAACCCCCATCACCACCATATTTATCATGACTAAACCAGCCACCGCCACCGGTACCTCCATCACCACTGCTGACATCCACGGTCAGATCAATGGTATCTCCAATCGGTCCCGGGGTCTCAGCGGTATCAATGGTCCCGATATCTTTGGCAAAGACAAGGACTGAACCCCCCTTACCACCGGCACCACCGACTCCGCCGTTACCTGTTTCTCCACCATCTCCGCCGTTTCCGCCGGTGGAGGTGAGCGTTGCATCGGCCTTCATATCACCGGAAAGAATGATATTTGCGACCCCCGCATCTCCACCGGTACCTCCGGCTCCACCATCACTAACAGGCACAAAATCCCATACCTCATTCCCATCATCATCCTTCCCTATATAAGAGAAGGCACCACCCTCACCACCGGTACCCCCGGCTCCGCCATTTGAGGTGATGGTAATCGATTCGGTCAGGTCATTCGCCCAGACCTGGCCCAGACCGCCAAGACCACCGGCTCCGCCAGAGCCTGCAGTTCCAGTCGCTGCAAACATGCCACCGCCACCACCAGAACCGCCTGATACATCAATGGTCATCGATCCGTCAAGATTTCCCTCATTCACAAACTGGATCCAGCCTCCATCTCCACCACTGCCACCAGAGCCCGAGTTGCCTATGGTTTCAGGAGAGATCTTCTCGGGATATCCCATTCTTCAGCCTGGTAGTCAAAAGCGTCACCGCCCGTCCCACCGGCTCCGCCGGTAGCTTTCCCGTTAAATGTACCGTCAGATGTCACTGTCGTCGGGCTGATGGCAATAATTGTACCGCCAAGACCCCCCTTTCCTCCGGAACCACTGGTGCCTGCAGTTGTTGTCGAGCCAGTGTTACGTTGTCCTGCCATACCGCCCGATCCTCCGGTTCCACCATTCGCCGTTGCATTGACGGTAGCGGCAATATCATCTATTACCAGGTCAATCTCGCCACCGGGGCCGCCAGCTCCACCGGAACCGCCGTTCCCGCTTTTACCACCATCTCCGCCGACACCCCCAGTTCCACCGATACCTCCTGCTCCGCCATCTGCTGTGAGTGCAGTTGTGCCACTGACCCCTTCAGCCGTCAGAACGATGTTGCCGCCTGCTCCGCCGTTGCCAGCTTCACCACCAATTAACATATCGTCCCCACCATCTCCACCGGAGCCGCCATTGCCTCCCGAGACGTCGGCAGCCATTTCATTAGTGAGTTCCCCGTCGACTGAGATCGTTATTTCTCCTCCTTTCCCACCGCTACCACCAGAACCGCCTGCTCCGCCACCAACTCCTCCTGACGCTCCGGCTCCACCTGCTCCACCGGTCGCGACGATCTCCGCTGCCCCATCTATTCCCTGTACCTCCAGCTCGATGGTTCCACCATCTCCCCCAAAGGTACCGGCCAAGCCATCGTTGGAGGGCATTAACGTTGTTTCCGTTGAATACCCGTTCCCTCCTGATGCAGCGAGGGTAACATCACCTTCGATAACCGTACCGGTTCCGGTTACGGAGATGGTCCCGCCTTTTCCGCCGGCAACGCCATCTTCTGTTGAATCAGCACCGTTGGCGTCGATATCTATGGCTTTTCCCTCTGTGTTTGAAAATGTAGACCCCCTAAGGGTCAGGGTAAGATCACCCCCGTCTTTTCCATCCTTGATGGTTCCGGAAATCCCAGTTGTCCCGGTGAAGACGACGTCTTGTATGGTAACTTTCTGGTCGGTTGAAGGGGTTGTTGGACTTTTAATTGATATTGCTGCACCATTCTCATCCGAACTCTCTACCGTATTACTATTATCTCCCAATATCAGGATATTGGTTGCATATATCCTGATAGCGGCACTGACAGATGTCGTGATCGAACTCTGGAGAGAGAAGATGTCGCCCCAAGTCCTGTCAAACCAACCGTCATTCTCCCTGCCGATCTGGTAGAAGTCATTGTCAGGTTCTTCATCTGCATCACCTCCATCCCCCCAATCCACCCATCCAAATCCCCAGTCATCGCTGTATGCCAGGTTGGTATTCGTGCCTGAAGGAGTTGAACTGGGATCAGCAGGATTCCAATCATTAAAATTAATAACCGGATCGCCCCAAAATTCTGTTTCACTGTCTTCCCCGCACAGGGATGACAGTTGATCGGACACCGTCTCCCCGGTTATTTCAGGGATCTCCCCGGTCATGGTGGTATCGGCAAGGACTGCTAGATGATCACCAGAAGGAGTTTCGGTACCATTCGAAGAGGAACCAACCTCATCAGGTACCGGTTCTTCTGATTCCTCTTCATCTTCTCCTTCTGGTCCGAACTCTTCCAGAGGAACCTCTTCTTGGTCATCCTGTGCCTCATCTTCGGTCTCATCCGACAAATCCAAAAAATCCTGTTCATCACCCACGGATTCGCCGGTACCACTTTCATCACCGGTCAGATCCCCATCATCCTGCATACCCGGGTTTTGAGACGATAAATCTCCTCCTGACAATGTCAGCGGTTCTGTGGTTTCCTGACCATCGGCATCATCACTACCGGTACCGGATTGTGTTTCTACATTCGTGTCCCCAGATATATCCGAATCAGGAGAGGATGATACTTCACCAGGGGATGGAGAGGAGGAAACACCGGTATCACCAATCAGATCCCCGTCATCCATTCCCGGGTTTTGAGACGATAAATCTCCTCCCGACAATGTCAGCAGATCTGTGGTTTTCTGACTATCGCTATCATCACTACCGGTACCGGATAGTGTTTCTACATTCGTGTCCCCGGATATATCCGTATCAGGAGAGGACGATACTTTACCGGGGGACGGAAAGGAGGAAACACCGGTATCTCCTGCAGAACCGGTGTCAGTGGATGATGCTTGTGTCTCAATAGCAGACAAGAAAGAGGAACTGTCACTGTCTCCGGCAGAATTTGTGCCGGCGAAAGAGGAAACAGATAAAACTCCTCCAGTATCGCCAGAAGAAGAACTGCTCTCAACCGGTGTTGCAGACACACTATCAGAGGCAGTATCATCAGCCGGGCAGGCTGTACCAACCATAAGCACAAGCAGAATGACAATAATGCCATGTATAAAAATGAGCGAATAATTACCCATTATATCCTTCCAAATGGTATGAGAGAAGGGGCAGACAAAACAGAACCGGATTTTTATTGTTGCAGTCTCCCCGACAAAATCCAGAAAAAACCGAAGCGGTGAGATAATTACGTCTGAAATAATTCTTCAGAAACGGTAACTGCCAAAAACCGGTCAAAAAACAATAATAAAAAAGATAATAATGTATCTTTTTCATCAATAACATAAGGACATGTATAGTTTAATTTACATTAATGTCATATAAGGGTGACGAAATTAGTTTAAAATTCATGCTGATTTAAGGCATTTTATTCAGTTACCATCATTATACAGAATCAGGAGAATATCTGCATTTTTTATTCGCCAAACCCCCCTGCCTTCGAACCTGATTATATCATTAAAAAATTACTCGTGCGAGGATTCTTGTAAACCCAACACAGCAATGATATCTGATTGTTTGCCTTTTAATTGTCGTCAAAGACGGCACCGATACGCTCATCATCCTGTATATCCATTCTTACCTATGGCAAAACAGATACCCACACCAGGAATCTGCCGTATCTGCAAGGAAGATGTAACAAAAAGGACCATTATCCCGCATCTGAAGAAGAAACACGGAGAACCGGGAAGCAGTGAGAAATATCTCATCCTTATTGACACTCCCTATGCATCCCCGTACTGGCTTGCCATTGCTGCGGATCCCGAGGAAAC
Organism: Methanospirillaceae archaeon; assembly: GCA_016926505.1. Taxonomy (GTDB): domain Archaea; phylum Halobacteriota; class Methanomicrobia; order Methanomicrobiales; family Methanospirillaceae; genus JAFGOM01. The sequence continues at coordinate 6,821 of JAFGOM010000048.1, forward strand.
ACTCGCAGATCTGGACCAAGTACTGCGGGATGTATGGGTAGAGTGCTGCGGACACCTAAGCTCGTTTATCATCGGAGGTACTGAATACTCGATCGACGGCATGGGAGAAGACCTCGAAGACGATTTCGGGGAATCAGAATCCATGAATATCCCGCTGGATGCGGTTCTGGCCCCGGGGATGAGATGTACCTACCTGTATGATTATGGATCCACGACCGAACTGAAGGTCAGGGTCAGCGATACGATTCCCTGCGATATAATCGGAGACCAGATTGTTGTTTTAGGTATCAACAACAAACCGGAAGCACAATGCACGAAATGTCAGAACAAGGCAGTATACCATTATACCGAATGGGATGACGAAACAGTACTCTGCAGATCCTGTTCTTCTGATGAAGAGATTGATGAATGCTACCTGCTTCCTATCACCAACTCTCCCCGGTCAGGTATCTGCGGATACGAGGGCGGCCGGTTCGATGAGGAACCTGATTCTGAAGAGGATAAGATCTGACCACTCAATGATGTGAGAAGATATAGCAGAGTAATCCATAATCCTTCAACTCCATCTCCCTTTTCCATTAAAGAAGAGAAAACTGTATTTCCATATCTGCAGGCAGGAGAAGAGCATTGCAATAATAGTCCTTAATTGTAGTCTTTCTGTAAATCCTCTCTCCCAGTGTTTTTTTGTGGGGACTTTTTTGGCTCTCCATTCGATAGTATCTACCCCCACTATAGAGCGGTAAGCCGTAAATAACCATACATATTTATTAATATATATAAATAATTTTATAGAATCAAGCACGCTTCTGGAAAATATTTCGCCATAAACCAGCATGTGCGGAGTTTCGAGTAGATCATATCACAGAGCAATCAATCAGCCCCTGTCTGGCTGTTACGATACACGATAATGCACAGGTAATTTATGAGAAACGGGGACTCTGCATACCTCCATCATATTCTTAATGCTATACAGAGCATAGAGGATTTCGTGAGGGCATCTCTTCTGAAGCAGACATATTCAGGTTTCCAGCCCAACAATCAGGGGACACAGGAGAGTGATAATTGTTAAAGCAATATGAGTGATCTGATAAGCATACGTATGTTAATCAGAGAGTAAATGGATGGAATCGCTTTAAAATTTTATATATTATCGTACTTACACCATTATTAGATCAGGTCATCAAGGATGAGGATCTCAATATCTTCAACCTTCGTAAACCCTCTATCATTTGTAATAAAGAGCTCCGCTCCATTAAGGATTCCAGTCACTAATTGAATGGCATCCTGCGTTCGTAATGAGTAGATGGCCCTCAAGCGTGCTGCTTCAATCGCAATTGCTCTATCAACCTCAGACAAGAAAAGGTGCGCTGAATCAGACATGATTTCACTATATTTTTGGATTAATTCGGTATTATTTTCTTCCAGAGGCTTTGTGAGAACTTCAATAGGGTTATGGTTGAGGTGCAGGCATTGATATTGCCCCGGCTAATCTCTATAAATATCGGTTCAACAATCTGGATATACGCGGGGTTTTCTTCAATCAGATAGATAAAAGGAGCTGTATCCAGTGTGATTGTCGCCATATCCTTCAAAAGGAGTTGCAGATTTAGTCCCATTCATTCCTCAGTCTCTTTATATATTCCCGAGGATCGGTATCATTCCATAAATCCTTCCCACAACCTTTCAATTCAAGAATGTCATGCTTTTTGATAGGAGTTCTACATCCAATCTTCATAAGTCGTACAATATCCAGAATTTTTCTCTGGTAAGGAAGTGGCAATTCTCTGATTTCACTCTGTAAATCCTGTTCCGTTACGTGTCTGATAAAAAATGGTGAGGAGTCAGACTGCATGAGAGAATCGGCAATTTACAGATGGGTAGGTGCACGGATTTATCTGACAGGAGAGGTGATACCGATGGAACAGCAGGAGGAAGAGTGGATCCGCCGTTTGCCCAGGTTTTTGTTTGCCGTAACCACTGACCCGGGCATTTAGTTCCGCCGATAGAGACACGGGCTTGAGTTCCTTGAGAATTCCCGGCACCGCCCGATGCAGTACCGGTCATTATTCCGCTGATAGTATCAGAACTGATGTTTCCGAATTAAAAGGAGCATTGCCATCACTACCGCATGGACTGCCCGTTAATCACTCCTGCCATCCGGCATCAAAGCAGCCCGAACACTCATCTCCTGTTCCTTCAGGAGAGTTTTGATACCTGTCCCTGCAGGTCAGTACGTATAATAGTACCCGACAATCCGTACCCACTGCCTGACCACCAAACATCATACTCCCGTCAGAAGCACGGGATACATGCACGATATTCGGCGTTTTTACATCCGGGCCCCGGGCAAGCTGCATCGGATTACCGTCCCAGAGACCGGTACATGACAGGTAGTACCCAAACGCGGCATTTGCCGAGCCGGTCGCAGGATATTCAAGGTAACCAAAGGCAGGACCAAAAACTCTGACATAATAGGCATGATCCGGGTTTTCGGTCTCTGATGTTGCAATATGAATTACCTCGATTGAATGGGAGAGAACAAAATCACGCAAGATCTAATAGTCTGGAGAACACCCGGAACAGGATGATAAGGAACGGATAGGGACGATAAGGATCTTCTGACCTACCTGTACGACACCAGTGGGCCTTTTTGTATCAATATCTGTTACCGGAATGCCGAGAGCCCATGCGATATCTGACACTTCCAGGGACGCTTCAATACATACCGGGTGTGGGGCATGAACATAAACCGTTCCTTCCCTAAAGAGCCGGTTTTTTACCGATAGAACGTATCCCCTCCAAAAAAAGAAAGGATATAACTAAATTTTTCTATAATAGATAGAATGCGTTGCTTTTTCAATGAGGATTTTTGAAGTGTTTAATAACGTTACGGTGGGTACCATTTGTATTTCTATGGATTCTCTTTAGTTTTTCAACGTAAGAGTCAGGGCGTGGTTGAGTAATATAAATCTATTGTTCTTATTTATCTAAAGATAGATTACTATAATTCAGAATGCATGGATTTCTAACCTGACACTTCAGAGATAATCCCTTTCAAAATAATGGGATTTTCTTTGTTTTCCATGATCTTCCTCTTTTTGCATTATGTCTGATATGTCTGGATATAGGATACCGGATCCCCAGTGGTGTTTACCGTTTCACCAACATATATGACCCCTGATATCTCCTGTAATCCCTGCATGTCATATACCCGGGGACCGTACTGGTACCGGGCATATTCGTACCACCAGTCAGGATACCCGATATTGATGATTGTCTTGCTCTGCACATCGTTGAAATTCCCGTTCCTGTAGGTAACGATCATCCTCCCCATGAGTGCTTTCCAGTCATGTAATGCATTCATAGCCGTCTCATTGGTATATGCCGTCAGGAATTCACGCCCAGATCTCTCATTGGATCTGTAGAGTGCGAGTGCTTTAGCCTCAATTACTGATTGGTTTGCAATTGCAGCACCCTCGATGCGTTCCTGTTCAGCCTTTATTTCTGGAGATATGTTATTGTACATAAGCCTTGCATAGTTCTGAAGCAATTCATATGGCCAGAAGGCAGTATTTAAGTCAAATTCCCAATGGGAGCCATGCAGATATGGGACCGGAAGATGATATACGCCGGCGTAGAAGGGGAGATAACAAGTCTCGGCAGGTGATGACAAGCCCAGCCAGCAGATCCCTCCGATTGGATCCGGAAGTGTCGATCTACCCTGGCAAATGTAGGAGTACCCACAGGGATCAGTTGAAATTGGTCGAGGCCATGCTCCCGGCTTGAGTTCTCCTTTGGTAGGAGCATCATGAAGGTCAAACGGACCCCATACCCGATATGGATCTCCAAATGGCCCACCTGCAGGAGGAGCAGTCAGATCATACTCAGTCCCTTCGTAGTGATCACGGAAGATGGATAACGCATTCGTGATATTTACCGGGTTATCCGGCTTTATTGAGAAAGGATATGCCTTGGTGAATGGTCCTTCCACATAAGGAGATAGGTTTAATGATGGGGCCAGACGGTCGAAAATTCTCCAGACTCTTCCCAATGAGTAATAGGGATGTGAATATTCACCAATGCCAAACACCTGTGCCCAGTCAGGCGGACCGTCTTCAGGTTTCCACCATCCCATCTTTTGTGCATCTTCTTTTAGTTTTTTTCCAAAAATCTGCTGCGGATTATCTTCAGACAGTTCCCTGATTCTGAATTCATTTGCAGCAACGAAGATTTCACCCGGGTTTATCTGCTGTGCTGCCCAGTATCCACCGGTATCATCAGGAGTCCCACCACACATCTCAATGACCCAGGCATCGGTGGGATCTGCAAAGATGAGGGTTTCACCAGTGCCGTAATATCCATAGGTGTCGATCAGTTCCCCGATAAGGACTATTGCATCTTTTGCGGTTTTACATCGTTCAAGTGCAATATTGGAGAGTTCAGAACTATAGAAGATCCGTTTGCCTTTCTCTGCCCCAGGATGGATTTTTGCATAGTCAGTACATTCACCGGTCATCAGCTGGTGCTCGTTGATAATGCCATAACTACCGGTGATATAGGCATAGGTATGTTTTACCTGAGGTATCTCTCCGATGATGATGGTATCAGTATCTGATGCAGATGCTTCTCCGAGAAACTCGCCTCCACTGTTTGGATCATAAACAATCGGTCTCATTGCACCTTTAGGGTAATCTTTTGCAATTATATGGCGAAATGCAACCATATCTTCTCGTATTTTGTGGCCGAGAAGACCTGGCCCGAACCCGTCATTTGAGTGCCCGACAAACGTAGAACCGTCTTCTGATACTTCATCAGTAACTACAAAGGTGGTACATCCCAACCCTGATGGAATAAAAACCATCAGAATAAGGAAAATTAGGATACTTATCCTCCACACTATCATATCACTGTATTTTTCTTTAGAACATATAAACTCAATGATAATGACAGAAGTGGTGGTGGAGGTAAAGACTTGTGAATCAGGCTATGTGATATGCATTGAAAAAAAATTATATGATTACAGACTGTGACATAACTTCCACATTTATAATGTGCACGATGCTCCAGCACTCCATCCTGGATTACCAAACCTGACCCTTAAATGTTCATATTCATTATACATACCACAGGTAGGGCCCCAGATAAATCTATCTCTAGAATCAAACGGTGAACAAAATCCATCATTCTTTTGGTTCTGCCACGAAGACGTCAAAAAATTAACTGATTCGAGATTCCGGACCTGCTCAATTGGCACACGGCTACAGATCACCCCAAGATTGTGTCCAATCGCATGAAGTATACGCTCTCCTTTCACCTTCTTTTTCCCTCGATGACGCAACGACATCCAGTGTTTATTTACTTTCAAATTCCCAAACAGTGCTTCTGAAACAGTTATCCGTTTGGCATATTCCTTCTTCCCCACGGGAGTTGCCAGCCTTGCTCTCATCTCGTCTTTCAGCTCTTCCTGAGGATGCCGTGTGATTGCGCGGTGTGATGCTTTTGTACAACTCAAATGGATTGGACACCATGCGCAATTACCACGATACAGTCGTAAAGGTTGATTTTTAATATCTTTCTGAATCCTGACAAAAGACATCCTCCTCCCGATAGGACAAGTGTACCTGTCATTTTCATGATCATACCGAAATCACGACTTCGGATAATATTTGGGTTTCCTATGAATCTCAATAAAATGCATGGAATCCGGAATTAGTCCATACAATTCTTTATCTTTCAGATCTGCATAGTTCTCAAAGGTGGCATATCCAGGATCAGCACTGATAACTGTCGGTGCACGGGAAATATTCTTTACTACCTATTCAACCATCAGAATTAAGCGGATGATGATCGGTTTCTTCGGTCGTGGAGATCAACAGCAACGATGATATTGGCCGTATCATCCACCGCTGTCTGTAAATTATATGCTGCAAGACAGGACTGTTTGCTTTTCATCAGATGTACACCCTCATAGATGAGATTGATCCACTTTTCACCGGATGCAACAAGATGATTATATGCTGATGCAAGTTCCTCAATCTTCCTCATAAGATCAGGATCATTTACACATTCCTGGGGTATGGTGAAAGGAGAACCATTTCCGAATAGTTCGTCCTCTTCATTATCTGTACTTTCGCTTTATCAAGGAGTTTCTTGATCCTGCGCTGGAACTGCTCCTTGGTCACAGATTTCTTTGAAGAAGCGTTTGCTTTTACTTTTGTGCCATCAAAGGCGATATGGTTCAGACCGATTGAACCGAGATCCTGGCAGATTGTGATGATCTGTTAAAAGAGCAGAATAAGATTATCAAAGAATCGGGTTCTAAAGCGGCTAATGGTTCGATAGGTTGGTTTCTGCATCGCGGCAAGATACAGGTAGGCAGTGTCAGTGTGAAGTTTGTTTTCTATCTCTCTGCTACTGAATACACCCTGAAAGGTGGCATAAAAGAGTACTTTAATTAGCATTTGAGGAGCATAAGCGTTCTGCCCAGTGGTTGTGTCATATGTTTGATAGATATCGGTGAGATCCATTTTGTCGACAACAACACTGATGATCCGGGCATTGTGGTCTGCCAGGATAAACTCTTCAAGAGAGAGAGGGAAGAGAAAGGTCTGTCCCTGATGGTATGGTTAAAATCCTCTTTCTGAACCATAATAACTTTCCCAGAACCTTTGATCGAAAATTCCTGCATTTTATTAGTTTTTTATCTGATAAAGTACTTTTGCAGGGTTATGTCCCAACCTGATACGATCTCCTTTCGTATGAATTCAATTCTTCTGTAGTACATATCCAATACAAGTCGCTTGATCTGCATACGATCATCAGATAAGAGACATAAGAAAAAGATTCAGACTGCCTGAAAATTGAAGAGATGTACATATCGGTTTCATATCCGATTCTGAAAAGACCAGGATGCCCTATCTCATCGGTCCACATACGGTCTTCTCTATTCAACAAAACAGAGCACCAGGAGATGAATTCTCTTCCGCCTGACCAGAGTCTCATAAACCCTGCCCCGGACAGACCCTTTTTACTCCCTTTTAATCCTGCTCCGCTGCATCTATCTGATTATCACAGGTATGAGGGAATCCTGACCGTTTTTTGGATCTACCCCTAACAAAGAGATCGGTTCCTATCTGTACGTCATCATACGAATCTCCTGAACCCTAAAAACAGACCCTTACTCCTGTAAAAATGAAAAAGAGCGATTATTAAATGCCCGTATCCTCATGTGTCTTATACATGCCGGAACAGACGACGAACTCCCTTCCGTCACTGCCTCTCACGAGCTCGTACGCGGTTGTCTTCCAGAACAGACCGGTCTCTGCAGGGCTGCTGTACAGGTAATCCACCCATCCGGTACCGTTTGCAAGGGCACCCTGCATGATCTCATCCCGGAAGGGTTTCCCGGTCACATCGGTCTTTCCCTGATAATTTGCCCCGACCATACTGGGGTTGGCAGCATGGGCAACCATGGTAGCGTTGGTATCATACACAAAGACATAGAGATCAGGCTGCTCTGCATCTAAGAACGGGGGACGACCTGCATTGATATCAGACAACGTCTTTTCCGCATCCCGGGATAATGTATCGGCGGTATATGAAACCAGTTCCTGTACCTGCAGGGGAGTAATAACGGACGTTGCATAGCCGGGTTCGATATACCGGTACAGGATCCGTTCATACATGCTCACCCCGTCCTGGTCCTTCTCTGTCTTAATGAGATCCAGAGTTTCCTGGAAAGCGGTAACGATCGGGGCAGGGACATCCCGGTTACATGCATAGTAATATTCATGAGTGTCCAGTGTACAGAGCGGAACAATAGCATCAGGATCCTTTGCATACTGCTCTATCAGGCTCATTCCCGGAAGATATGCATAGGCAAAACCATCAATAGTCCCGTCCTCGAGTGCCGTAACAAGTGACGGAATATCCTGTGCATACAGGATATCACGATACCCGGCAGCACGGAGATCATCGCCGGAAATATCATCGGTTACCGCAGCAACCGTACCGATTCGTAACTTTTTTTCATCACAAAACCCGTTCCCGGTACTACCTGATCTGTTCAGACCAAAGATGACTGATTTGTCAGTGATAACCGGACCAGCCCATAAAAAGAGATCGTTTCGTTCTTCTGACCGGGCGGTAGAGAAGAGAACCGTTCCCGGAGTATCAAGAACCGTGTTATACCCGGTATCCCAGGGTCCATGGATGATCTTTGCTGCCCCGCTATCGGCACCGGTAAAAGAGAAGACTTCCCGAAGGATATCTGCTGATATCCCTGACACATCTCCGTTCTCTTTAAAGTTATACGGAGGATACTCCTCGGTGTAATAGGTTAAGGCTGACAGACCACGGGACGGTACCCAGGTACTGATAATCTCATCAATCCTGCTCATCTCTCCGGCTGGCGGAGCCTGTGAGATCCGGTCTAGTGCATCAGTAAAGGAGTCTGTTACTGCATCAGGGGTATCTTTGTGAAACGCGAAATAGAGCGGGATGCTATCGATCTGGTATACGATCCGGTACAGACCCGGCCTCTGCCCAATCTCTCCGGCAAAATAATTCCCGGCAGCATCACCGGTTGCCAGAAGATCAATGGTACCTTCATCAAGCATGGTAAAGAGGGAACGGGGATCGGGGTCGGTACGAAGAGAGCCCGGGTCCATACCCAGATCCAGAAGCATCTCTCCGGATACATCCCCGGTGACTGCCCCGATGGTATATGATCTGAGATCCTCTGCCTCCTTTATGGTAACGGGATTGGATCTCTTCGCATACAGCACAATGTCATACGAAGTAAACGGGCCAACCCAGCGGTACAGGTCTTCCCGTTCAGGGGTCTTTGCCACTGAGAAGATAACCGTGCCAGGTGTCTCCCTGACGGTAGAAAGACCTTCCTGTAGCGGAACAAGGGAAATATCAGCATCTGTTATCAAAAAACCTGCTTCTTCTCCAATCGCATGCAGGATATCAGTGGTAAGACCGGTTACCACCCCGTCTTTGGCGAACTGAAACGGGGGGAACTCTTCGGTCAGGAACACGAGATCAGAAAGATTGTACTCATCAGATTCCCCATAGACCGGGAAAACCAGGCATGCAAGAACAATCCCTGCAATCACCGTATAATATCCCATGATACGTACGTTCATAGGTGAAAGGTTCCTCACCGAGGTATTTAAAAAAACTGGTTTGTTCACCGAAAAAATCCGGATTTTATTATGATGTGATCTGATTTTTTCTTTTTGCTCATAATAGTATCGAACACCGTTACTTTTTTATAGCCTGATACCTATTGGAAATACATTGCGGGGGATCCGGATCCATGAAACCGGTAATCAGTTCTTTCATTGTGGCGCTACTCATTCTCGCAGGAATCCTGCTTCTTGTGTACGGAGGGGCATCTGACGATGATTCAAAGTACGAAATTTGCCTGGAAAAAGCAGAGCAAAAAACCCCGGGTTCTTCTTCTCTGACGAGTTTACATCTCCCAGACCTTCCTCAACTCCAGACCGGGCCTGCTGCCCGGGTTGTCGGAAGGTACATCGTCTCAAAGACCGATCCTTACAAGGGAGAAGCCCCCCTGAAAGTACATATCTGGGATGAATCCCTCGCAAACAAGGAGGTAGAACCGGTTGGATGGAAATGGGATTTAGGAGACGGTGAAGTCTCAGAAGAACGGGATCTGTACCATACCTATGAAGAACCGGGTGAATACACCATCATCCCGAGTGTTCTCTGGTCTGACGGACAACTACAGGAAGGAAAAAAGATCGTCATTCCGGTATATGAACCAAAAGTATCATCAACTGCGTCCCTGACTGCCGGCCCCTCCAAAACTGAAAAAACCTCCCTTGTTCCGGTCTCTGATGAGTCACACCAGGTTGCCATAAATGTATTTCCGTCAGAGGGATTCGCCCCGCTTGAGGTTGATTTTTCAGATGATTCAGAACGGGTAACCAGTCTGGCTGTAACCAACCGGTTATGGGAATTCGGAGACGGGACTACGTCATCTGATGCTTCAGGAATCCACCGGTATGTCCTCCCCGGTGATTATACCATCACCCTGACTGTTGCTTTTGAGGATTTCGTGGTGCGAACCGGCACAACTTCACTATCTGTCAGGGCAAAGGAACAGGTGCAGCAAAGTGTTCTACCCACTCCCCGGAAACCAGTTGCAACACCAGCAATGCCAAAACCAACACCATCATCCGGGCAACAAACACCAGTAATACCTGAACTGACACCACCAACTCCCCAACAAACAACTTCTGAACATCAGGAACCGGAGAAAGAACCGTCATCAGGATTCTGTTCTGCACGACCCCGGCAGGGTCCGGTGCCATTGGAAGTCCTCTTTGAGATCGCACCTCCCCAACGTGAAGCAATTCCGGTCAGATTTGACGGGAAGATAGACGGTGTTTCTGTATCAGATGATGATCGCTTTACCCGTATCTTTACTACACCAGGCAGGTATCTCTGGACCGGTACGGTATCCTACTCAGATGGTACAATAGAGACTGATACCGGGACTATCCTTGCAGAAGAACCATTGGATGTTGAAAACTATATCGGCTGGCTGGTGCCTGATTCCAACAGAGGAGTATTTCCCCTCACTGTGGAGTTTACCGATCTCTCATACCAGACCAGTGATAAAGAGCCGGAAACGACCACTATTGATTTTGATGATGGAGATTCCCCGGCATCAGGAGAGCGTAAAATATCCCATACCTATGATTATCCTGGAATCTATTATCCAAGACACACGGTCATCTTTGATGACGGGGTGGCACTCGAAGGGTATCTGTACGTCCTTGTGGATAGCACGCCCTTGTATTATCCACAGATATATGCAGATACGCTCTCTGGTCCTGCTCCTTTAAAGGTCACCTTTGAAGATATCTCGTATGCGACCGGGGGACCATTCGTGACTGACCAACACTGGGAATTCGATGATGGAACAATTGAGTATAAAAAGAAGATTACTCACACCTTCTCTGAACCGGGGGTTTACGAAGTCTTCCTGTTTGTTACCTACTCAGATGACCATGAGGAGTATACCTCTGTCCCGGTTACGGTCTTTGAGAGAGAGCCCGAAGAGATCTATACCATCCATTATTGCATGGAACTGGCCGGTCCGACCGTCGGCCATGCCCCCCTGACCGTGTACCTGCAGGATCGATCCTACACCAATAATGCATCGGTGGTGTCGGTCACATCAACATGGGATGCAGGAGATGGGACGCCAACGCATACCGGTGATCTCGTGAGACATGAATATACCAAAGACGGGATCTATGACATTACCCACACGGTCACGTTCTCTGATGGGTATGAAACAAATGGAGAGATCATCAGGATTTATGTCCTGAAGAGTGGTGCCCGGGAAGAGTCATTTGTCAGCAGGTGAAAAACAGGTTTACCAGAGGAACTCCCTCTCCCACATTGCGATATTTTTCAGGTTCCGGTTCACATTAGAGAGAAGGACCTCCTCATCGTCCCCCAGGTAGGCTGACCGCTGGCGCAGAAGTGCCCTTTCCAGTTCACTAAAGGATCTCGCAAGCAGGTAATATTTCTCGATATCTGAACGAGTGGGATTTTCCATCGTACCGATAATATGCAATTGTTCTGCCAGGTATGCCTGGTTGTACTCGGTTGTTCCCATGGACTGGTAGCAGGCATCGGATTTTGAGAGACCCGTTTTCATGGACTCACTGGCCTTTTCGTATCCATACATTGGCAGATCAAGAGCCAATGAAGAACCTCCGGTCATATAAGCATTCATACCCATGCTGATCCCTTTCATGAGCTCACTCTCTGATTTTGTTTCAGGCTGGGATCCAAGTATTGTTGCCATGGAACCGGCATAATTTGCAAGATTTTTACCGACAGCGTCCATAACCTCTTGATTGTCGGCAAAGTCAGCAAACGATGAGATGGAAACGATATCATCGTAGTTGGAATAGAGGTTTGAGAGATCCTTTACTGTCATAACAAGGCCTACACCCTCTACTACCAGATCCCCTTTCTTAAGAAGTGACTGGTAGGTATCAGCATATCCCCGGTATGTCAGGTGTTCTCTGGCGGCATTGAATTTATACCTGGCAACATCTTCCCATGAGGTTGCATAAAAATACGCATATGACTCAACATTTCCATAGTATGCATCATTGTAGCGTTTTTCATTCTCCAAGGAGAGCCCTGAATACAAAATTCCGCTGGAGACAGGATTATCAAGATTAAATCTGCTTGTATCAAATGGTTCCTCAATCTCCTCCTCGGCTTCGGGTTCGGTTTCAGGTTCCTCAGGAGCTGAAATAGTAATCAGATCCGATACCACCCTGTTGTTATCCTCCCGCCCTTCACAGATTAATCCTTTTTCTGAACCATTATCAACCTCAACGATGAGATACCATGTGCCGGGAACCGTATCGGCAGGAATAGGAATACTGACCTTTTCATGAATATTTTTTGTTGATATTCTTGAATGAAACAGAGTAAAGATTGGATCTGCTGATGAAGTAATCAGATCTGGTGCCTCAGAGAGGAATAACTTCACAGGGAATCCTTCCTCAACGAAAGATTCTCCGTTATTGTAAAGATCAAATTCAGCCTGTAATTCCTCTCCAGCCACAACAGTATAGGGAACAGTAACATGAGCAACCTGCAAATCAGGGAGTGGTGATTTTACTGCTGTAAGGTAAACTTTTTTCTGTATTCCCGCTTCAAATGTCTCTTTCTGTTCTACCGATAGGGATTTCTCTTCACATGAACGATCAGTCCATTCCATTCTGAATGTATGCAATCCCGGGCTTACCGTAATCTCAGGATTAACCTGAGGACTGAGCAGGTACTCGGCCTCTAAAACATTATCTACAAAGAGTCTCACCTGCAGTGAGGGGTAATCACGGGTTTTTAAAATAACAACTGCAGTGGCCGGTTTGGAGATAGAGATGGTGTCTTTACTCAATCCGGGATCACCAATAGTTCCCGTATCACCTCTGGCATAGTCATGGACTGATGCAATAATGCCGCCATAATACTCTCCCGGTCCAATATCGGGAGGGAGGGTGAGATCAATACTCATCCTTTGCCATTCACCTGCTTTTATCGGATCGACTCTCTTTTCATTCCCGATAAGTCGATCAGTATCGGTAATGGTTGTATCATTCGAGAGGCATGCCTGAACAGTAAAGGGCAAAGTATCAGCATCCCCGTCATTTTCCAGGATAAAAGAGATGGTAACCGTATCTCCGGGTTTGGCATTCGGGGGGATGAATAGTGAGTGGATAACAAGATGAGCCTCCTGCTCATCTGCTTCCGGTTCTCCTTCCGGCTCTTCAATTAACTGGACTTCAGGAGTGGGAGCAGGTGTTTGTTCGACTACAACTTCAATAACCGGGTGTATACAAAGCCGGGTTGTTGCATAACCGGTGTTGTTGTCCTCTGAGCTCTCCCCTATCTGTTTATAGGAATCGACAATCACACCAGAATAATAATCCCCTTCCGGAGTAACTGAAGGGATAAGCAGGGTTTTTGAGTCAGATAGCGTCGCTTGTGCCGCCAAAGCATCATACCCGTAACTGCCCAGAGGAAAATCAGAATCAGTGATGATGGTATCCTGCGAGAGGTAAAACCCAACTTTAAAGGAGCCGGTACCTTGTGTACCGGTATTCTTTGCCGAGAATGATACCACGATATCAGAACCGGGGGCTGCGGTTCCTGGTGCGGTTACCGATAGTATCGTGAGATCCGGTTGTTTTCTTGTTTCAACAACATTACTTTTTGTCACGGTCAGTGTATCAGAGGCGTAACCGGTGTTGTTGTCCTCTGAACTCTCCCCTACCTGTTTATAGGAATCGGCAATCACACCCAGGTAATACTTTTCTTCCGGAGTAATTGAAGGGATAAGCAGGGTTTTTGAGTCGGTCAGCGCAGCCTCTGCCGCCAAAGCATCATACCCGTAACTGCCCAGCGGGAAATCAGAATCAGTGATGATGGTGTCCTGCGAGAGGTAAAACCCAACCTTAAAGGAGCCGGTCCCTTGTGTACCGGTATTCTTTGCCGAGAACGACACCTCAATATCAGTGCCCGGGGCTGCGGTTTTGGGTGCAGTTACTGATAGTACCATAAGATCAGGCTGAATTACCCCGATACGTTCTGATATCACTCCATGTTCTTCCTGCGGAACAGGGGTTGGCAGTATCTCTTCTTCATGGGGGATACTGATCTGAACAGAAAAAGCAGCATATCCTGCATTATTATCCTCTTCAGACTCGGTATACTCACGATACGTATCAGCAAGGACAAACACGTAATAATCACCAGCCGAAATTGTATCCAGGATATATACATTTCGTGAATCGGTAAATGTCTCCTTTGTCTTGAGAGGCTGATTGGTAAAGGTATGCAGTACGCTATCAGAATCATCAGGGACTGCATCCTCTGAAAGTGTGATATCAATCCTGAACGGACCGGAATTCTTCTCTCCACGGTTAGCCAGAGTAAAGGTCACCGGCATTTCTGTCCCTGAAGAGATGGTTTTTGGAACATCCACCGATACTACCACAAGATCTGGTTGTATTTCCGCTACTTTTTCTGATATCACCCCTGTTGACTGCCCGGGAGTTGGTTGTACCATCTCTTTCCCCGCTTCTTTTCTGAGGGTTACCGGATCTGCGGTATATCCCGCATTATTATCCTCATTGTTCTCATCGTTCTGGTTTTTTGTGTCAGCAATCACTCCAAGGTAATACTCTCCTTCAGACTGAAACGATGGGATAAAAAGGGTTTTTGAATCCTTCAGGGTATCTCCCGCTGCCAGCGGGTCATAACTGACTGTCTTTACAACAACATCTGATCCATCAGCTATCCTGTCCATTGAGAGGGTAAATCCCAGTTTGAAGGGGCCTGAATTTCCTTCTCCCGCATTTGTAATGGTATATGAAACCTGCAAATCCGTGCCGGGTGATGCTGTCTTTGGGGCATTCACCGAGATAACAGCAATATCCGGCACAATATCTGCAGGATGCAGTTCTATCCCGGGAAGCAATACCACGGTTCCGGCGGTTGTCGGGGCGGGCGGTGGTACTGATCTTGGGAGGGGAGTCAATGTCTCTTCTGTGATAGTTCGTATCTCTACCGGTTCATTTGAAAACCCTGCATTATTATCATCGCGTAATTCATCAAACCGGTCCTGTGAATCGATTACAATACCAATGTAATATTCTCCCTCTGATTGAAACGATGGGATAAGAAGGGTTCTTGTTTCACTCCAGGTATCTCCGGCGGCAAGCGGATCATAACTGACTGTCTTGAGAATAACATCAGAAGTATCAAAAGCCCTGTCCTTTGAGAGGGTAAATGCAATTTTAAAAGGTCCGGAGATTGCAGTGCCTGCATTTCTGACTGATATAAAAACAGGCATCTCATTCCCCGGTTCTGCCGATTCCGGTGCATCCACCAATACAACCGAAAGATCAGGTGCTCCTTCCGGGGTTTGCAGATCCTGCACAACAGGCTCTGTTTTTTGTACTGGCACCGTTGTTGTGGGAGTCGGTTGCGGCTGCATTGTTCCTGCAACGGTAACTTCATGAAAACAGGCATTATTTGTCTCATCTCCCTCTTCCAACGCATTTTTCGGGTCTGCCATCACCACAAGATAATACCTGCCCGGGGGAGTACTTTCAGGAATGCGGATAAACCTGAGATAATACATGGATGAACCGGACCCAAGCGAATCGTAAGGATTGCTTCCAAGGATACTATCAGAGAGATCAATGCTGGTGTCAGATGAGAGATAAAAAGCAGTATCATACCTGCCGGAAGACACGCTTCCGGGATTGGTAACAGAAAATCCTACCTGAACAAGCTCCCCTGCTGTGACACTATCACTGATATCAAGTAAAGGAACTGCCAGATCCGGCAGGGCCTGTATTGGTGGTAATACCGTGATCTCTTCCGGGAGAGGTGTTTCCTCCGGGAGTGTGGGAACCGGAGTCAGGGTGGGGCCCGGTGCGGGGGCAGGTGAAACCGGAGCCGGTACCATCTCTTTAAGTGTTATCTGAGCATTTCCGGCATTATTTGTTTCATCACCCTCGTCTATTGTATTTTGAGGGTCTGCCATCACCACAAGATAATACCTGCCGGGAGGATTGTCTTTGGGAATGGGCACAAACCTCAGGCGATAGAGTGAAGAGCCCGAACCCATTGAGTCATAGGTGGAACTGGCAAGGGAGATATCAGAGAGATCGACGATCATGTCCTGTGAAAGGTAAAAACTAATTTTATATGAACCAGAAGCGATGCTCCCGGAATTTTGTATGACAAATCCCACCTGGACCAGTTCGCCGGGTTTTGACATCTCAGGAATATCAACCGATGAAATGCTGAGATCGGCCTGTGATGTTCTGGTCAGGGCTGGAGCAGTGGATTCTTCCGGTACAGGTGTGACGGCAGAAGGGGGCGGGGTTATCGGTGATGCGCCATTGGTGTCTGTCTGCGTTACAGCAATGGTTTCTTTCCCTGCAGGAGTCTCTGGTGGAGATGCCGGAACCGGGGACGGGGTAGGAGCAGGTGTGACGGTGGATGGCAGGATATGGTCAAGGGTAATGGGGACAGATGCCACATTATTGGTATCATTTGTCTCATCGATCTCATCGAAGGGATCAGCGCGTATTCCAAAATAATACGTTCCGGGTGCGGTATCATCAGGGATGCGGATAAACCTGAAATAATAAAGGGATGACTCCGGTTCAAGTGAATCATAGGAGTAGGTTCCTAATAAAAGATCTGAACTCTCAGTGGGAGAGTCTGTTGAGAGATAAAATCCGATCGTATATCTCCCGGTAGCAATAATACCTGCATTTTCTCCGATAAATCCGACCGGGATCAGTTCCCCGGGTTCTGCATCACTTGTGATATTTAAAGATGAGATGAAAAGATCCGGGAGCAGGGTTTGTTCCGGTAACGGTTGTTGTAACGATCCCGTAATATCCGGGAACCGGGCAGTCTGCACCTCTGTCAGACCAGGGGCGTCAAATACATTCCGTTCTGAAAAAACATCCTGCGATGATGCACCTGCAGCAAGAACCAGTAAAACTACCGGGATCACCACCATCGTACGAATCGTCATACTCCATGGTCACCTCATCCTTGTGATCAGGTTTCAGATCACCAGGGTTGATGAGGGTACCGACTTGACAATATTTAAGTTTTATTATGATCCCGAGTCTTTCTGATTAAGACAGAATCGTGGAATATAGCCAGATTTTTGATATCTCTCTTTATCGTGCACCGTTATTCAATCTCTTTTGAGGAGTATCCAGACAGAGAGGAGGAACTGCCTGCACCTTGCCTCTTTCCATCATAATTAATTCTGATATAAAAGATGATATTGCCTGTCAGGTAATCCCGCTGATAGACAATAGCATAAGAGGAGATACCAAAAATCCGGTCTATTCATATTCCTCATGTAATTTTTATCGCGACTACACCGTCACAACCCGTTCACCTCCATCCCCCGGGTTACCTTTCAGAAACACCGGGTGTTTTTTAACAAACAAGGATCTTATATCTTTGACAGAAGGTTATGCACAGAATAAATGACGGGTGTATCTGCCGCATCCTCTTAAAAAAAGAATAATTGATCTGATATGATGTTGTACGGGGATATTTCACTCTTTGCCACAGTCGAGTTCCAGATGACACTCCTGCTGCTCGTTGCAATCGGTGGCTACCTTATAGCATCATGGGTTCACCAGTCTGCTGTTGTCGGTGAGATCGTCCTCGGACTCGTCGTCGGACCCAGTGTGCTCGGCCTTATCACCTATACCGATCTGGTAGAGATTTTTGCCCAGATCGGCGTTATCATCATGCTTTTTGTTATCGGGTTTGACTTTCATTTCAAGGATCTGCTCAACAGCAGGTACGTGGCGATTGCCCTCTCTGGTGTTGTTATTCCCTGGGTAAGCGGATTTATCTTTGCAGTAACCTGGGGAATGAATCCGATAAATGCCATGTTCGTGGGTACTGCCCTTACCGCAACGAGTGTTGCAATAACGGCAAACGTCTTAAAAGAGATGGGAAAACTTCATACCGGTGCGGCAAATGCAATTATTGGAACTGCGGTTATTGATGATATACTCAGTCTTATTGCACTCTCTATCACCACCGAGATAATCTCTGATTCCTTTACTATTGGATGGCTTATCTGGACAATACTCAAGCCGGTCCTCTTTATCGTGATTGCAGGCCTGATCGGCATCTACATCGTTGACAGGATGCTCATTGTCATTGACCGGACCGCTTTTGCGGTCAGGTTCCCTGAATTTGTATTCCTCTGCGGCCTGATGACCGCATTTGTATACGCCCTGGCTGCCGAGATCGTCGGGGTTTCGGGTCTGGTTGGTGCATTCATTGCCGGAGTATCTTTAAGCAGGGTCGGACTCGTGCACTCGAAAAGCATCAAGAAGGGATCTGAATACCTGTACGTGCCCATGGCAGCAATCTTTTTCATCTCACTTGGCATCCTCGTCGATCTGCACCGGGTAACTGAAGAGATCCTCATATTTACCCTCTTTCTCACAATAATTGCGATCATCTCCAAGTTTGTCGGGTGCGGAATATCAGCCCGGCTGGTAGGGATGACCTCACGCGACTCGCTTATTGTCGGAGCAGGAATGATCCCCCGTGGTGAGATGACCATGATCGTTGCTCTTTTTGCAGTCAGCATCGGGATAGCAGAGCAGGAACTTTATATTGCAGTCCTCTTAATGAGCCTGCTCTCTACCTGTATCACACCAGTCCTCTTTCATGAATGGCTGTATCGGAAGACGACCCACGAACCCGCCCTGCAGGACAGGGAGGGTCATTTCCTGCATCACCACCCGTAAATTCAATGCCTGGGTTTCCAAAAGCATCTGATGACGGGTTTTTCAGAGATTTTGTATCTCGCTGATAAAACCACCATTTAATGCAGCATTCCACCTAAACATACAATAGAGATGAAGATCCTTCACACTTCTGACTGGCATATCGGAAATACCCTGTATGATATACGACGATATGACGAGTTCTCTGCATTCTTTGACTGGCTGCTCTCCTGTATCACAACAAAAGAAGTAGATGTCCTGCTCGTTGCCGGCGATATCTTTGACTCAGGTACACCATCAAACCGGGCTCTTTCCCTCTATTACCGGTTTTTACACCTGGTCGCAGACTCCTGCTGCCGGCATGTTATCATCACCGCCGGAAACCATGATTCACCCTCGCTACTCTCTGCCCCCCGTGATCTGTTGCGGGCTCTTGACATCCATATCATCGGATCGGTAACAGAACAGCCGGATGATGAGGTCATTCTGCTCACGGCTGATGACGGTACACCCGAACTTATTGTCTGTGCGGTTCCGTACCTCCGTGACCGGGATGTACGGACTGCTCAACCGGGTGAGAGTACTGACGAGAAGAGAGAAAACCTTGTGAACGGCATCAGATCCCATTACCATGATGTTGCAGAGCGTGCAGAGGATATCAGGCGTCATCTTGGCCAGCCAGTCCCCATCATCGCCATGGGGCATCTCTATACAGCCGGGGGAAACGCAGGAGACGGGGTTCGGGATCTCTATATTGGCACCCTTGGCCAGGTTGATGCCGGCATCTTCCCGTCCTCCTTTGATTACCTGGCACTTGGTCACCTGCACCTTCCCCAGATGGTAGGGGGATCCCCATACCGGCGGTACTGTGGATCCCCGCTTCCCATGGGATTTAATGAAGCAGGTCAGCAGAAACAGGTATGTCTCGTCAGGATAGAACCAGGAGAAGCACCAGTCATCACAACCTTACCAGTTCCGTCGTTTATCAGAATGGAGCGAATACGCGGGAATTACAAGACAGTTATCGCACAACTCCAGGAGCTGGCATCTGAATGTGAACCGGTTCTCACCGAAATTATCATAGAAGAAAGTCTCCCGCCTGCCGATATCCAGGAAGAAATCAGGAAATTATCCTCTCATTCATTGGTTGAGGTACTTATCACAAAAACTACCACCCTTTCATCAGGCTTACTGCGGCCGGAAATTCCTTCTGAGTCACTGGCAGAACTGAGTGAAATCGAGGTTTTTCGCCGGTGCATGGATGCCCATAAGACACCGGAAGAAGACCGCCGGGAACTCATTGATGCCTATACCGAGATCCTGACCGGATTATTTGAAGAGGATACAAATGCACAATGAGGCAAAAAGATGAAGATCAAAAGAATTCATTTTAAAAATATCAACTCTCTTGCAGGAGTATGGTCTGTTGATCTTACCACTTCCTCGTATGATACCGATGGCATCTTTGCGATAACCGGACCAACCGGAGCCGGAAAGACCACTATCCTTGATGCGATCTCGCTGGCCTTATATGGCCGGACTCCCCGCCTTGACCGGATAAGCCAGAGCAGCAATGAAGTGATGACCCGGCATACCGGTGAGTGCTATGCAGAGATTGAGTTTGAGACGAGAGAAGGGAGATTTATATCCCGCTTTAGTCAGAATCGTGCCCATAAGAGACCTGATGGGGAACTACAGCAACCAAAATTTGAGATCAGTGATGTAAAAACCGGAGTCATCCTTGCAGAAAAAAAGGCAGAATATACCACGATAATTGAGAAACTGACCGGAATGACCTTTCACCAGTTTACCCGATCCATCATGCTTGCCCAGGGAGAATTTGCTGCATTTCTGGATGCCAGTGATGACGATCGGGGCCAGATACTTGAACAGATAACCGGAACCGGCATCTATGGTGATATCTCCATACGGGTGCATGAGCGCGAAGTGCAGGAGAGAGCTGAGCTGGCTGTCATAGAGAATACCATAGACCAGATTCCGGTAATGAGCCGGGAGGAGGAGGTTGTACTCAGGTCAGACGGTAGTGAAAAGAAAGAACAGATGGAGCATCTGAAAACAGAAATAGAAGTACTTCGTGCTGATATCTCCTCTCATACAAAGATGGAGGAATACCGGCAGGAGATAATTCATCTGCAGAGGCAACAGGAAGATCTGGCAAAAAAAAGAGAAAATGCAGCTTTGGATCTCAGCCGACTCAGCCATGCTGAACGGGCACGGGGAGGAGAAGCAGCATATAATACAATCCTCAATCAGCGGGATAACATCACGTCAACACACCAGGAACATAAACTATGCACAGAACAGATCCCGCTCCTTACCCGTGCACAGGACCTTGCCAGAGAAGAAGAAGAAAAATCCAACACGATTTTTTTGCTGGCACGAAAGAGAGGGGCTGAGCAGGCACCGGTAATCAGAAAGGTCAGGGAATATGACATCAGGATTGCTCATGCACGTGATATCGTAAAAAGTTCCGGTGACGAGTGCAGGACCATTGCAGAGAATATCTGCCGGTATCAGGATGAACTGCAGAAGAATCTCGCAGAAAAAAACCGGGTGCAGGAGATATATGAACGTGTTACAAAATTCCTGCAGGAGAACCAGAATGATGCCGGGCTGGAAACTCAATTTGAACCCATCTCAATCCTTGTCTCCGGCATTACCAGACAGAAAGAACAATACCAAAAGAAAGAGCGTGAACTGTCAGAGGGACAGGAAGCTTCTGTTTCTGCAGAAGAATCGAAGCAGGCTGCAAAAGCACGATACTGTGAAATATCCAGTAAAGCAGAAGAGACACAACACCAGCTCGAACGTGAAGAGAAACTCCTCTCTGACATCCTTTCAGATACCGATATCCCATCATGGAGAAGACGCCTGGAAGACGAAAAAGACCGGCTGAAATCTCTACAGGATCTCAAATTAGTTGCTGATGACAAAAAAACGGCAGAAGATTCGCTCCGCTGCACAGGGGAAGAAGAGATGTTTCTTGTCGTACAGCAGCAGGAGATACAGCGTCTCATTAGTGACCGGGAACTACAGAAAAAAACACTGGCTGACCTGATTGCAGAACGGGAGATGACAGCCCGCCTGATACAGCGGATTGCAGGATTTGAAGATGAGCGAAACCGCCTGATTAAGGGATCTCCCTGTCCACTCTGTGGATCGTGTACTCATCCATATCAGGAGGGATGCATCCCTGTTGATGAGACGATTGATACGAGGCTTGCAGCTGACAAAGAGGAGATGAACCGTCTTATCGAGACGATAACAGGGTTTACGTCTGACCTTGCTGCCATAGGAAAGGAATGTGAAATCATCAGGAAAAAACAAAAAGATCTACAGGAACTCGTACCAACCCTGGTATCTGCCATGCAAAAAGGGGCTGCTGCTCTTTTACCTGATTCTGATATGACAGATCCAGATGTGATTACCCGGGAAACGGAACAGTCGAATGAAGCAATTACCCGGTATACCGATATCATAAAACAAGCAGAACTTCAGGAGAGAGCAGTCCGTCAGGCAGAGCTGAGTCATACACAAATCCTGGAGAAACGGGGAGCTGCAAACCTTGCCCAACAGGAGGCAACTATCCTGTGGACACAGAAAAAAGGCGACATTGAGCGGTTGGAGCGAGAAATCGACGCTATTCGCACAGAAATACAGAAAACAGAAGAAGAACTTGACATAATCACAAAACCGTTTTATCCGGCAGGTTGTACTGCAGATACTGCCGGAGAAGTTCTTTATATTCTTGAACAGAGGCGTGATCAGTACCGATCATGGAAGCGGGAGTGCGATGAGCAATATTACGCTTTAGAGCGGATTGAGCAGGATATCAGGGCAACTACCTCCCGCATGCAGGAAGCTGTGGATGCACACACAGAGAAAGAAAAGAGATACCTCGATGAGAAGAGCCAATGCAAGAGACTTGTCCAGGAACGGTATGATCTCTTTACAGATGCCGATCCGGATGAGGAAGAGAACACGCTTACCCGTGCAATTGAATCAGCAGAAAAAGATCTAAAAGCTGCATCAGAAGTAAGGAACCGGGCAGAGAACGACCGTAACAATCTCGTGTCAAAAATTGCTACGCTGCAGTCTGCGATTGAGAAGAATGCAATAATTCTTACTGATCTCGAGACTGCTTTCTCTCTCTGGCTGCCAAAAGCCGGATTTTTAGATGAAGCATCATTTTGTGCAGCCCGGATGCCTGATGAGGAATACCGGAGGATACAAGCGGTTCAGGAAGAGATCGGAAACCAGGAGACGATTGTAACGACACGGATCTCTGCTCTTGACCAGTTTATTGAGGCTGATAAGGGAAAGATACACTCAAAAGAGCCGGTTTCTGTTCTCAGGCAGATCTTCGAAGAGAAGGAGTCAGAGCACCGGTCTCTTGCTGATGCATGTACCCTGATTGCAGATAAGCTTGCCAGGAATGAAAAACTGTCATTAGAGCGAGAAAAACTCTCACAGACGCGTATCGCACAGCAAAAAGAATATGATCGCTGGTACCGGCTAAACCGGTTGATCGGATCCCATGACGGTAAGGCCTTCCGGACGTTTGCCCAGGGACTGACCTTTGAGGTGATGATACATCATGCCAACCGGCAACTTGCAGAGATGACGGATCGGTATATCCTCTCCCGTAATCCTGATCCCAAAAACCCGCTCTTATTATCAGTCATCGACACCTACCAGGCAGGAATCGTCAGGACTACGAAAAACCTTTCGGGAGGTGAGCGGTTTATCGTGAGTCTTGCTCTTGCACTTGGGCTCTCATCCATGGCAAGCACCAATGTACAGGTCGATTCTCTCTTTTTAGATGAAGGGTTTGGGAGCCTTGATGAGACCGCTCTTGAGATGGCCCTCTCCACCCTTGCCGGTCTGAAACAGAACGGAAAACTGATTGGTATTATATCCCATGTCCCGGCATTAAAAGAGCGGATCCCGACACAGATTGTAGTCGAGAAGGGAACCGGTGGAAGAAGCCGGCTCTCCGGTCCGGGGGTAACAGGGGGGTGAGAGAGTGCATCGGCCTGCAGCATGAAGGCCCGCCGCTCTGCGTTGTGAGTGGCGAACGCGATGCATTCGAGTTCTTCGAGAACCTTGATCGGCATTGCATCAAAAAGGGTAGGAGTCATGCAAACACCCCTGCCGGCTGAGTGAGAGTGACAGGCTGCACGAGGCAAATGACCGCAATGGGTGCATATTTCCGCTCCCCTTCGATCAGAAGAGTAAACCAGTTCCCTGCTCAGGGTAATGTGCGGGATTTGCCAAAAAACAATGGAAATCAGATGTCAGAAAAAAGAAGAAGAATCATGTTATTGTTACGTGACGTTCCCGTTCTTGAGATACGAATGGATGCGATCACCGACATTCTCTCTCAGGTTCTCGTAAAAAATTGCATAGTCATACATGTGGTAGACACCCTCAGGGAAGGTGACACTGCTCGCAGGCAATTCTTCAGGGTTGGATATGTTTGTTATCACCAGTGCATTGTCCACTACCTGAGCCGCTGCAAAGTTTGGATATCTGTCCGGACTTTCGGGATGCTCGTGTTTGAAAAATGCTGCTTCACTATTCAGGGAAGCAGGTGCAAAGGTGGTATCGGTCTTCCAGGTCAG
This sequence comes from Methanospirillaceae archaeon, assembly GCA_016926505.1. Taxonomy (GTDB): domain Archaea; phylum Halobacteriota; class Methanomicrobia; order Methanomicrobiales; family Methanospirillaceae; genus JAFGOM01. The sequence continues at coordinate 31,338 of JAFGOM010000048.1, forward strand.
AGGATTTACCACAAACGTTCCCGGAATGATTGTTGGCCCCTCCTTCTCCTTTCCTTCTTCATCGGATATGGTGTTGTATGCAATAAAACAGCCCGTTTCCGTCGCATTTTCACTAATCTTCATAAGCGGATTTAGATCCAGATCCGACTGCGTGATCGAATACCCAATAACATACGCCGCCACCAGTCTCTTCAGTGATTCGACATCACCGGTCAGCAGTTCTCCTGCCTTTGACAGTTCAACGACCCTGACCGACCCCTGACTGTGGGCCGCGAGGATAATAGGTCGTTCTGCCTTATTGAAATGTTCCAGGAAATAGTCAAACGCACGGATAAGATCCTGCTGCCCCAGATCAAAGATAGGTTTCGCATCGGTTAACATCTGGGGATTGATTTTGACATTGTTCTGCCGGTAAAATGGTGCATAAATATTTGCCTGACTGTCAAAGATACTGGCCTGTTCCACCAGTGTCCATTGTGCTTTCTTTCGTAATACCGGATCACTGATATCCATTAGATAGGTCGTATTATCTGAGAGAATGGTAGGATATACCCAGAACACATCAACAGGCTGCTCTTCATCGCTGAAATATACGGGCATGGTGAGCCAGCTATCGGGATTGGTATAATCCGGGGCATCCGGCAGGTATTCACAATTTAAGGCCGTAATCGATGAGGGGATTGCACACCGTTATTGGGATCTCATTTTTCCGGACCCCGTTTCCTTTTCCTGCTGTTTTTCTGATTATCAGTTCACCCTGGCATATGCCGGATCAGAGAAGAGTGAGAGAGATCAAAGCAATCCTGATACCGGATACCGACCGGCGGCCTGTTCGATCGTATATGACGCTCAATTAATGAGATACATGAAATACTACCCTGCAATCATCAGGCAATCCGATCTCTGCCTGTGAAATTTTCCTCCCAACAGATATCATTAAATAAAAAACAGGTAAGTATGGTGTACTGATAATTATGGTTTACCATCGCCGGATTTTCAGGTCTCTTTCCGGAACCCTTGCTGCAGTAATTCTTATCCTCCTTTTTATCTCGTTCTTTGCCCTTACCTCATACTGGTACCTTGATGAGCTGAAGAATGTCGACCAGGATTATCAGGACAAGCAGATGATCACTCATGAAATCCTGAAACAGTCAGTCATCTGGATAGATCGGGGTATATCCCTTTATGAACTGCAGTATGAGCCTGACCTCACAACCGCGATGGAGATGTATCAGCAGGAATACGAAATAAGCAGTGGAGATCCGGCACGGATTGATTATACCGGTCTTCAGGATCGGATTGAGCAAAGACTCAATGGTACATGGAACCTCTACCTGATCGATACCGGTGTGGTTACCCATACCACGTTCCCTGATGACCGTGGACTTGATTTTACGCAGTATCCCTCCCTTTTTGAGCAGTATAAAGGTTTTATCAGGAACGGGAACCTGGTCATTGACCGGGGAGTCATGGGTTTTGCACCAGGAGCACCGACACGGAAATTTGCCTACCAGGGAACCCGGGACCGGCGGTATCTCCTCGAGATAAGCAGAAACATTGAACAGTACCGCCCCGCTACAAAGGCCTCTTACCGTGAACTTGCCGGTACGGTCGGCGAAGTCAACCCATACCTGATCTCGGTTACCATCTACAACTCACAGGGAGATGTTGTTGCCGGGCAGTCACAGCCGGAAGAAGAGAGAGAATCCTCTTCTGATACCAAAAAACAGGTGAGAAAAACATTTTCTGCAAAAAATGATACCTGGAAACAGTATCCGGACAAAAAGAGAGAGGTTGCATATCTCTTCCTTCCGGTTGAAGAGACCGGAGCCCCCTCAACCCCGATGATGCATCTCGTGGCAAAGATTGTCTTTACGACCGAAAAAATGCAACACGACTGGTTCTGGTTAACCCTGCTCTATATTGCGCTTCTTACCATCACAACATGTGGAGGATTCCTTACTGCATATCTGGTATCACGACACCTGACACGACCATTAAACCAAATCGGTGATGACGTGGATCAGATCGCAGCCGGTGATCTCAACCATCCCATCAGGTCAACCGGAACCCGCGAGACCGAACGAATTGAGCATTCCATATCCCGCATGGTAGCAAATCTTAAAGAGAATATCGAATCGCTGAATCTCAGTCAGGATAAATTAAAAAAAGAACTCTTTATGCGGAAAAAAGCAGAGGAACAATACTGGCATCTTTTTGATTCTGCCCGTGATGCGATATTTCTTCTCGAAGACGAGGTTATTAAGGAAGCAAACCGTCAGGCACAAATCCTGCTCGGCAGGATGCGGGATAAATTCATCGGAAAGCCACTGTCTGATTTTACACAGATTCCCGAACATGCAGGCAGTGACGGTGTAACCGGAGACGAATCAGAATCCAAAAAAGAGAGCCTGAATCTATCCCTCCACCCTTTTCATACATCGGGATTTTTTAACCTTACCTTTATCAGGCCTGACGGGACCGTTGTTGAGACGAAAACCTCAATTAACACGATACAAATACGGGATGAGATTATTACCCAGGTTATCGTCAGGGATGTGACAGAACTCAATGAATTATACCGGCACGAACATGATGCAATATCCAGACTTGAAGAGAACCTAGTACAACTTGCAACCATTAATGACAATATCCGAAATCCCTTAACGATTATTGCAACCATCGCAGGAATGCTGGATGAGGAGACCGAAGAGAAATTAACAGAACAGGTTTCCCGGATTGACCAGCTGGTCACCAATATTGATCGTGGTTTTATCGGAACAGAGAAGGTACGGATGTATCTGCGCAAGCATTACAGCATCAGGCATCAGAGATTGGAAGACACCCCAGACAATAGTGAGATAAAAGACGGAATTGAATGAACAGGCAAATCCCCTGACCTTTTTGTATCACGAAAAAAGAGATTCATTATCAGGAACGATTCTTTACTGCAGAGCAGAACCATTCATTACACCCTTCATAAAAAAGTTTAAACCCCATGTCGAATTGGGAGAATCGATTACTCTATCCCCCCTTCGACTTTAATGAATCGTGGACTGCCGTCATACTGCTGCAGTATGAAATTTTACCATAACAAAGGATATTTCCCTTTCAAAATCCCTTATCAGTTCCAGGACGATAATCTTTGACACCCGGGAGAGAATCAGCACAAACTGTTAATAGATTCAAAGAATATAAAAATATCAGGGAGACACGGATGAAGCATCACTTTTATCACCGTATCATCACGTAAAGAAGTGGTAACCCCATGAAATATAGATATCAGGCAGCAGCCATCCTTCTTCTGGTCATCATCATCGGAACCGGTGTAGCATTTGCCCAACCACCCCAGGGACCAGGGAGTCAGGATCAGCAGGGAGCAGGACCCGGTATGCAGCAGGGTCCGGGGATGAGTCAGGGTGCACCCGGGATGCAACAAGGAAGGATTAAACTGGGATCTGATAACGCCATAACCCAGGGACCGTATGTTCATTCCATTACCAGTGCCGTCAGTGCTGATGGGATTACCTACGCCACCAGCGGAACCATTATCCTGCAGCATGCCTCGGTTCCTGCAGCAGTTCTGGCACCTGATGGCCGTATCTTTCTGTACTATGTTGATGCCTCAGATATTATGCAGAATAAACCTGAATCAACTGAAATTGCCATATCACAAGATGGTGGAATTACTTTTACACCATACGATCTGACTATTGAGGGTATCCCGACCGATAAGGCCCTTGATCCCGCTGTTGTCATCCTTCCCGATGGCAGGTACCGGCTGTATTATTATGCGTCAGACAAGGAACCTACAGGACAGAATGATGCACATGAGATCAGGTCTGCGATATCAGAAGACGGAATAACATTCTCCGATGAGGGAGTTGCATTTCTCTGGCCGGGTCTTGTTGATCCCGACGTCTGGTGGAACGGTACAGCATGGAACATGTATGTCTACTCCATTGCCCAGGGCCAGACGATCATCGCCACCAGTGATGACGGGGTACATTTCACCTACAAAGAACCTCTCGACCTGAAGAATATCGGAACAACAGGACCGGTTCTTCTTGATGACGGATCATTCCGGTTATATGCATTCGAACAGAACCAGGAAGGAAACATCATCAGTTTCCGGTCAGAGGACGGGATTACCTGGAATCGGGAACCCGGCGTCAGGATAGAAAAACCAAAATCTGCTATGATCTCTGACCCATCTGCCGTACACCTTCCAGACGGATCATGGATGCTCTTCTACAAACTCGCACCCCAGCCAGCCATGCAGAACCAGCCTGTTTCAGAGGCTAAAGGTATCAGCCAGCAGGGTCCGGGGATGCAGGGGCAGAATCAGCCGGGGATGACAGGACCGGGCGGAAGAGCACCATAATACCTTTACCAGGTAAAACGATACCATTTTTAATCTTTTGACAATTTAAACAATTTTCCTGCCGTTCCTGGCATTATATTCAGGGAACGGTGATACCATACCAGATCAGGATAAATTCCTATCAGGGCGTGATTGCCCTTACCGGAATAGTATTATTTCAGTGAGCAGAGCATACTGCAGCTCATGAGGATTACCATCCTTGGAACCGAGTCACTCGGGGTTCGGGGTCTGTGTTGCCGGATACAAACCCACAAACACGACATTCTCATCGATCCGGGTGTTGCTCTTGGATATCTTCGTCATGGCCTGCTTCCCCATCCCTGCCAGGTGGCAGTGGGTAATACAATAAGAAAAGAGATCATCTCTGCTTTTTCACACGCTTCTGATATTATCTTCAGCCATTATCACGGAGATCATGTCCCGCTTTTATGTGCAAATCCATACCAACTCTCTCTCAAAGAGGTATCAGGTACAACCGGCATTAAATTCTGGTGCAAAGGACCGGAGGCAATCTCACCAGTCTCCCGTAAGCGAAGAACTGACTGCCTTTCTACTCTGAAAGGGACACACATCGATGCCGAAGGGATTCGTCAGGATTGTTTCTTTTTTTCATCAGCAGTACCCCATGGCATATCAGGATCAGCCCAGGGCAGCGTGATGATGAGCGGTATCAGTGAAGGGAATACCCGGTTTGTCCATGCATCTGACATTCAGATGCGTAACAAGCAGGCAATCGAGTGTATTCTGTCATGGGATCCAACGATCGTGATCGCTTCAGGACCCCCTCTGTATCATACCACGGTATCAAAACAGGATCTGCATCATGCAGAAAAGTTTGTGATGGCCATTGCTGATACCGCAGATACCCTGATACTTGATCATCACCTGCTGCGAAGTGATAAAGGATGCCGGTGGTTGGATCAGATATCAGAAAAAGCAGGTGGTAATGTCATGTCTGCTGCAGAATTTTCGGGCAGGAGATTATTGCTCCTGGAGGCATACCGAAAAGCACTATACCAGGAGATCCCGGTTCCTTCCGGCTGGCATGATGCATATGCACAGGGAAGAATTGATTGCACTGATTTCATGATACACCCTGAAATCCTTGAGAGGATATGTCATACCGCCAGAACTCGTGAATCCGGCTGTCAAACCGGATGACGACAAAACCTGCGATTCCCTTACCTGAAAAATAGATTGTATCATCACCTCTTTACCGTATCACTACCACAAAATTCCTCATTCATCAGGAAACAAACGTTTTCTCCCCTTTCTCAAACAGAGCAATTCCTGAGTATATCATTGGACAGCTCTGCCAAACGATTAAACGGCGCCAGATGAGAAAGAAGGATTGGATACCATCGAACGATAGCCCTGAAAAGTCACCATTATCAATACATCAGAAAAAACTGAAAGTCAATATAATCCGATCGGGGGGAGATGATCCTGATCTGTTACAATATCACTGTTTCGTCAGGTGGATAATCTTTGATAAATGCGGCATGAAATTAAAAACCAAGAGTATTATTACCATCTCATCCAATCCCCCTATTATGACAAAACATTTCTCTCACGGACCATTATACATCCTGCTCATATCGGTATTTCTGGGAATGCTTGGTCTGGGAATTGTTCTTCCCCTTCTCCCGATATTTGTTCAGGATTTCCAGGCAGACGTATTCTGGGTCGGGGCTCTCTTCGCCGGCTACGGGCTTTCCCGGATCCTGTTTACCCCGTCTATCGGGAGTCTTTCGGATCGCTACGGAAAAAAATGGTTTATTACCGGGGGACTCGGACTCTACACCCTTGTATCCCTCTGGTATATCTTCCCGGGCTCAATCTATGAACTCTTCGCGATCCGGTTCATTCACGGTATCGCATCTGCCATGATAAGCTCGGTCTCGATGTCATATGTCGGAGACATCACCCCGAAAGGGAAAGAAGGAGCATACCAGGGGACTTTTTCTAATGCATTCTACCTGGGACTCGGATGTGGTCCAATCATCGGGGGGGTCATCTACAGCACAATGAATATGACTATGGTCTTTGTTCTGATGGCCATTATGTCTTTTATCCCGTTCCTCCTCTGCATCAGGTTTTTACCTGAGTCAAAACCACAGTACCGTAACCCCCCGCAATTGTGGAAAGCATTGATCCATCCCCGGATGCAGGCAGTACTCTTCTTCCGATTCATGAGTACCATATCCTACTCTGCATTCATGGTCTTTATTCCCGTCCTTGCCGCCACTCAGGATGGATTTTCAACCACCATAGTGGGGATCATCATCGCTGCAGAAGTGCTCTCCATGGCTATGGGCCAGCAGTTCTTTGGAAAGATGGCTGATCGACAGAAGCGATCGCATATGATAATTGTCGGTACGGTGATGGTGTCATTCGGAACCATCGCACTAATCTGGGTAAAACTGCTTCCCGGGGTATTGGTGATAGCCCTGTTAATCGGGGTCGGCAATGCCATTGCCATCGCTGCCGCTACCACTGTTGTTGCACTTGACGGCCGGACACTCGGTCAGGGTGTTGCAATGGGGGCTTTTAATACCGTTATGAGCATCGGGATCGTAGTCCCGCCGCTCATCTTCGGGGTGGTTTTGACTGCCTGGGGAATTGATTCGGTCTTTCTTATCGCCGGCCTGGTCTCCCTTCTGGCTCTTCCTCCGTTCTGGCTGCTGGTACGTAGAAGCAGGCGGTTGTTGCCTCCCCTGCCCCGGGGGGAGAGAGGTCCTGAATAGGAAAAAACTGATAAAGCACCAGCCATTCATGAAAAACGTTTCAATTGTGCATAATGTCTTCTGAAAAGAAATTATTATCATTATGGCTTGCCTAAACCATTGCATGGATAAAAAAAGTTACCTGGTACTATCAGGCATAATGATATTCCTGATGATAACCGTGGCTGATGCAATGGTTCCTCCCTGCATTGTTTCTTCTAACCAGTACAACCCATATCACGGGCCGATGAATCCGGGAGATATTATGAGTGTATTTTACCCGAGCGGAATGTATGACCTCTGGTATGCAGAGATACCATTAACCGTTACTGGTGCCGCAGATCAGGATTTTACAACCTGGAACTGGCAGAAGATTCAGGATATCGAAATTAAGGCAAAAAAAGAGTTACATGTGCATCTGGGCCTTAAGGAAGAGGTTTCAGAACCACTTGAGTGGATACGCGGATATGAAGATAGTACAACCGCCACAGAAACCGGATCAATCCGTCTGTATGCCGGATCAAAGGAAAACTCATCAGGTTGGGCTTTCGTTCTCTGTAATACCGGTGCAGGACCGGAAAATTGTCTTGTGCCTGAAAGACTGACATATTATCCGGGTCAGCCCGTATTGGTCTGGTATCGGGGTTTACCATCGTTTGACGATGATGCCTGGGTCGGCATTATCCCGACAGCCATCCCACACGGAAGTGAAGAGATAAATGACGAGAACGATGTAAGTTACCAGTATATCGGAAAAACCGGGAGTGGGAGCCTTACCTTTGAAGCGCCGGAACCAGGCCGGTGGGATCTTCGGATGTTTGACAGTGACGACTCTGATATCGGTAAAGAGATCTGTGCCGTTGAAATTTTGGTTATTCCGGCCGGAACAGGAGACGTAACCGATGACGGTATCAGGATAAACAAACTGGCTTTTTACCCGGGTGAAACCATAGAAGTCTGGTACCTTGGTTCATCCTCATTTTATGATGATGCCTGGATTGGTATCATCCCGTCAGCCGTCCCGCACGGAAGTGAAGAGATAAATGATGAGAACGATGTAAGTTACCAGTATATCGGGAAAAAAGGGAGCGGAAGGCTCACCTTTGAAGCGCTGGAACCGGGCTGGTGGGATCTTCGGATGTTTGACAGTGACGACTCTGATATCGGTAAAGAGATCTGCTCACTCAGTTTCACGGTTCTCTGATTTTTTTCCTTTTTCCTGATCTGATTCTGGAAAAACCACCAGGTCACCCATAGGTCAGAAATAGTATCCGCTGTTCCTTTGCAGACAGGAGGCATATAAAAAGGATTTCTGCCATCAGTCTCTATAGAGACCTCCAATACCTTATAAAACAGGTGTCGTTACTTATTCACCGGGAGAACGGGAAAGAAGATTCATCACCGAACCCCGGACCTTCTCCTGCATCCCGGGGATGGTCCTGATATCCCGGATCTGATCCATCGCTCCGATGAGTATTGGTTTTTCCGGTTCAATGTCGATATTTCTCATAAATGAGTTTATCGTGGTAACGGTGCACCCAAATTCCGTTTCATTACTCTTCCCTGCAACAGCAAGCATTAGTCCCCGTTTCCTGCGGGGTACCGAAAAGAGGGTTTGCTCTGCGTGAAATGCCAAAAACCGATCCATCATCAGTTTCAGGCCACCGGGAACCGTGCAGGTATAGACCGGACTACAGATCACGATTGCATCAGCGCCCCGTACGGCATCAATAATTCCCTTCATGTCATCATCATACACACACGAACCGGTATTATAGCACTGATAACAACCAATACAGCCGGATATATTCATGTCATGAGGATAAATGACCTGCACCGATCTCCCTGACTCCCGTGCAGTATCTACCACCCAGCCAGCCAGAATACTGCAGTTACCTAAATCCCCGTGGACTCCCCTGAACAACAACGAGATCTGTCAGGCAGGGCACATGATGGCCTGAGGATCTCTTTTTTCTCTTCTCATGATACCAGATAAAATCCCGGGGAGCATTTCGTATCTTTTCTGTCCATGTAGTTAGGATATTCTCTGCCACCCGCTCTGCATCATACGGTACAAGCGGGCAGTAACTCGTACGAGTTGGTTCTAAAGGTGGCAACCAGCGTATTGTCTGCGGTGGCTGTGACGGTATACCGCATCATCCCGGGATATATCATACTCAGATCCTCACGAAAAAGGGCAAGCTCAAAAACAATATCCTCTGAAATGATTGTTCCGGACCGGACACAATCCCGGAGAGGCTGCATCATGATATCTATCATTCATTATCGTTTATAGAAAATGCGATCGCAGACCCCGGGCTGAAAATATCCCTGATATCCAGAAGAAAAACGTGCATTAATTGACTCGGGAAATCTTCCCGGTGGCACAATGATCTGTTATTTGCAGAACATATCTCGTATAATAGAAGGGATACATTATCCATGACACACATACCGGGAATACAATCAGGACGACGATCAGATGACATCTCTCCTGATATGAAATATTCTCTCCAGATAATCAGGGTTTTTCTGGCGAAAGATCTCATTCTGTGCCCTTCTTATACGGGAAGAACCGCTCCTGACCGCGTCAGGCGAAACACCAAAAAATGAGGCGACTGACGCAGCAAAAGCCGTTGATTCTCCCCGCTTTACTTTTCGGAGATCCTGGCTCACCTCGTAAATGATGGATCCTGCCCAGATAGCACAGTTCCCCTTCTTTAAAGGAGATTCGGAATACTCTGCCTGTTCATGTAAATTCCTGATACATTCGGGGAGTATATCAGAAGAATTTTTCTCTTCACAGTATCGCTCAATACCCTTCCTGATTTCGATGTACCTGATAATGGGAAGCGGATCATAGACCTGCGTCGGTTTTTGAGGCTCTATCTCTTCCAGAACCGGCAGATGAACCCTTCCGGTCTTGTGAACAACCCGTGCATGATCCCGGGAGAGGGGATATACCATGGATTCCCGCGAAACCGGAGCCATCTCCTCTGCTACATCATGCGACAGTAACGGCGGATAAAACTGCAGAGACCACGACTCCAGGCAGTTTTTGTAAAAAACCTGATCATATTCATACAGGGCACTGATACACTCTTTTATCTGTGGTAATGATTCCTTCCCGGCAATTCTGTCAAAGAACCGGGCAAGGATCATGATGACGAGCTCGAGACAATAGGGCCAGGGTCGGGGAGACACGATCAGGTGTGAAGAGAGAATGGTAATTACCGTGGCCCCATCCCAATCGCTGATATCAGTCATGCCATACAGAACCATATACCAGAGGAACTGCAGGATTGCCTCGCGATAATAGAGAACAATAAAAGGATCCAGATCAGGAAATGCCATAGCAAGTACAGAATCAATATCCCTGCCAAGCCAGGCATAGATAAACTGCATCCGGCAGTCATGCTCATCCCGGGAGGGAAACTCCTTCCAATCCCAATCATCATCATCCGGGGGATACTGCATTCGGTACGTAACCAACACTGCATATAGCTCCAGTGGAACGATATCAGCCGCAGTCCAGCCGGGCGGATACCATCTGACTGCCAGATCAGGCTTCTCACGATATCCGGTCAGTTCAGACAGCGGAGAATTTGCGATGACGGTGATTGCATCATAGTGACAGTCGTGGTCATTAAGGCACGATTCACATAAAAAAGGGCCATGGCAACTAAAGAAGCATGATTCACAGAAATAATTGGCAGACCCTCCACAAAGTCCGCAATTATGAGGAGGACGTAAATTCCTGGCAACAATGCAGACTCTTCCTGTATCAGGGATATCAGGGAACCGATCAGTTATAAAAAGATCAAGGACTATCGGCCTTTCTGATCTCAGGGTATAGGTACAGAAGAGTCCCAGCCGGAAGACAGCACTGACCGGAATATCATGATCTGATCCCTCTAAAGGCGAAGGATACTCCCTGCCATCACAGAGAAATGATCCAGGATAGATAGAATTTATCCATACATCCTCGAGAAGGGTTTTGATATCAAAAAACGTCGCATCAGGCCTGACTACAAGGAACATCCAGAAGGAAGGATCGTTTCGTACCGTAACACGAAGAAGAAGTGATGACCCGATACCAGGATCCTTACCAGTACACAAAAAAAGATGCTTTGCTGCAGATTCAAAGGTTAATGGACGTCTGCAGAGCAGACAGGTTCCTGTTTTTGATGAATGAGTCTGTTTCTGAGATGACGGTGACACAGGAGGTCCTCTTCTTGTTTTAGGAATATCCCCTTTAATGATATATGGGCCTGCCGATTTCAGAAACTACCGGGAGACGAAAATATCGGTTGCGAGAACTGTGCTACGGAACTAATTTATTCCATTATCAGAATGGGAAACTCATCTTTTTCACTTCAGGTTACCGTAAAGCAGTGATCATTCTTTCTTTAAATTACAGAAATAGGGAATAATCCGCCAATCAATGTCTATAAAAACGAAAACGGGTAGCGATGCCGGAGTTGTTTCCGGTACGAAGCAGGAATATATTACATGATTAAAACAACTGACTACAGATCACAGATAATAACACCAGGCATTAAGAATCGTGGCATCTATCCGGTTTCAAGAATAGGATGCATAAACTCTACCGGTATAAAACCGAAGACAAAGAATCAGCGTTTTAATAAATTTCTTCCAAAACTACAGAACAGGGAGTCCAGCCAGACAAAAAACAGAGAATCTGGGAGTATCCTCGTTCTTCCTCCCGGAATGACAGATAAAGAATACGGGAAACTGACAAATCCGGGACCCTTTTACAAGATATCTCAGCCGCCAGAACCGCCAGCACCCCAGCCAACCCCAAACAATTAATATCTTTTATCCATGAATAAAGCCTGATAACCGTATTATGTGTTTCTTTAAAAAAACTACTGATACCCTCCCCATACCAACATCTAAACCCGCACACAGCCAGATCTCTGTATGCGACTGTTCATCGCAGCAACAGCTCTCCTCATTATCGCAGCGGTAATCATCTCAATAATCCTGTACCCGTCTCTCCCTGACCAGATCCCGTCTCACTGGAATATTGCCGGTGAGATTGACGGGTACATGGATAAGGGGACCGGACTTCTTTTTATCCCGGCTCTCATGGTACTCATAGCCGGGCTCATGGTTCTTCTCCCACGAATAGACCCGAAAAAAGAGAATTATCTCGCATTCCAGGATGCCTATGATGCATTCATCCTGCTCACAACCGTATTTTTATTCTCTCTCTTTGTACTGACGATCCTTGCAGCATATGGAATAGAATTCCAGATGAACCGTGTGATATCGCTCATCTTTGCTCTCCTCTTTACCGGAATCGGAATTCTTATCGGGAAGGCAGAACCGAACTGGTTTGTCGGCATAAAGACCCCCTGGACACTCGGGGATGAGGCCGTCTGGCATGATACCCATCGCCTGGGAGCACAGGTATTTCTTGTATGCGGATTTATCTGCCTTGGCGGGGTCATCCTCCCGGAATATGCCTTTGCATTCATCCTTGCACCGGTACTTACAGGAACGGCTGCCTGCATCATCTACTCCTACTACTCGTACCGCTCCTATCATCCTGCCTGATCCTCTTCCCCCTACATGGGAGGAATCGGATCTGGTGGAAATGGAGAGAGATTCCTTAAAATCAGTGCCGAAAGAGCCGCACATACGAGAGGACCGCAAGGAAGATGGCAAAGAGATAGAGTGACAGTGCCAGCCAGAAAATCCCCTCGAAGTCCTGAATGTAGGGCACGTTCATCACAAGTGATGAACCGACAACCATGGACGCGATGAGAAGAGCGGCCACGAGCTTGTCAGTTGAGTCCTGAATCGATCGGGTCATCCTCGTGACATCGTCAGATACCACGTCAAGGCGGAAAGACCCTGATGAGAGGGTTTTTACCACCTCGTTTATCGCCTTCGGGACTCCTGCTATCCCTTCTGTCATATCAAAGAGCAGACGGGGGATGTTTTTGAGGGATCGTGCAGTAAGATACCGCTCCTCGATGATGATCTTTATGTACGGTTTGACCCGGTCATTGAAATTAAACCCGGGATCGAGCAGCATTGCTACATCATAGACCATCCAGATGACCTTTAATACCTGCATAAGAGACGACGGGAACCGGACGTTATATTCCTGCAGTTTCTCCATGGTACCGGTCATCGCAGACCCGAAGTTTAACTGGTGCAGGCGGGTTGACCGGGAACTCACAAAGGCATAGTAAATCTGGTCAGTGAACTCCTCAACCGAGGTATCAGGTATCTTCATGCCAAACTTTCGCAAACAGTTCACAAACTCAACCGCATCGGTATCAACGATTGAGAGAAGGGCACGAAGCATCAGTTCCTGCCGTTCCGGCCTGACCATAGAGACCATCCCGAAATCAATAAAAACGAGCACACCTTCTTTTGTCACCATCAGGTTTCCGGGATGGGGATCGGAGTGAAAAAAACCGTCAACAAAGATCTGCTGCAGGTACGACTGGAACCCTGCTTCTGCTATCTTTTTGGGATCAACACCCCATGACCTGATAACCTCGACCCGGTCAATCCTGACTCCCTCTATGAACTCCATGGTAAGCATCAGGGGCCCTGAATACTCCCAGTAGATAAGAGGTGCCTTAATCACAGGATTATCACGAAAATTTTCATTTAACAGATCGGCACTCTGCCCGTCAGATACAAAATTCAGTTCCTTATAAATCTGGGTCACGAACTCATCAATAAGACCGGTGAGATTGTACAGGGCCAGGTTTGGATCGAGTCGTTCAAGCCGTCCCGCAAGCCGCCGTAAGATCGGAAGATCCAGGTCAATGACATCCCGAATTCCCGGACGTTGGATCTTGACCGCTACCGGGGTTCCATCAGGAAGCACGGCACGGTGTACCTGTGATACCGATGCAGCTGCTATTGGTTGCGTATCAAACTCTAAGAATGCATCATCCACCGGCCCACAGTACATCTCAATAGTCGGCCGAAGCACCTCAAACGGGAGGGGAGGTACTTTGTCCTGGAGTTTTTCAAGTTCCTGACAGAATTGTGGTGAGATAAGTTCACGGCGGGTACTGAGGATCTGGCCGAATTTCACAAATGTCGGTCCGAGTTCCTCTACTGCCATCCTGATCCGCTCATACAGCGAATAAGAATGCAATTCCGGATGGAAACGGCTCTGGAGATCCATCTTTGCAAGCCCGGGAGAGAGTTCTTCAAGGAGGTAGGCGCTAAATCCGTATTTTAAGAGTATCTCGTAGATCTCATGGTACCGTTTCAGTTCTGCAGTCCCCATAACTCTGTATTTGCTTCTTACACAGATAAATCAGGATGAAGCAGAAACTGATTTTCGTTTTCCCCTGTTCAATAAAGGATGATATATACTTCCCGGTTGATTATCTATCATGAGGTGCTGTCATGGTTGACTGGCTGGGAGTCGGACTGCTGGGTATCGGGTTTCTCTTTGCGTTTGCCGGGATCTCACTGATATTTGAGATACCCCAGATTATGATCCTCCTCTCGCAGTTCTTTGGAATAATCCTGCTCTGTATCGGTGGAGGGATTGGGTATTTCGGATACAAACTGGTACGGCTGGCTGAAGGATAGGAAGGGCAGTACCCCTTTTTAAGAGACCGGTGCTCTTATTCTGTCCCGTTTTTGGATATTTTTAAATCCTTTGGTTCGATAACACTCTCATATAGCGGGATATACGCATCCTGGATACACTTTTTTTTAAGTATCAGGATACGGGACCGGGATGTAAGATATAACGACCGAGTAGACCGGGGGTTGCCTGTTCTATCGCAGTTGACAGAAGCTCTTTTGCCTTTCTGCAGGCGGGAAAAAGATCCATCCCTTCTGCAAGGAAAGCCGTGATCGCTGCAGAGAGACAGCAACCCGATCCATGCACATCATAGGGGGCCCGCGGTGCTGAGAGAAAGGAAACATCATCACGGGTAATGAGTATATCAACTGATTCAGGGCCATCTCCGTGCCCTCCGGTCATAAGAACAGCACAAGGTCCCATATCAAGGATACTTCTGCCGGCCTGTATGATATCACCACGGGTGCAGAGATGATACTGTCTGGTTATTATCTCAGCTTCCGGGATATTCGGCGTGACCACCGTGGCCAGCGGTATCAGTTCCTCGACAAGAACCGGTACTGCATCAGACCTCGTCAGACTATATCCTGTTGTTGCTGCAAGGACCGGATCGACGACGAGGGGAATCGGGCGCGGTAACGCCTCTGCAACTGCTGATATGATATCTGCAGAGGCAAGCATCCCGGTCTTTATGGCGAGAGGGGTTATATCCTGTAACAGCACGGCAATCTGCTCCCTGATAAGATTTGCAGGAACCGGAACCGAACGGGTCACGGTTAGACTGTTCTGGGCAGTAAGAGCGGTGACGACTGCCTGACCCCATACCCCGCAGGCAGCAAATGTTTTGAGATCCATGGCAATACCGGCTCCTCCGCTTGGATCAAGACCGGCAATGGAGAGGGCAGAAGGGAGGATCCGCGGATTTTCAACTTGTTGTACCATACCAGTTCCCCGGGATATTATGATTATTTTTAAAAAATCAACTTTTTGGGATTTATTAAATTTCTGAGTCAGGAAGACAGGAAGACAAAGAACTCTTTTGTACACCTCTGTGTTCAGGCAATAAAAGATCTCACTACCGGCATACAGAATAAAAAACCGGCACATCCCTGCAATCCCTATTTTCCTGACATAACCTGACCCTCTTTTACAGAATTGATCCGAAAAGATAAACATCCCGGTCACAAGATCGTGTACACGTACAAGGGGTGTGCATTGTTGTGAAGAGAAGAATCGTGATATCAGGATTTGTAATCATTTTTCTGACTGGTATCCTTGGATCAGGAAGTGTCATAACAGATCAACAAAATTCGACACTTCCCATTCAGGGAACCGTGATTCAGCTGACCGATGGAAACCATCTCCGGTCAAATCCCGTGATTGGTGATCGCTATATTGTCTGGGAAGATTACTGCAATGATATCAGGGGTCGTGACTGGGAACGAAATACTGATCTGTACGGGTACGACTGGATCTGGAATAAAGCCATCACACCGATAAAGAGACCATCACGCCAGACAGAACCTGTCATCTCCGGTTCAAGCGTTGTGTGGCAGGATAACAGCCGTACCAACTGGGATATCCGGATGTCTGATATAAAGACCGGGTATGATCTTGATATCTGCCGGTTATACGGAGACCAGATGAATCCTGACACTTCAGAATGGACTGTCGTATGGCAGGATAAGAGAGATTACACCACAGATATTTACGGGTACGACCTGGTGAGACTAAAAGAATTCCCCGTATGTATCGATATCGGGGAGCAGACAGAACCTCAGATCTCCGGAACCCGTGTTATCTGGTCAGATGACCGGAACGGTAACCCGGATATCTACGGATATGATATCGAAACAATGATTGAGTTTCCGGTATGCCGTGACCTGACAGCCCAGCTGCATCCGGATATTTCTGGCGATATCGTGGTATGGGAAGATTACCGGTCTGGAAAAAGTCAGATTTACTCCCACGACCTAACAACCGGGGAAGAGAAGGCGGTATCACCATCCGGTGGCGGACAGTATAACCCGAAAATTCACGGAAACCGGATCGTTTTTGAGGATGACCGGGACGGTGATAAGGACATCTATCTCTTTGACCTAAAAGAGAACAGGCTGTACCAGGTAACCTGCAGTTCTGCAGAGGAAGTTACCCCAGATATCTTCGGGGACCGGATCGTCTGGGTCGGGGAGCATAAAACAGCGATACCGTCATCTGACGTCTTTTTGCTTGTTCTCGATTTTATGTACCAAAAAGCGGATATCTACCAGGAGGAGATGATCCGTAGCACAGGTTGCTGTTCTGATACGACTCTGTCAGCCGCTTTTGTATCTGATACAAGAAAAGGTCCGGTACCTGCCAACATCAGTTTCACTGATATCTCCTGCGGACAACCCGACCAGTGGATCTGGCGGTTCGGGGATGGCGGGTTCTCCATCGATCAAAATCCCACCTACGTCTATCAGAATCCGGGATCCTACACCGTCTCATTTACGGCTGTTACCGGGAATACCAGCGATACCGTAGTCATTCCAGACTACATCATCGTAACTGAAAAGGCAGCGATCCCAGCTTGTGGAAACATCACAATACACAAAGGATGGAACCTCATATCACCACCCCGGTCACCTGCAGAAGGATTTGACACGATGCAGGTCTTTTCCGGTGTCGGTTCAGACGGTCATTCCCTCTTTGGATATGATGCAGGCAATGCAACATGGACCCGCCTGACACCTGCTGATCGTTTATCTCCGTATCACGCATTCTTCATCTTTTCAGGAGAAAAAACCGATGTCGGGATATGCTATAGGGAAACGGAAACGGATGAGACCCGGGAATTTTTCCCGGGCTGGAATCTTGTTGGGTTCTCTCAAAAGATCGATTCTGATGCTGAGGATTCCCTATCCGCAGGAGTAAAGCTGCCACCAGGCTGGCTCTACTGTATCGGATTTAACGCAACCGAACAGAGATATAATGAGATATCTACCCCAGATACAGGAATCCTTCCCAAACCTGACCCGGCATCGGGGTACTGGATCTGGATCGATGCTGTCTGACCCAGATGTCGGCCAATACACCCGGTGCCGATTTAAATTCCCGGTTCCGGTCACGGGTATAATGGGGTTTTTCTTTTAGAACAACTGACAGGTATAGGAGAGATGAAAGCAGATAACTGCTCTATATGGGATCTGTATAACGGGGCAAAACAGTATGTCGTGCCATTATTTCAGCGCTCTTATGTCTGGTCATCAGAACAGTGGGAGACACTCTGGGGCGATATCATGGATCAGTACCATCTCTCTGCCGGGAAAAACCGCAACGAGATCCCTTCCCGGTTCTTAGGTCCTGTCGTTGTTGTCAGGGAACGGGAGAAGAACCTTGACAAGTTCACCATCATCGACGGACAGCAGCGTATCATCACCATCAGTATTATCCTTGCTGTTATCAGGGCTTTTGCAAAGGAAAAGCATCACGAGGAATTATATGAACAGGTAAACGACTTCCTCAAGAACAGGCCAAAGAGCGGTGAGGGCAGGTACATCGTCATTCCGACCCAGGCGGACAAGGAAACATTATACAATATCTTTGACGAGTGTTACGTCTTCTCACAGGACTCACTCATATTAGAGTGTTTTGACTTTTTCTGGCAGAAGATAGACAGCATACCGGATCTCTGTCTGGTTACACTGCAGGAGATCCTGACCGAGAACTTCTGTGTTGTCTATATCGAACTGACCCAGGATGAGAACCCGAACCAGGTCTTTGAGTCGCTCAATTACCGCGGGGTACCTCTTGAGGAGTCAGATCTCATCAGGAACTTCTTCTTTATCAGGCTTGATTCAAAAGAGATAGCAATAGCCCAGTACGAGCAGTTCTGGAAACCCATGGAGGAGCGTCTCGTTTATAGTGAGGAGAGTATCTCTGATTTTTTACGCATCTACTGTATGAAAAACGGCAGTGTCGTCAGGAAAGGCCAGATATTTGAAGAGATAAAGAGACGGTACGAGCAGGCCACTCCTGATGAGATCCTGGCACTTCTTCGTGATCTGGAGCGTTTCTCCTCGTATTACACGATGCTTGTGGCGCCACAGCAGATGTCAGTCACCGATAGTGAGTCGCTTACGATCCAGAAGATACTGGTTCGGTTACGGCTTCTCGGGCAGCATGAGATCTACCCATTTCTCCTCGACTGTTTCGCATGGTCTGACACCACACGTGCCGGTTCATCTCTCCTCTCCCGCGGTGAACTGAAAGTTCTCCTTGAGATTACCGAGGGATATCTCATCAGAAGAGCGGTCTGCAGAAGAAAAAGTCATGACTACGAGAAGATATTCGCAAACCTCTGCTCATTTTATGTTGAGGGAAATGCCCCGGTGCGACCTTTCGATCTCGTCACGTATCTGCAATCGCTATCAGGCCCGGGGAGTTATCCAAAGAACGGGGAGTTTGAGGATAACCTGAGAAACGGCTGGTTGTACCACGAGAAATCAACCAATGCGTTTCTTTGGGCAATATTACTCGCACTCGAGGACTTCTTTGCCAGTGAGAGAAATGAAAAAGGAAAGACAGATCCCGGGATAAAAAGCGATACTCACACGATCAGTTGGTATATCCACGAGATACATCGTTTACGAATCGAGCATATCATGCCCGTATCCCTCTCTCCCTGGTGGCGTGAACACCTGGGATCAGAGTGGCAGGAGGTCCATCACGATTATCTTCACCGGCTCGGAAACCTCACCCTGACCCATGCTGACAACCCTGCCATCGCTGATGCTTCCTTTGATGAGAAGCGGGAATGGTACATTCACGATGGACTTTTCATGAACCAGTTCACAAAGTCACTCCGAATCTGGAAAAAATTCCAGATCGATCAGCGATCCCAGATATTCTCTGCGTTCTGCATGAAGATATGGCCTGATATTACCACACATAAAGAGATACAATCCGGCACCGGAACCGGGGATATTCCTGATAAGATAGATCCCCTGATTGCAGACAATTCCTCAGACGGGCATTGTTTCCGGACCGGTGAGATACCAAAAGGATACAAACCAACCTGCATTATTATCAGGGGAACCCGGGTTCCGGTAAGGTACTGGTACCAAGTTCTGGAAGTCACCATAAATGCCGCTTATGAGAACGAACCGGTTAAGTTCCACCGTATCGTCAGGAAATACCAGCATTACTTCAGTACCGATACCAAGGCCTATCGTTCTCAGGTAGGAGTGTACTCGTACCATTCACGGTTCGGCAGGTATCAGGTACGCGATATGTGCCTTGATATCATACGGACCATCGGATGGAACGAGAACGAATGGTGCCTGCTCTGTTCATGATACAAAAAAACTGCCACCCGGGGATTGCATACATGAAACGAAAGATGAATTGCAGATACCGGTATCAAGCGGTACAGGAGTATACGAGTTATGTCATTTTACCCTGAAAATTACGATGCCAGCGAACCGATACAAACAATTCCAAAACCATATACCATTAGTTACCCTGCCATCGTTGCTGTTGCAGACCAGGACGGCAGGACGGTAGAGTGCATCGAGTTCTTTGACTGCATCGGAGGTGCCATGTGGGCACATACCCATTACCAGAAGAGCCCGCTTGTCACCTCGGCACGGATCGTTGGCAGTACAAACCGGTTCATCCTCAATGTGGGAGATGCGGATCTCAACCTCGAGGGATCACGGTTTCCTGCAGGGATCACCGGAGCAGGTGTTTCTGATGAGACGATAACCATCAGGTACCAGGGCCTTGGGGGCGGGGGGGTCGGAGCTTCTGTCTGTCGTGCATCGGCACAGGGAGTACTCTCTGCAGAATATGACGAATCAGGAGGGGGAAGGACTGCCGGATCCTGTCTTACCCTTCCGCGACGTGAGCGGGTGCTCATCGGTGTTGATGACACTGACACGCAGGAAGAGGGTGCAACCTGGACACTTGTCCATAATATCGCAACAGCAGTTGCAGATGCAGGTTCGGTCTACCTCTCCCACACCATTGTCCAGCTCTTTCCGGTTGCGTTCCGGACAAAGAACTGTGTTGCGGTTGTCGCAGAGTTTGCATCAGCAGATCCTCAAAAACTCATTGCATCATTCTCCCGACTCCTTCTGAGATACACCCTCTCCCAAAATACCGGTATGGCATCGTATGTCGGATTTTGTCCTGATGAACTCTTTTCTTTCGGATGGAACGTAAAGAGAGGAGAGGTAGATCCAAACGAAGTCTTTTCCCTCTCAGTTCCAGGCCTGCGTATCCATGCAGATGGCAGAGGTATCACAGGAGCGGTTGCAGCAATCCCCTTTTACACAAAGTACAACGATGCACTCACCCTTTGTGATGGGACTCAGGCCGACCACAATCCTTGCTGATACATTCTTACCAGTACAGATAACCCGATAAAAGAGAATAAAACCACTAAAGTCAGGGTGAAATTCATCTCCCTGCCTGATGCGGGTGGTTTTTGGGATGTTTACCCGACGAAACCCATCTTCTCACTGATGGATGCAGCAAGGAGATCTATAGAATCGTCGGCAAGGAAGAGGATAACCTCACCATCGATATCCTTTGCCTTTACACTGAATTGTGCATCAGCAACGATGATGGATTCTGACTCACCATAGACCGAATCAGGGAGGAGATGGTCAAGAGAGTCTTCATGATATTCAGGAGTATAAAAATGCAGCGTTGTGCCGAGATTATTTGAGATAGAACCCATCACCGCGTTAATGATAATATTTCCCACTTCCATGAGGGTTAATTTCCAGAGCTCTTCTGTCTCTTCCGATCTGCCTGTCTCTCCGGTCAGGAGTAAGAAGAGACTTGCGGCACTGGCCTGGGTAAACATAAGAGCTGCTGTTCCCTCAAACGACCCGCTGTATCTCATATTCACAAGACAGTAAGGGATATTGGTATGAGGTATAAAATAACGAATCTCGTCTTTTTTAAGAAGAGAGACATGAGGTACTGAGATGGTAACATGGAATCCGGTCAGGGTGTTGAGACTTCCTGCGGATCTGCCGATACCCATCGTCACGAGTTCGCGAATACCATCGATAACCGGTTCTGATACCTCTTTCATTCCGTACCCGAAAGGATTGAACGGATCACCGGAAGCAGCTCTTCTGCCTTGACCGGTTTGTTTAAAAATGCTTGTGCTCCGAGTGCCAGACACTCATCACGGGTCGTATCCTGGATATCAGACGTAAACATAACAACCGGTATCGTGTTATGTATCTTCTGCAGGTCATGCAGCACACTGACCCCGTCTTTTTCAGGCATCAGAATATCGAGCAGGATAAGGTCAGGTTTTTCTGCCTGTACCTTTAGAAGTCCGTCAGCTCCGTTTACTGCCTCGATAATCTCATATCCCTCTGCCACGAGCGGTGCACTGAGGATACGACGCTGGAATAACGAGTCATCCACTATTAAGATCCGGGTCATGCTTTCTCATATTTTATTACCGTATGTAAGGAAATAGATTCCCAATCCGGTTTTTTTTCCGGGGCAGAGAGCATGCGTGACTCAGATCAGTTCTGTATCAGGATACCCCTTCGTCTCCATCCTGATACCGGTAATACCCGAATGGAACAAGAATGTCAAACCGTGCCCCGGCTCCTTCCTCACCGGTCTCACGGATCTGCATCCCGGTTATTCCAAGAATCTCCTTTACCAGAAAGAGACCCAGGCCGGTATTTGCCCCAAATCCCCTCTCAAAGATCCTCTCCTTCAGGTGTAGGGGAATTCCTCTCCCGTTATCCTCGATGCGAATCAGGATCCCGTCGTTATAATCCCTGCATGTTACCATAATAACCGAGGTATGCTCCCCGTGCCTGACCGCGTTTTCCAGCAGATTATAGACAGCCTTGCTGATCAGCGCATCTGCAAGAACCTCAAGGGTTCCGGTCTCGACAATAACAGTTACATCAGTAAAAAGAGGATTGGTGCTACAGGATGTAACCAGAGAGGATACCAGGTTCCAGGAGGGAAGAGCGTTTCCCATCTCCTGATAATCACGGGCAAACGCTATCTGACCCCGCATCACGTCTGCTGACTGCTTCATCTTCTCCAGATAGACCGATACCGTCTCGCCGGGTTGTTCCTTCTGCGCTAGTGCCAGGTACCCTACAAAGGCTGAAAGGATATTATTCATATCATGCCGGGTTATCGCGGCCAGGGTGTTTAATTTCCCTATCGCGACAGCAAGTGCCTTTTCTGTCTTCTTCTTCTCCTCGAGTTCGTACTTTATCTCGTCCTTGATAAGACGGTACCTGATGACCTGTTCCGTGACTGCGGTTACATCCTCGACTGCAATCATCGCCTGCAACTCCCCGGAGTCCAGTTCGAGCGGAGTTATCGAGATTCGCTGGACCCTCCCTTCATTCTGGCTCTCATGCATCAGGGGGAATAACCGGGGATGGAACCGGGACGAGAAGATTACCGGCCCGCCACCAGAGAAGATTACCTGTACCCGGTCTTTTATGAGAGGATCGGCAAAGAGAGGTACTACCTCAAAGACAGACTTCCAAAGGGCATCGGTGTTCCGTATCCCGGTCCAGTTCTCAAGGGTCCTGTTCCATATGGCGATCCGATAATCGTCTCTGATGGTGCAGATGCCGACCGGAAGGGAATCAAGATACTGCGTGACCCGCATTCTGGTTTCCGGTTCCATCACAAACCCTTCTCCATCGCTGTTCTGATGCAGATCCCGAGATGGGCATATGACTCACGGGTCAGGTGAATGAACAAGTCACCTTCTATCTCTTTTTTCTGCAACAAAAACCAGGTTCTGGCAATGATCCCGACGTCTGATTCAGGGAGGGTAAAGGGATGAACTGAATCATACGGACCGGTCTGGTAACCGGGAAACTGAAACGAGAGCCGTGAAGTAAGAACAATACTGAGTGCACTCATCACAGAACCGGTGATGATATTTCCTACTTCAAGAAGGGTCTCAATCCGAAGAGCATCCATCTCATCAGGTGATCCTTCCTCGCCGGTAAGTATCATGACCAGATTCAGGGCGCTCGTATGAGGTATTATCAGGTAGAAAGAACCGGACAGAGCACCGGTAAATCTCAGGATAACCTGGGATATCTCCCCACGGGTCATACCCGAAAATACAGAACGGGCATAGAGCAGAGATGCTTCGTCAGATATGAATACATCAGGTACGGTAAGGGTTACATGTGCCCGGGTTAACCGGTTCAGCATTCCGGCCGAGTGACCAACACCTATCGTTATCAACTCACGCAGGCCATCGAGGACTTCCAGTGAGACATTCATGCATTCATCTGTATCGGCATTCCGGCATTATCGTTTATGATTCACCACATATAAGGCATAATGCAGGTTTATATGAAAAACCGGTATGCCGGGGATCATGACAACGGTGCCGTTCCCTCGTTTCTTCTTACCAAACCTATTTACCCGATGATGCCGAAAATTCTGGTAACGAGATTTTCGGCAACAAATTCAGAGAAATTATTCGGGAATTACCAGAGGTTTGGAAGGAATACGAGAATTATGGACTGGATAGATAAAAAAAGCCTGCTTCTTGCAACCTGTGGTGCACACCTGACTGGTGTGGATGCGGATGAGTATATTACACGATCCACTGCAGGTCCGGGTGCCGGGGGCCCGGGAAGTTTCTTTCTTCTCGAGAACGGCAGACGGGTGCGGCTTTGTGTTGATCCGGGTTCAGAGGTGGTATGTATGCATCATGGAGGCGGAGCAGTAACCTGTGACCTGGCAGGGGAGACCTTCTCTGCCACCCTTGAAAAGCCCGGTCTTCACTGCCCGCGACAGGCATACATCACGGTCACAGAGAGCTGCACCTTCTCCTGCAGGTACTGTTCGGTTCCGAAAGGAAGAGGAAGGAAAACAAAGGAGGGAATTGTAGCCCTGATAGAATCGGTGCTTTCTTCAATCGATGCCATCTCTCTTACCAGTGGTGTTCTGAAAAGTATTGAAGAAGAGGAGGAGTACGTTCTCTCGGTAGTACGTGATATCAGGCGCTTTTCTCTTCCCATCGGGGTCTCGATCGTACCGACACCGGCAGGTCCTCTCCGCATGAAAGAGGCAGGAGTATACGAGGTCAAGTTTAACCTTGAGACTGCAACAGATGCTCTTTTTTCCATGATCTGTCCCGGTCTTTCCCGGGCTGTCATCTTTGATGCCCTCAGGGAATCAGTCCCCCTTTTTGGAAGGGGACATGTCTTTTCCAACATCATCTTTGGTCTTGGTGAGACAGACGAAGAACTTGCTACCTGCATGAGGAGTCTGGCAGAGACGGGAATCATCCCCATACTCAGGCCTCTTTATCCTGCTGCCGCCCTTGCATCATTAAAGAGACCCGGCGCAGAGCGGATTAAGACGGTCTTTCTGATGCACCGGGATATCCTGTCTCGTTACGATCTTGATGTTTCAGCGGCACGTACCATGTGCCCGGCCTGTACCGGCTGTGACCTGATACCAGGGGTCGACTCATGAACGGAGAAGAACGGTTAATTCTTGACCTGAAACAAAACGCTGACCGCATGTATGGCATCCCCGGGTACCCGGTAAGCGGACTGGTAGCGGGAACCGGTGCACAGTCAGTCATCAACGAGAAAGTTGCTTTAGAGTATGCTCTGGGGGACTCGCTTCATGGCCGGCGGGCTGCAGTTATCGTCAAGCATGTCGGGGTAAATACCCTTGCAGACCCGCTCGTGAACGCTACCAGCCAGGGGCTTATCGGAGGGGTCATCATTATTGCCGGTGATGATCCGCTGGTGACCAGTTCAACCGTCATCGAGTACTCAGCTTCCTTTGGCCCGGTTGCCGGGGTACCGGTCATCACCTGCAGGACCAACGGTTCTGATGCCGTGAAAGAAGCATTCCTGGCCTCTGAACAGTTCAGCAGGGTGGCACTCCTCACGATTCAGCCACACGATCTCACAAGGGAGGTTTCAGACCCTCACCGATCCGGATCACCGGATACCGGAAACAAATCAGAAGAGAAGAGGAGTGCCGGGAGACTTGCCGATCCTGACGGGACCATGTACGGAAGGGCAGTAGCGGCATCTGAGTATTATGATGCTATCTCTTCTCGCGGAATGATACCGGAAGGCTGCAGATACCCGGTCCCGGAACCGGGGGGACGAAGATCAAAGAAAGAGAGGGGGTATAGCCTTACCCTCTGTGCAGACTGCCCCTATCAACCACTCTTTTGTATCCTGCAGGAGAGAGGAGAGCGGGTCATCTGTGATACCGGGTGCAGCATTCTTGCGATGAACGAACCATACCGGTTCGGATATGCCAGTTACGGGATGGGTAGTGCTGTTGCAGTAGCCGCAACAAGCACCGGCATTGCCCTTATCGGGGACTATGGTATGCTTCATTCCGGACTGTCTGCTCTCATTGATGTCTACGAAAAGAAACTTCCCCTGCTCTGCATCATCATGCAGAACAACTGCATGGGTATGACCGGGGGTCAGCCGGTTGTAAACCTCCTCCCGTACATCGGGTTTGCAGAACCCGTTGTCGTTTCTGCCGGAGATGCAACTGCACTAAAAAAAGCCCTTTCGAATCAAAAACGACCTTGCACGGTCGTCGTTTCAGGACAATGTCCACAGGAGATACACCATGAAACCTTTACATGTTGAGATATGTGATGTAACGCTGCGTGATGGGGAACAGACACCCGGCGTATCATTCACCTGTACTGAGAAGATGGAGATTGCATCGCTCCTTGATGAGATCGGTGTTGAGGTAATTGAAGCCGGATTTCCTATCATCTCTGATGATGAGAGATGCTGTGTCAGATCCGTTGCCAGGATGGGACTGTCTGCAAAATCCTGTGCTCTGGCACGGGCACTGAAAGGAGACGTCGATGCTGCCATCGATGCCGGTGTCGATATTGTCAGTATCTTTATCGCAACCTCTGACCTGCATGTGGCCGTGAAATTTAAAAAACCACTTGCAGAAGTTCTGGCATCTGCCTGTGAAGTTGTCGAGTATGCGCATGACCATGGTCTCATTGTCAGGTTTGCTGCCGAAGATGCATCCCGGACAGCAATAGAGACCCTTGTCTCGGCTTACCGGCAGGCAGCAGAGCACGGGGCAGCATATGCAGGATATGCCGATACCGTCGGGTTTAATACTCCCCTCGAGATGGCACATGTGGTACAAACGATACAGCCCCGGATCCCGATACCCATGGCAATCCACTGTCACAACGACCTGGGATGTGCCACTGCAAACACCCTCACTGCTGCCGAATGCGGAGCGTTCCAGCTCCATACCACGGTCAACGGGATCGGCGAGCGGGTCGGGAATGCACGACTTGAAGAAGTCCTTGCCGGTCTGCGGTTAAAGTACGGCATCGACCGGTATGACCTGACCGTTATCCCCCGGCTTTCCCGGTATATCGAAGAGAGTACCGGTATCTACATGCCGGTCACAAAACCGATCGTAGGGAAGAACGCATATGCCCATGAGAGTGGCATCCACATCGCTGCACTGATAAAAGACCCTGCTACCTATGAATTTGTCCCCCCTGAAATGCTCGGGCTTAACCGTGATTTTATCCTGGGAAAACATTCCGGAACAACCGCTCTTACTCATATCCTCAATAACCTCGGGATCTCTCTCAGTGAGATACAGGTTCATGAGGTGCTCGATGAGGTTAAGAAGAAGAGCGAAGGAAAATGCAGAATAACACAGGATGTCCTGTGTTCGATCATAAAAAAAGTAAGGGAGGAGTAATTCCGTGGCAACCCTCTCAGAACGGATACTGAATGCTCCTGCAGGTACCTGCATCGACGCACAGGCTGATCGGGCGTTCTGTCATGACGGGACCGGCGTGCTTACAAAGGTTGCCTGGGAAGAGATGGGGTCACCCCCGATAAAACAACCATTTCGTATATCCATCATCTTTGATCACATCGCTCCTGCCAATACCTCTCTTACAGCCCAGTTGCAGCATGAACTCCGTGAATTTGCCAGGGCACATACCATGCACTTCTCTGACATCGGGGGAGGAGTATGTCACCAGGTGATGAGCGAGGGATCTGCTCTGCCGGGCGAGTTAATCATCGGTGCTGACTCCCATTCCTGTACGCTTGGTGCGTTCGGGGCTTTTGCAACCGGTGTCGGGGCGACTGAGATGGCTGCCATCTGGGCAACCGGGGGTACCTGGCTCATGGTTCCCGAGACGATTGCAATTACTATGAGCGGATCGCTTCCATCCCATGTCGAAGCAAAGGATATTGCCCTTGCCTACTGTGGCAGGCTTGGTATGGACGGAGCAACCTACCGGGCCATCGAGTTTATCGGGGATGCCATGCCGAAACTCGACATGGCAGATCGGCTTACGCTCTGTAATATGGCAGTAGAGACCGGGGCAAAGACCGGACTCTGCTATGCAGACGAGGTCACCGGTTCATATCTCGCCAATTACGGAACCCACATACCAGTACAGGAACCGGAACCGTGCACCTATGAGAAAGAGATACACCTATCTCTTGATGAAATGGTACCCCTGGTCGCGGTTCCTGACCGGGTTGACACGGTCAGTCCCGTATCTGAGTACATGGGGACCCCGATTGACCAGGTTTTTGTGGGCACCTGTACCAACGGCAGATACAAGGATCTCGAGAGGTTTGCATCCATCCTTTCCGATGATATGGTCATGGTGCGAACGATCATCGTCCCGGCATCCCGGGCAGTGCTCAGCGAGGCAGTACAGTCAGGAGTTTTGCAGACGCTTATAGAGGCCGGGTGCTCCATCGGTGTCCCGGGATGCGGTCCGTGCCTGGGGGCACACATGGGTGTTCTCGGTCCCGGTGAGATCGGGCTTTCGACTGCAAACCGTAACTTTAAGAACAGGATGGGAGTAGATGCACGCTACTTCCTCTCCTCGGTCACGACCGCTGCCTGCAGTGCGCTCGCCGGGGAGATAACCGATCCAGGAGAGTTTTTATGAGCAGCATTACCGGAAGAGGTCCTGCCGTCTGTATCGGTGATGATGTCGATACCGATCTCATCATTGCCGGGAGATACCTGCGGACAAAGGACAGATCTGTATTTCAGGAACATGTCTTTGAGGATCTCGATCCCACCCTTGCAGCCCGGTTACAAGGAGCCGTTCTCATCGCAGGAAAGAACCTCGGGTGCGGTTCCTCACGGGAACAGGCGGTTGTCGCCCTGCAGCAGGCCGGTGTCCAGGCAGTTGTTGCACGATCAGCTGCCCGGATATTCTTCAGGAACTGCATCAATCGTGGCCTTCCTGTCTTTATCGTACCCGATCTTTTCTGCCATGAGGGGAACGAAATCCGGTTTGATACTGAAAAAAACGAACTTTCTATTGCAGGAAAGGAAGTCCGCTCTCTTCCCCTCTCTGCCCGGATGAATGAGATACTCGCAGCAGGAGGGCTCGTTTCGTATATCAGGAGGGAGACCGGGAGGTGATATTCCCAAAGTCCTGTAAGTTCGTCGGATATGCCGGTTCCCGGTTTCTCGGTGATACCACCTACTTCCTCTCGCAGTATCTCATCTGTGAGAAAAACGGGGGGTTTCAGGTATGTGCAGTCAGCCTTGCAGAAGGCACCGGAATGATGAGAGATCTCGTCTCGTGTGAGGTTATCGCAGAGACACACGAGGTGACCATGCACCCGGAACGGGTCAACCTGCACAACCGGGGAGACCTGATACAAAGAGCATTACAGAGCAGTACCCGCTGCACTATCTTTACCGGTATCGATGAACATATGACATTTATCTGTGATCCTGACAGCACCAATCTTACGATTATCCATGTTTACGATGTGACCCCGCCAAGACCCCATCTTGCCGAGACGATAAAAGAACTTGAAAAGACCGGTATCTTTGGAGAACTCGAACTTTCATGGGAATTCCACATAAATGACCTTACCACCATTGCTGCTGATGTCTATCCCTGCCGTGCATCAGGATTTGACCGGACCATCGATTCAGATCTCCTGCAGGGTGACGAAGCGGTTGCAGGGTGCATGACCGCCCGCCAGATCCTCTCTGAGTGTTATGGAAAGGAGTTCTCCTTCATCGATATCTGTCCTGCCAATGCAGTCAGAAAAGAGCCTTTTATTGCACGGTGCTGTCGGAGTGAACGAACCGGTTTTTGGGTATTTGAGGGGAAAAGGGGTATTGTTGTCCATTGGGGGGATTCACCAAAAACGATTGCTGATGCCGTGTTTGCACTCGCCAATAGCTGGAGGGAACACGGATGATTAGAGAGAAAACCGGGAGACAGAGAGACCGATTACAAAACGAGGAACAGATGTCATGCAGATAGTCGTAGCACCCGGTGACGGAATCGGGAAAGAGGTTATCCCGGTTGCCGAAAAAATTCTTCGTATTCTTCACCCGGACTGGGAGTATATACCGGTTCTTCTCGGTTATGATTGTTTTGTAAAGACCGGAACCGCCCTTCCCAAAGAGTCTCTTATGGCTCTTACGAGAGCTGATGCGATCCTCTTTGGAGCGGTTACCACCCCGCCTGATCCGGATTACTCAAGCGTCATCCTCTCCATACGAAAAGAGCTGGATCTCTATGCCAACCTTCGTCCCATAATCGGTCACGGGTTTGATATCATGATCGTTCGGGAGAACACGGAAGGCCTGTATGCCGGTATCGAGTGGCAGGAAAAAGACCGTGCCTGCAGCCTGCGGGTCGTTTCAGAGGCAGGAACCAGGCGTATTGCAAGAACAGCACTTGCTCTGGCGAAGAAGAGGAAGGGACATGTGACCATCGGGAACAAGGCAAACATTCTCAAATCTGATGCATATTTTAACCGGATCTGCATCGGGGAGGCAGAGGCATCCGGGATCCGGTACAGCCTGAAGTACATCGATGCACTGGTTCTTGACCTGCTCCAGCATCCTGACCGGTACGATGTAATCCTTACCACCAACATCTTTGGTGATATCCTTTCAGATGCTGCCGGCTACCTTGTCGGAGGGCTCGGATGTCTCCCGAGTGCCAATATCGGGGAGCGTCACGCCCTCTTTGAACCGGTGCACGGCAGTGCACCTGACATTGCCGGGACCAACACCGCAAACCCGGTTGCAGCCATAAGAAGCGCTGCCATGCTGTTGGAGCACCTCGGAGATACTGCCGGAGCAGCGAAGATACACGATGCAATCAATCAGGCTATCCATACAGGATGCAGAACACACGATCAGGGGGGATCATACACGACCAGCGGGTTTGGAGAGGAGATCGTGCGTTGGCTCACAAAGACCTGAGGGAAGCCGGAAAAGAACAAAACGAGTATCAGGTACCGGCATTCAGATGCCGGTATACCTCTTACTCACAGATCCGGTTGACATCAGTAAAGAGATGTTCACATTTCTCCAGGGTCTGGAACCCGACGATTGCGGGATCCTCAAATATCCGGTTACAGACCCGCTCGGCTACCCGCCACTTCTCAAAATATCCGGCCTCATTTCGCAGAAACAATGCTAAAAGCCTTGCTACGATTCCCCCCAGCTCCTCCTCCTGTGGAACAAAATGAAGATGAACCTGCGGATAGGTGTCCCTTACACAGGAGAGGTACAACTCCTCGTCAAAGATATCCTCAAGCGTGGCAAGGGGATTGTGCAGGTAATCCCCGATAAAAAGACACCGGTTCTGCCCTGAATCAAACAGGTGCTCTATTTGTTTCTTCAACAGCGGCAGACCGGGATCCGATCCCGAGAGGAGAACGGCTGCATCCACAAGGTTCCCTTTCAGCAGGGAGGCAAGTGGCATGATCGTTGAGAGACCACCTGAGGGGATGATCTTGAGATCCGGGCAGATCGTTTTTCTGCCTGCAAAATCCATGGCATAATTAAGACCGAGAATGAGCCATAGATCTGATATATCCTCAAGAATCAACTGCTTTTTTGCAACGAAAAGACCCTGTGCCAGCTGAAAGGCAACCCCTGCCTGAATGGGAAAGAGCGAGTCGTGATCAAGCGGCCATTCATCTTCAGATATCCGGGTTCTGCCTTCATCTGACTCGTATACTGCCCTGACCCGCTCCATGTGTTCAAAATCCACCATGAAGGGTGAATGAGTACTGAAGAAGAGCTGGTTTTTCTCAGCAATCCTCTCTAAAAACCTGACCGCCTTGTACTGGGCCGATGCATGGAGTGATATCCCGGGTTCATCAAGGAGGATGATACTGTTTGAGAAGAGATCGCCTGCCTCGACAAGAAAGACCACAAAGAAAGAGAAGAAGTACTGCATACCGGCACTTCGCTGGTCAAGTTCGATCTCACTGGAATCGATATCATCTGATACCCAGATCCTGAAGAAATCACCATCAATGTCATACCGGAAGCGATGTCTTCTCTGGTCCCACCAGTCGCGGAACTTCGATGTCATCAGGTTCGAAGCGGTTGAGAGAAGGATAGCCCGTTCATCAACCTGCCTTCTGATAAGGGGATTATCCTCATGTGAATGCTTGTGGGATCCCAGTTCCTCGATCATGGCGAGATTAAGGTTTACGTGCCGGAAGAGGCAGTTGGTGGCCCGAAGGCCGGGATGATTCGGATTCGCCTGCAGGGTGGCAATAAATGTCGGGATATGAACGGCACTGTCAAGCACGTTGTACTTATCAAAGTAGATGAACCGGGGAAGGTGATCTATCACATACTTCTTGCCATGGACAAATGACTCATTTTTGATGACCTGTTCAAGCAGGCTATACACCGGCTCATAAAGCGGGTTTAAGAGCTCTTTCTGCCACTCTTCATTCGCATGACTGGCAACCTGGTTGACGATCTCTGCCAGCCGGCGTTTGTCACACCGCCCCTCTTCGGGGAGCTGTTCAATCTCCTGGTCAAAGAACCTGATGAGAACCTGCTTGATGCGTCCCAGTTCCTCTCCTTTTCCTTCAGGAGCAGTCATCTCACGAAGGGCAGAAATTGCATCCTCAAGATAACCCTTCAGTCGTTGAATCGTCACCTGTTCCACATGCACGTCAGGGGTAAACCGAATCGAGTACAATCCTGAATAATGACGGGTAATCGTTACTTCCCGGGTATCCTGGCATACCTCACAAACGGAAGCTATCTCTTCCTGTTCTTTTGATGAAAGGATAAAGAGTCCTGAAACAACCGGCCAGTCCTGCTGGGAGAACTCCAACGCATACCGGTGACGGGGAAACTCACGGAGACCATCAAAAGACTCGCCATCTGATGCATTCATCTTAGATAAGGCACGAAATATTGCAGACTTTCCTGACTCATTCTTGCCGACAAAGATCATCAGGTTCTCACAGGTGATCCACCCGGTGTCTTCTATCTTTTTATAGTTCTCTATCCTGAATGCCTGAAGTTTCATGGTCTCACACGTCTGTTTTTCATTATATTCCTTATAATATATAATTGGTTTGTTATGTCAGAGAAAAAGAGAGGGTAATTCATTTTATCCTCTTTTTTCTGACCATCTCGTTATCAAGGTTTTTCCTCTTTTCGGTATGCGAAAAAACAGGAGAAGAGGATCTGCACAAAAATCAGATCCCGATACCGGCAAGGGTTCCGGACTTGTTCAAAAAAGTCCAGTATCCCTGCTGCGGGTACATGAGGCGGGAATCAGAAAACTCTTCGTGCCCGCCGTTGATGATAGTCTCTTCGTACCGCTGTCCGCCTGCATCATACCCGATAAGGTAGATCCAGGCATCCTGCACTGACAGCATCGTATCGTGAGCGGTTGCCGGGGTTGTCTTTGCAAATCCGATGATATTCCAGCCTGCGAGCAGATCCCTGACAGGAGGGAGAAGGATTGGATCGGTCAGAAAGACGAGTGGGATGGTTACCGGTGTTTTCGCATAAATCCAGTACCCAAACAGCGGTTCTATCGGGGAGTCTTTCGTGAGGATGATCCAGTCAGAGGAGGAGGGATCATAGGTCATGATGCTGTGCCCTGCAGTATCAACCTCTGCAAAGATGGCTGCAGTATCATACCCGGGTGCAAGCGTCTTTGGTGTAGAGATAAGGTTCCAGCCTGACTCCAGTGACAAAAGGAACACCTCCCCGTCAGTCACGAGGATGGTCCCTGCTGCGGTATCCTCACCCCCTTCCCCGCAAACCCGGAGGGTAACCGTATACAGACCAGGTGACTCATAGATATGGATTGGATTCTGCTCACAGGACACATTGCCGTCACCGAAGTTCCAGTTCCAGGAGGTTATTAATCCGGTCGACTGCTCGGTGAAACAGACCGTGAGGGGAGCAGGACCCGTCTGTGGATCTGCGGTAAATCCTGCCGTTATTGGTTTTGTGGGATCAGTCACCGTGATATACCCGATCTTTGTCTCCTGGTCGGCAAGTCCCCGGCGTTCAACAATAAGCGTAACCGTGTAGGTCCCTGCCTCTGTATAGGTATGGACCGGGTATTTCGTCTTATCAACCATGGTGCCGTCACCGAACTTCCAGTAGATGGCATCAGGTTCTTCACCGGTTGACTGACTGGTAAATGCAACCGTAAGCGGAACATCCCCGCTGGTAACGTTCGCGGTAAATTCAGCATCAGGATACACGGTAACCAGTTTTGTTACCGCATCGGTGCTGGTTCCGTCAGATACCTGGAGCGTTGCCGGAAAATAATTCGCATATGTATAGGTATGCGTTACTATCTGTCCTTCTCCCGGAGGAGTATAGTCACCAAAGTCCCATACCCACGTGGTTATCTCTCCGGTTGCAGAACCAATGCAGGTGATGTTAAGCGGTGCCTTTCCGGACAGGGGCTCTATTGTTGCTTCTGCATGAAGTGGATTGTTCCAGACCGCCTTTACACTCTCATATGCGTTGATGACTCCGCCGGTTGCTACTTTATCTGCCAGCTGTCCCGATGGAGTGACAGAGGTCTTTATTGTCCGGATAATATCAAGAGCGGACGCATCAGGATCGGCAGCACTGAGAAGGGCTGCAAGACCTGACACCTGCGGAGCGGCCATCGATGTACCCTTATAATACTCATATCCACCCTTCAGTACGGTAGAGAGGATGGCTACCCCGGGAGCGGCAACATCGACAGAATTCTTACCGTAATTCGAGAAGTATGCGAGATCCCCGTTCGAATCGA
The DNA here is from genome assembly GCA_016926505.1 of Methanospirillaceae archaeon. Lineage (GTDB taxonomy): Archaea > Halobacteriota > Methanomicrobia > Methanomicrobiales > Methanospirillaceae > JAFGOM01. Next base: position 66,146 of record JAFGOM010000048.1, read on the forward strand.
TAGCTGCGGTAACGATGATATTTTCGCAGTCATACGATGCAGGATACACCGGAATCAGATCGAGATTGTAGTTCTCGTTTGATGCTGCAATAGACATGACTGCCGGTGATGCGGCAAGGGCATCATGGAGTACCTTTGAGTAGGAACCTCCACCCCAGGAGTGGTTCATGACCCGGGCACCCATCTTTGTTGCGTACAGGATTGCCTGGGCCGCATCAAAGGTATATCCACTCCCGCCGGATCCCAGGAAAGGGGCCGCCATGATCCTGACCTGCCAGTTGTAGCCGGCTACCCCGATACCATTGTTCCCGACAGCTCCGATGGTGCCGGCACAATGGGTACCATGCCCATTCTCATCCATCGGATCAGGATCCTCGTTATTGAAGTCCCAGCCATAATAATCATCCACAAACCCGTTATTATCATCATCAATGCCGTTATCCGGAATTTCCCCGGAGTTCACCCACATGTTGGCCGCCAGATCGGGATGGGTATAATCAACACCGGTATCAACAACAGCAACGATGACATCCTGTGAACCGGTTGTCATATCCCATGCCTGGGGTGCACTGACCGCCTGCATGCCCCATAACTGGTCATAATCGGGATCGTCAGGGACTGCAGATATCGTTACCACATAATTCGGCTCTGCATACAAAACCGCAGGATCAGCCTCGTAATAGGCGACTGCATCGGCAACCGGCATCCCGTCAGGCAGGCGTACCAGTTGTATCTCCGGTTTTCCGAAAACTGCAAGGCTCCCTATCATCTCTGCCCCGATCTTTGCATGCGCTGCAGAATAGGTCGCTTCCGTCAGAGGTCCTTTGGTATCCCCAAAGCAGACGACGACCTCGCCTTCTCCATAGGAGACTGCATTCGCGTCTGTGTCTGACTGCTGAATAATCCCGCCTGTGACAGGTTGTTCTGAGATGAGTTGATTCGTTCCGGTCGCAGGTGCTCCCTGAGCCAGACAGGAGAGATCGGTAAAGACTGCCTGGGATGAGACGATATTTTGTTCTTCTCCTGATGATAAGGCTGCATCAGGAATTATGAGATCGGGATTCTTGGCAGGAACCGGGATAAGGGAAGAGACGTCAGGGGTTGGGAGCGGTGTATCCACGGGGACATCAATTGCATTTATCGAGACGATGGAGAGTGGTGATTCTGTTCCCGGAAAATCAACCGGGAAGGAGAGAAGATCAACGGGAGCCGTATTGTTATTCTGAACAATGCTCTGTTCTGTTATGAGGGGCGAAGAGAGAGATTCGGGAGTACTGGCAGCACTCATCTGCATCTCTCCATAGGAGGGTACCGGGAGATCTGATGAGAGCGAAACAATTGAATCCGGTACAGGAGAGACCGAAGAACTCTCCCCGACCGGTGCCGGTGAGACAAAAAGACTCTCACGGGTCAGATCTGAACCCGGATACCCTGCATCCGGGGACGGGAGATCGGTGGCAGGAGTAATAAAACCGGTTGAGACCGGGAGGGATTTTAGAGGCTGCTCCGGTATGGTTTCGGGTTGTACAGGGACCGGCTCAAATGCTGTGTCCTGCCCTGATGATGTGAAGAACGCGCCCTTTTCAGGAAGGGACAATGATTCGTCCCCGGCAAACGATATCGCGGGATCTATCCCGAGCGGAACCACGGAAACAACCGAAACGGGACCGGTCTCATGGATGTCATCAGGATCGAGCAGATTATCAGCCACATCTTCTGAAAAAAAACCAGGAACCGGTTCAACAGACGGTTGTGCCGGTATATTCTCTTCGAATGAAAAAACAGGCGCATTCTGGTCGTTTTCAGGATACGATGACTGATTTGAGAGTACTATCCCGGGGGGACTGATCTCCGGCCCTTGTATTTCAGATGCGTTCTGTGCAAACAAGGAAAATATACTTCCAAATCCTTCTGATGGCAGATCAGGCTGATTTTCAACGAGTACTTCATCTCCAGTACAACCCATGCACAGGAACAGGAGGAGTATTATTGATACTACGATACCGGAAAAAATCTGCTGAATTTCTCTTCTTCTCATTTTTGCCCCACTTAAAGCCTATTCTTATCTTTTTCCTGCTACTATTTGTATTTTTTTCAAAACAGAGTGTGATACCACCCAAAAAATGCAAATCAAAAGGAAAAAACGGGTTGCTGAGAACAGAAGGTGATCCCGGATCCGGATTTCCCGGAATATGAGAGTTATTTTCTCTTCATCCCGGCAATATAGGCAGTAACAGCAGAACAGATGGCATCTGCATCCCCGATGTTCTCCTCTACCTTCTGAACGATGGCAGACCCGACGATAACTCCGTCAGCTCCTGCAGAATAATAGGCATCTGCCTGCATGCGGGTACTGATACCAAATCCCGGGGCCAGCGGGAGATTGGTATGGTTTCTGACTGTTTTAAGCAACGCAATCGATTCGGGGGCGACAATATCGCGTGCACCGGTAACCCCGCAGACTGTCACCAGGTAAATAAAACCCCGTGCATACGATACTATCTTCTGTATCCGGTCCGGGGAGGTTGTCGGGGTTACCATCATTATTGGATCGATACCATGGGCATCTGCAGCAGCGATATACTCTGCTGCCTCTTCTACCGGAACATCAGCGACCAGGATCCCGTTCACCCCGGCAGCAGCTGCTTCCCGGTAAAACCGGTCTATCCCCCTGCGATACACCATGTTTGCATATACCAAAAGGACGAGGGGAACATCTGATTCCCTTACAATATCGGTAACAAGTGAGAAAAGGCGATCCGTATTCATACCTGACCTGATAGCCCTCCCGTCAGCGAGCTGTATTGTCGGCCCGTCTGCAACCGGATCAGAGAACGGAACACCGAGCTCTAATATATCAGTGCCTGCCTCTATCATCGCACGGGCAATCCTCCTGCTGGTATCGTAATCCGGATCCCCTGCCACGGTAAACCCGATAAAAAGCGGGCGTCCTTCCTTTTTTCCTTTCTCAAATGCAGCCGCGATTTTTCCGGAACTGGTTTTTTTCTCTCCTGCATTCTGTTCGGTCATAACCGGTCCCCCATGATCTGCATTACCGTCCCGACATCCTTGTCACCACGGCCGGAAAGGTTGATTATCATGATATGGTTTTCCGGTAATTCCGGACCCAGCTTTCTCGCATATGCAATTGCATGGGATGACTCAAGAGCAGGAACGATACCCTCCATCCGTGAGAGGTACAAAAAGGCATCAAGTGCCTCGGTATCGGTAACCGCCTCGTACCGCACCCTTCCGGCATCTTTGAGCATTGCATGCTCCGGCCCGACCCCGGGGTAATCAAGACCGGCAGAGATACTGTGTGACTCGGTAACCTGCCCGTAATTGTCAGAGAGCAGATATGAGAACGCACCGTGAAGGATACCGGGTGTCCCCTTACAGAGGGTTGCTCCGTGCCTCGCAGACAGGCCTTCCCCTCCGGCCTCCACACCCCAGAGTGCCACATCATCATGAAGAAAGGGATAAAATATCCCGATAGCGTTTGAACCGCCCCCGACACAGGCGATGATACAATCGGGAAGTCTTCCTTCCTTCTGCAGAATCTGCTCTCTCGTTTCTTTTCCAATCACTGACTGAAAATCACGCACAATCCGCGGGAACGGATAGGGTCCGACGACTGATCCGATGAGATAGTGGGTATGCCCGACCGTTGCAACCCAGTTCCGTAATGCCTCATTTGTCGCGTCTTTGAGTGTTTTTGTCCCACAAGAGACCGGGATAACCCGTGCTCCAAGCATCTTCATCCGTGCCACATTAAGAGCCTGGCGGACACAGTCGGTCTCTCCCATAAAGACATCAACCGAGAGGTTTAATGCTGCCCCGACAATGGCTGTTGCCACGCCGTGCTGTCCTGCACCGGTCTCGGCAATCAGGCGTTTCTTTCCCATGTACCGGGCCAGTAATGCCTGGCCAAGCGCATTATTAATCTTATGGGCACCGGAATGCAGAAGATCCTCACGTTTTAAGTACACCCTGCACCCAAGGTCGGCAGATACCCGGGGACAGTATGTCAGGGGTGTTTTTCTCCCGGCAAATTCCTGCAGGTACAGATCCAGCTCAGCACAAAATGCCGGATCATTACTGGCATGCAGATAGGCATCTTCGAGCTCAGATAGAGCTGCCATGAGCGTTTCAGGGACATACTGTCCGCCATATTGACCAAAAAGGGTCCTCTCCCGGGAAGTACCGGTATTACCGGTGCCGGTATTCGTCATCAGCAGACCTCCCGGGCATTCCTGATAAAGGCCTCTACCAGTGCGTGATCTTTTATTCCCGGTGCAGACTCAACACCGGATGCCACATCCACGGCATAGGGCTGTATCGTTCGCACCGCGAAAGAGACGGTATCAGGTGTCAGACCTCCGGCAAGGATGACCGGTACCTCTGCCCTGCTTCTGACCTGCCGTACAAACTCCTCGTCATAAGCAACTCCGCAGCCATGGCTTGCATCAATGATGAGAGCATCGGCATCTTCAGGGATCGTATCTCCCTGCCTGACTGACCTGATGACCCTGACACCTGCCGACTCCGGTACCCGAAGCGGGTGCGAGAGCTGAACTGCATCAGGATGTACCGAGAGAATCCTCTTTAATTCCCCGGGATCTTTCGTATGGGACACACAGACCCGTGTCAGGAACGGACCGGCCGATGCAAATATATCCTTCGCACGCTCCGGGCTGATGAGTCGCTTCGATTCAGAGAAGAGAATAACACCGATTGCATCAGCACCTGCCTTCTCTGCAAAGACAGCATCAAGGGGGCGGGTAATACCACATATCTTCACGCGTATACGAATCCCTCCAGACGTTTCTGTGGATTATGTGCTGCCATAATGGATGAACCGATCAGGTAGGCATCGGCATATGCATCCAAATACCTGACATCACAGGGCCATACAAGTCCGCTCTCAGATACGACAAGCCTCCCTGCCTGTCTGAGTATCGGGGAGAGCTCGAGCGTTTTTGATACATTGATCGTGAGCGTGGTAAGATCCCGGTTGTTGATCCCGATCATCTCTGCACCGCTTGCAATGGCACAGAGAGCTTCCTGCCGGTTCCTCACCTCTACCAGCGGTTCAATCCCGAGCGCAACTGACTGCTTAACAAACGAGGAGAGCCGGTCACCAAGAACCCCTGCAATGAGGAGGACTGCATCGGCACCAAGAGACCGGGTCTCGTATAACTGCTTCCCGTCAATGATGAAGTCTTTTCTGAGTATGGGAAGGTTCGTCTCTTCTTTTACGATCCGAATCGTATCAGTACTGCCTCCAAAGAAGTACGGTTCGGTAAGAACCGATACAGCACTCGCTCCCCCATCCTCAAATACACGTGCCAGTGCCCGGATATCAGGATTTTCCTTAATACACCCCTTGGATGGAGAAGAAAATTTCATCTCTGCAATAACTGCCTTTTTGTATCTGACGTTTGAGAGGGTACTCACAAAAGCACGCCTGTCACCTTCGTATCCTTCGGAAACGGTAGCAGGAAGATGCATAACCCGTTCCCCGGTTCTTCTTACAATATCATCAAGAATCATGATGCCTGCCCGGATGCTTCAATCAGCTGATCCAGTTTTCGTTGTGCTGCTCCGGTCCGGAGCATTATTTTTGCTTTCTTTATTCCCTCTGTCATATCAGGAGAGCCTCCGGCAAGGTATATTGCTGCACCGGCATTGACCGCGATGATATCACTGACCGGTCCCGGGGTTCCGGCAAACACAGATCGAAGTTTTTCTGCGTTTGTTGCCGGATCGCCACCGGCAAGGGTCTCTTCGGGAGCATATAAAAACCCGTAATCGCGGCAGTCAAGGGTATACATCTCTACCATACCATCTTTGAGTTCTGCCACCGTCGTCTTTCCGGTGATGGTTATCTCATCAAGTCCTTCTCCATGGACAACCATTGCATGGGAAAGACCGAGATCACAGAGAACATGTGCCAGGGGGAGGCAGAGCAATGGATCGTATACCCCCAGGAGCTGGGCTGTTGCCCCGGCCGGGTTTGAGAGCGGTCCGAGCACATTAAAGACGCTCCGAAATCCAATCTCCCTGCGGGCACGGGCAACATATCTCATTGCAGGATGATAGACCGGGGCAAACAAAAACCCGATCCCGATATCAGCAATGATCTCTGCAACCCGCCGGGGGGGGATATCTATCCTGACACCAAGTGCCTCGAGGATGTCTGCCGATCCACAGGATCCTGATGCACTTCTGTTCCCGTGTTTTACGACACAGACACCCGCGGCTGCTGCAACAAAGGCTGCTGCCGTACTGATGTTGATAGTATGTTTCCCGTCTCCGCCGGTACCGCAGGTATCAACACGCATGCATGAACCGGCAGGGGATATTGGTACCGCATGGTTTCTCATTACCCGGGCAAATGCAGATATCTCTTCAATAGTCTCTCCTTTCATGTGCAGAGCTGTCAGAAATGCTCCAATCTGCGCATCGGTTGCGTTGCCATCCATGATATGCTGCATCACTGATACCGCTTCATTTTTTGAGAGATCATTGCCCCTGACAATGCGGGCTATCATTTCCTGCATCATCGGCACCTCACCCCGTCAAAGAGGAAATTGGAGAGGATTGCTCTCCCCTGCCGGGTCATGATACTCTCGGGATGGAACTGGATCCCGTATATCGGGTACCTGCGGTGCTCAACTCCCATCACGTATCCGTCATCGGTACTCCGTGCAGTAACCACGAGGTCAGAAGGCAGGGTTGCCTCGTCCACGATTAAAGAATGATACCGGGTAGCAGGAAACGGGGACACAACCCCTTCAAAGATGCCGGATCCGGTATGCGATATCTCTGATGTCTTTCCATGCATCAGGTGGAAAGCCCGGATTATCTCTGCATGACCGGCTGCACAGATGGTCTGGTGACCCAGACAGACTCCCAGTGTGGGAACATCATGGCTCATTTTCTGTACGATATCCTGACAGATACCACTCTCCTTTGGAGTTCCCGGCCCTGGTGAGAGAATGATACGATCCGGACCAAGATCTTCTGCCTCACGTAACGGTCTGTCAGAGGTGATAACATCTGCCTTAACACCAAGTTCTCCGGCAAGCTGGTATAAATTATAGGTAAAACTGTCATAACAGTCAATGATTAACAAGTTCATGATACCCCTCCGGCAAGCTGTAATGCGGTTATGAGGGCCTGCGCCTTCTGTTCGGTCTCTTTAAATTCACGATCCGGCACTGAATCTGCAACGATTCCTGCTCCGGTCGAGAGAGTCATAATTCCGTTCTCTGCGATGACGGTTCGTATTGCGATAGCCATGTCCATATTCCCGTTGAATCCAACATACCCGACTGCACCGCCATACAACCCCCGTGCCACCGGTTCCAGGTCATCAATAATCTGCATAGCCCTGACTTTCGGGGCTCCGGAGAGGGTACCTGCAGGGAAACAGGATTGTAACGCATCAATGCAGTCATATTCTTCACAAAGCCGGCCTGTTACGGTCGAGACGATGTGCTGTACATGCGAAAACTTCTCTATCTTCATGAAATCATCGACATGAATGCTCCCGAATTCACAAACACGCCCGATATCATTGCGTGCGAGATCGACCAGCATCAGGTGTTCTGCCCGTTCCTTCTCATCAGAGAGGAGATCCCGTGATAAATCCTCATCTTCTGCCGGTGTTGTTCCCCGCGGGCGGGTACCGGCAATCGGAACGGTCGTGACAATCCCGTCAAGAACCTGAACCAGCATTTCAGGACTCGAACCAATGATATACTGGTCAGGAAACCCGATATAATACATGTAAGGGCCGGGATTTATCCTCCTTACCACCCCATACAGGGAAAGAGGATCACCAGAGAAGGGATAGGTCAGCCGGCGGGAGAGAACTGCCTGGAAAATATCACCTGCCCGGATGTACTCCTGGACAACAGTAACTGCCTCTTGATATCCTTCCCGGGAGAGCGACACGCCGGAGGGTACCATCTCTTCCGGTACTCCCCCTTTTTTCTGTTCTTCTCCTCGCTCTCCTTTGGCTGCAGTGCAACTGCAGACTGAACGGTACAGGGATTCGATACTCTGGTATGCTTTCTCGTAGATGACAGACGGATCTGCACCTTTATCAAGTATCGGGCTGTGAAAGATGAGAAGCGAGTTTTTTTCATAATCAAAGGTGATACCTTCGGTTACGAGCATAACCCTGATAACCGGGGTAGTATTATTCTCCTTTTTCTCTCTTCGCACCTGGGGATAGAGATAGTACACCAGATCATAGGAACAGTACCCGACAAACCCGCCAAGAAACCGTGTTTCCGTATCTTCTGATGGAAACTGCGAGATTATCTCACGAAGGCACGAGAGAGGATCCCTGTTTTTTAAAGCAGTATTTGAGAAGAGAGCGTTATTTCCTTCAATCTCAACCGTATCGGTAATCGTAATGATTGCATCGGGTTTTCCGCCAAGAAACGAGTACGAAGCCTCCCGGGGCTCACCCTTCATCGACTCGAGTAAGAAACCTTCTCTTCCAAAGATCTCTGCAAACATCCGACAGGGTGAGATATCAGGCATCGGGATGGTTGTATAGAGGGGAACAATCACCGGCCTGCTGCTCTCCTGTACAATCTTTGAAAATTCTGTACTGGTATAATTGAGTCTCATCAGATTCTGTTTTCTATTTGTGTCCATTCCACCGGCATCACCTGGTATCTCCGGCGGTTAAGCCGGATGTTTATGCTCACTATTGCAATATAGTGTTAGCTGATGTACATATATATACATTATGGCTATTTTTGTCTCCCTCCTCACCTTTCACTACCTTTTCAGAATCACCGGTCCGCTGCAGGAAAAGATAAAAGAAACGAGAAGACTGAACCGGTTTTCTTCTGCCGGGAGATAACCAAAAAGCCGGCATGCAGAACCCCTGACTTATCATCTTGTATGACCTATCTGGTACCATGCTGATGCAGATCGGGGATACCCGGGTACCGGCGATGTCAGGTGCCACCATCCCGGTATATAATCCGGCAACAGGAGCCTGCATCGATACCATACCTGCAGGAGATACGAGTGACGTGGACAGGGCTGTGGGCGCTGCAGAGTCAGGACAAAAAAACTGGGCTACAGCAGATCCACTCTCCCGTTCAAGGATCCTGTACCGGGCTGCACAATCCATACGCGATACCCTCTCTTCCTATGCAACTCTTCTGACCCGGGAACAGGGAAAACCACTCCATGAATCACGAAACGAGATCCAGGGGTTTTGCAGGGTTCTTGAATACTATGCATCCATCGGGGGGACATATAAGGGGACGAGCAGCTTTTCTGAGGAATATGGTCATGCCATCGTAGCCCTGGAACCTATCGGGATCTGTGGTGCGGTTATCCCCTGGAATATGCCGGCACTCATCATGGGGTGGAAGGCAGGACCCGCACTGATCACCGGGAATGCCATCATCATCAAACCTGCAACGTCTGCACCCCTGACCTGCCTCGCCCTGGGACAGGCCCTCTCTGCTGCAGGTCTTCCCCCGGGAGTCCTCTCTGTTGTGACCGGCCGGGGAGAGGAGGCAGGCGAAGCAGTCATTGCACACCCTGCAATAGATGCGGTATCCTTTACCGGAGAGGGAACGACCGGTGCACGGGTGGCAGCAATTGCCGGCCCGATGATGAAACAGATGACCCTTGAACTTGGCGGGAGTGATCCGATGATCGTCAGCAGTGATGCAGACCTCGTGCATGCTGCCCGGGGGGCCGTACGGGGCAGGTTCTATAACTGCGGGCAGACCTGTACTGCAGTGAAACGGCTTATCGTGATGGAAGATATCTATGACCGGTTTATCGATATGGTACTTCATGAGGTAGAGACACTTGTTCTCGGGAACGGTCTTGATGCCGGTGTTACGATGGGACCTCTCAATAACCGGCCTGCATGGGAACAGATCAGGGATACCGTTACCGGTACCCTTGATTCCGGTTCTGCCACCCTCCTGACAGGGGGCAGGATCCCGGCAAACCCTGATTTACATGCAGGATTTTTTTATGAACCGACCCTCCTTGCAGATGTAGACCGCGATGCTCTTGTTATGAAAGAAGAAGTGTTCGGTCCCGTGCTTCCGGTAATCCCCGCTTCTGACCTCTCTGATGCGATACAGATAGCAAACGATACCAGGTTCGGTCTCGGGGCCTCAATCTGGACAAAGAACACCGATACGATTAAAGAAGCAACGAAAAGACTCAAAACAGGAATTATCTGGGTCAATCAACACCTGAAAATTCCTCCTGAAGTACCGTTTGGCGGGGTAAAGGCAAGTGGCATCGGCCGTGAGAACGGGTATGATGCACTCCGCACCTATTACCACGAGAAGACAATACTTATCAGGTCATAAGAGGGAAGGAAATGGTAATTACCGGAGTACATGTGTCAATTGCGGGAAGCCTTGATATGGCAGTTTCTCGCGCAAAAAAACGGGAATGTGATTGTTTTCAGCTCTTCACCAGGAATCCGCGGGGATGGCAGGGAAAAGATCTCACCAAAGAGGCGGTTACCCTGTTTCGCACGGCCGTCAGAGAATCGGGGCTTAACCCGGTCGTTGATCATATGCCGTACCTGCCAAACCTTGCGGGTGAGAAAGAGGATCTGTACTCCCGCTCCTGTGCAACGCTGGCAGATGAACTGAAACGCTGCGAGGATCTCACCATTCCCTTCCTTGTCACCCATCTTGGCCATAACAAGGACGGTGTTTCCGGCAGAAAGAGGGTGGTGTCTGCAGTTACTTCTGCAATTGATGCGGTGCCCGGAAAATGCCGGATCCTGCTTGAGAACACCGCAGGTGAGAAGAACGGGGTAGGAAGCTCTATTGAAGATATCGCCGATGTTTTTAGCGGGATAAACAGACCTGACAGGATTGGGATCTGTTTTGATACCTGCCATGCATTTGCCGCAGGGTATGAATTAAGAACCAGGGAAGGGGTAAATGGAACCATGCAGATGATCGATGAATTAATCGGATATTCCCACCTGTATTGCATCCATTTAAATGATAGTACCGGGGATCTCGGGTCCGGCCGCGACCGTCATTTTCACATCGGTATGGGGATGATAGGAATGCAGGGCATGTATCATATCCTTCATCATCCGGTTATTACACAATTGCCTCTTATCTGTGAAACGCCGGTTACCAGTGATCGGGGGGATATCGAAAATATTGCAATGGTGCGGGCCATCGCAGCAATGCGGGATCCTCCACCCGTGGAACAACAGACCCTGCCTGTTTAGGCATGGGTATTGGTCTCGTTTCTGAATGAGAAAGATTACGGTTTTTTATTCTTCCGGCCCCTGATGATGCGTTTTGTCTCCCCGACAGCGGCGGCGGGGAGGGACCCGGGGGTTTTGGTCTGGCAAAAGTATCACCGGTGTCATCTTTTTTTAAAAAAAATGCAGAACACCTATATTTAAGGGGAAAAATTATAATGTCACATATGAAACAACTAATTATATACGCTTGTGTATTCCTGCAGGATCACAGGTTTTTCCGGGGATATAATATGAAGAATGAACTCTCATACAAAAACATGCATCTCTATCGTGCCTGCACGGTACTGTTCTTTCTTTTTTTTCTGATTTCGGTAGCGGCTGCACAGACGATCGTCCCGCCGGTAGTCATCACGTCTCCCGGTTCTTACGAGATAACAGATGATGTCCAGTCCTTAAAGGATCAGACTGCGATTACCATCGAGGCATCTGATGTTGTCATCAATGGAAACGGTCATTTTATCGGGGGAATAAACCGTGACAAATCAATCGGGATACTCGTGAACAAACGGGGTGAAAATCTGACAAACGTCACCATATCACGGGTAAAACTCCATGACTGGGACACGGGACTTGCTTACAGATATGTCAAAGGCAGAGAAGGCGATACCAACACGATAACAAAGAACATCATCCTTACCTGTGAAACCGGGATCGAACTCGAATCAGTTGATTTTATCACGCTTTCAGGAAACGAGTTATCAGGATGCGATACCGGGATCCAGGCAGGGAGTGTCTCCGGTCACCTGACGCTTGAGAAGAATGTTGTTGACCGGTGTGGATACGGGATAAACATTCTTACCTCAGACGAGCTCACCCTCGTCCAGAACCAGGCAACCAATAATGAGATATACGGGATATCTGTCAGTGACGGTACCGGGATTACCCTTTTGCGGAACAGTGCATCAGATAACCAGTATGCAGGAATACGACTGGCTAACGTGAATGACTTCTCGATAACCAGCAACGACGTCAGCGGATCAATAAAAAGCGGGGGTATTGAACTGGGTACCGGGGTCAGCGACGGATTTGTCTATGATAACTACCTGCGAAACAAGCAGAATGTAAAGGTTGCAACCGTTGCAGGGGATATTGCCTGGAATACCACGAAACAGCCGGGAACAAACATCGTTGGCGGACCGTACCTGGCCGGTAACTTCTGGGGAGCACAGGAAGATGAAGAGGGATTCTCCCAGTACACACCAGATACCGATGGATATGGTATCTGTGATGAACCGTATCATATCGATGATATTCATACCGATTATCTCCCTCTCCACTATACTGATAAACGGATTGCACCCGAAACAGAGGCGGAATCACCAGGAGAAACCGGTACTGCAGAAACAGAGTATACCGATAACCAGACCGTTGTCATGAACAATGCAGATACCGCCGGGGAAATCCTCTCTGAAAATGAAAAGACAAAAGATAGCACAGAGGGGGAGACAGAGACCGAATCATCCCCGACAGTGGCAACGCCTGAACTGATAACCTATGGGAAATACTCTATCCACGGACCTGAAGATGCAGCAGTATTTTTCGTGACCGATAACAAGGTAAAAGTGTTTATCGGGAGAATCACGAATGGAACCCTTGATTTCACCGTACCTGCCAATGATATCAGATTCATCTCGTATGTGATCGAGCGGGATGATATTGATACCATAACCGGAGAGATAACAGAATTTCCAGGAGACAATGAGACGGTAATCATCGAGACATCACCAGATGAAACAAAAACAGAAGGAACGGAGGAGGAGGTCATAAATACCTCGGTAATGCTGCCACAAAATACTGTACCTGCAGAATCAGAAGAGAATGACTACCATGAGATCGTGGTTTCCAGCTCATACGGAGATGGAACAATAACCCCAAAACCAACATCTTCTCCCTCAGATTCTCCTCCGGATTTTCCACCCTCGTATACCATCGGGTATTATTGCGTTCACGGACCTGAAGATGCAGCAGTATTTTTCGTGACAAATGACGGATTAAAGGTATTCATGGGAAGAATCACGAACAGCACACTTGACTTCCCGGTTCCGGTCCATGGCATATCCTATAACTCGTATTGCATTGAAGGAGATGAAATTGAGACCATAACCGGAGAGATAACAGAATTTCCTGATACTGATGAGACCGTAATCATCGATGCATATAATTCTCTGTCACCAAAAAGAGCTGATAGCGTAAGTACCACTGATGCCGGCATCAAAGAAGAAGAAAACACCGTTACAGGGAAAAACACAGGCGATTCGTTCACGGTTTTTGTTCCAGAGACGAACGGAGGAACGATTGTTCCTGATGGGGAGGTCATGGTTAAAAAAGGAGAGGATATCATCTTTATCATCACTCCCGATGAAGGATATACCATGACATCCCTTATTTTTGACGATGTAACCCTCGGTGCACAGAAGACCTTTGCCCTCCAGGATATCAGTGCTGATCATACCTTATCTGCCACATTTTCATCGCTCTAAAACCTCATTTTTTCAATTACCAAGCATTGTTCCCGTTGCACGAAGGATTTGTATGGATACAATCAGCGCAAGACTGCAGGAGAAAGGTATTACAACCAAATCTCTCAAAAAAACAGCCAGTACTCTTTACTTTCCGTACGGTGTCTCAAAACAGGAGGCTGATGCCGATATCGCTGCCATGATAGAGAGGATGCTTGATGACGGTACCGTAGCATCTCTGATCTCTGCTGCGATTTATCTCGATGATACCGGTATAAAACAAAAGGATAAAGAATGTATTACCGGGCTGAAAAGCCCTGCTATCATCGGAACCGCCATTGCTGAATCAATCGGAGGAACATATGCCTACTTTGAATATACCCGGTTCAGCCGAAAAGACCTTGGTGTGGTAAAAGCGGCACATCCGTTCCTTCATGAAGCACTTGCGGGGCTGATAGCAGGCTGTACATCACGGCTGTACTCAACTGCCCTTTCGGCAGACACGCAAAAATCCGCTCGGTAGTGATGTATTTTCTGAAAGGGTCAATGGAAGTGATTGGAAATACCCTTTTTGAGTAACAGCTTTATCTCTTTTTACTACGATGATTAATGTACATGGTTCTCCCGTTTCGGTCAATTGTCGTATTTTTCATTATTATTCTCGTTTTCTGTGGATCTATTCCCGGTTCATCTGCCAATGCCGGATTAGACCAGCCATCAGAACAAAACCCGGACAGCGGTCTGGTAACGCGGACACCGGCATCGACAATCACCAAAACTACCATAGCACCTATCCAGACGATTGATCCCGAAGTTAAGCCCCCGGTTGAACAGCCCTCACCATCAGTAACCCCGGGCAGCATTATGACGGCATCCCCGACAAAGACTCTGTCTCTTCCATCAACACCAATAGTAACCAAAACCCCAGGAGCGACCCTTGAAGAGTCAGCCAGTGCGGAGGCATATTTCCAGTGGGGACTTGCATATGAGAACCTGAACCAGTATTCCGATGCGATTGCAGAGTATGACAAGGCTATCTCGAAAGATCCTTCATATGCACTTGCCTGGTATCGCAAGGGAGTGACGTTAGAAAAGATGGGAAGATACGATGCGGCAAAGGAAGCGTATCTCGTTCTTCTCGCAGTAGATCCACAATTCTCTGCAACTGAAGAGAGCAGCAATCTCACGCACCTTCGTGGCAATTATACCGGGAACAGGACCGGTTCAGACGGAATATTTGGTATCTCTCTTGCAGACCCGGCAGGGATATCGGGAACCATACTCCTCCTTCTCATTATCAGTGGTGTCGTATTATATCTCAATTATCATAAAAAGAAAGCAATACCAGGTACCGGAATAGAAGAGGAAAGCACTGCAGATACCACCTCCCATCCTCCTGTTCCGGGAGGAAGCACCAACGCCGAAGCACTCTGTAAGGCAGCAATACAGCATCACAACGGAGATCCTGATGTTATTCGTGCTGTTATCGCGATTGCATGTCAGATTGCCGCAGAGGGGAGGGAAGGAAAACCAGTTGGTACCGCTTTTATCGTCGGTGACAGCAAGGCAGTACTGAAACGATCCCGGCAGCTGATCCTAAACCCGGTTCTCGGTCATCCAAGAGAGGATTTATCCATTGCAAATCCCCAGATGAACGAATATTTCAAGGAACTTGCCCAGCTCGACGGGGCCTTTGTCATCAGTGATGATGGTATCGTGGAAGCTGCAGGCAGATACATCAGTATCGATACCAGTGGTGTAGATCTTCCCGGGGGACTTGGAACCCGTCATGTCTCCACCGCTGCAATAACCGCGGTGACCAATGCTCTCGGGGTTGTTGTCTCTGAGAGCGGCGGAGGGATACGGATTTATGTGGATGGCAGGGACGTATTAGAGAACCCGTGAAAAGATTGTTCTCTTTATCTCTGATGCCGGAAAATAAAAAATTTAGAAGAGATCTGCCAGTTTAAACTGGTATGGTCCGAGTTTTCCCTCGTAATTACCTGCACTGATAAACCTGACACCGGGAACCATCACTGCAGCCTTTATCCCTGCTTTCATGGCTGCTTTTATTCGCTCTTCCGTAAGACCATTAATGACAATCTCATAGACTGATGAGACACCGTCAGGTATCTTTGAATCCGGAACCTTTTCTTTCAGAGTCGGGCAGTACTGCTCATTGGTTGTTGCAGGAATAGGGAACTTGTAATTCTTTGCACCGACCTTGGATCCTGATGCGACAATACCCCCTGAGAAGCTGGTAATCGTACCATCAACACGGGCGATTGCATCAGATGCTGCCCGTGCACCCACAAGTGCTGCCATCTGGTTCTCTGCCATTACAAAGAAGTTACCACCCGCAACGCCCTTTACCATGCCAAACTCTTCTTCTCCGATATAGTCACCTTCCATTATAGGGATCTTCCAGCAGTTCCTGCCTCCGACAACGCACTTCTCCTCAAACTTATCTCCAAAGAAGTGCATCTTGATATCGAACCGTTCCTCTGCATCCGGGAGCCCGTCAAAGACAGAAGTCGTTGCAGCGGTGAGGACACATTCTGCAATCCTCTCTAATACCTGCTCTTTTACCTTCTTTTTTGAAGCACAAATAAGAATTGATACACCGGGACGTCCGTCAGGGGTCATATCACCCGAAAGCGTACCCTCAATCCCGGCTTCACAGGGGCAGCCGATGGCAGATGTCGCAAAGCCTGTTGCTTCAACTGCTGCAACCCGTGCATATTCCTCAGTTACTGCGGTGATAATTACACGTGATATCCAGATAGGAAATCCCTCTGCAAACGTGTCATCAATGGGAACACCATTACATTCCATTTATCTTTCCTCATAGAAAACATGGGATAACAAGAGACAAGAAGATTGCGTATTGCACCTGGTAGTGTGAAAGAATAAAAATTCATTATCCTGTTTTCTTTCCTATTATTTATTCTCGCTCTGAAGGGTAAAAACCCAGGGCTTTCATTATTTCAGCACCGGAAGGAGGATCTTTGGGTTCACATGAGGTAATCAGTGTTGAGAGGTTGATGATTGATACAGGAATAAAAATCCCAATAATTAGTCCGATCTCGACAGTATGGTTATGATGCAGGACAATATTACGTACTGTCCCCCGGTCAACAATAATACCCATTTGTTCCAGAATACGTGCTGTCTGGTAGTATGGATGGTTTTTTGCGAGTGTCAGGCAGAGATCAATAATTGGAGCTCCAAACCGGGTATTAATATAAAAAGGGGCAGGAGATGAAATTAAAAGACCGCATTCTTTACAGATGAACCGTCTTACCTGAACCTGAACATCTTTGATTGTCCCGTCTGCAATCACTCGGGAAAAACGTCTTTTAATGGTATCATGACTTTGTATCTTCCCTCCACATTGACAGGACGGGAATGCATCAAATAGTGCTCCATCAACCCCTGTTAAGGCATTATAAACGACCTCTGATATCATGGGGGGAATAAAAATGGATTTCATCGTTTCCAACATACCAGGTTAGAATGAGAATAAATAGGGATAATGCAAATGTCTGTTAAATTTGTATACATTAAATGCGGGGTCATTAGGAGTATTAAGGATTTCTCATAATTAATCATACTCATCTGGAGGCCATCCGGAGAAGGATTTGACGTGTGATATTTCCATAAATTGCCCTCATTAGGGGAAATTTTGGCTATATTTTCTTTATTGGGTGGCCTCACAAGGGTAATAAAAAGCAAGGTATAAGAAGCAACAACAAACTCAACTCCAAGGTTTAATTTTATCAATCTTATGAGGTTAGCGTGATTGTCTAGGAGGCTGTCCGATAACTATACTCTTTGAAAAATTATGAAAAATTGGAACTCAAAACATGACCTAAATTTGAATTGCACTTCAA
>JAFGOM010000049.1 GCA_016926505.1 Methanospirillaceae archaeon
CGTATTCTGATGTACCATGGCCGGTCGTTTGATGACATGATAGGACTGATACCGGGTGCCAGTTACGAACAGGCACATACCATGATGGAAGAGATGTTAAAAAGGCGTCATCTTGCATCCTGTTATGGGAAAAAAACACCCATCGCAGCAGATAAGATCGACAGGATGATAATCGATCCCATTCCTGATGTTCTGCACACCGGGCATGTTCACATCACCGGTATTACCCGGTACCGCGGGGTACTCGCGGTTAATGCCGGAACCTGGCAGTCACAGACTGCATTTCAGAAACAGATGAATATCCAGCCAACACCTGCCCAGGCGGTGGTTCTCAACCTTGAGAATCTAAAGGTTGAGGTGATTGATTTTTCGTGATTTATCCCCTGATTCTTTCTTGTTTCAGTATATTCTCTGAATATGTCATCATATTATGTGCATATTACCATGAAAAAAGGGAATTCCCTGTTACTTCCCGGCAACCACAACAGAGCCACTCACAGAAATCCTCGGCCCAAAAGCAGAGGAGCCGGTATCTTTGTTCGTGTGAGCCGGAAGAACTGTTATTGGTACTGAACTTTTCCATCGGTTATTTGTCTCAGACAACTCGCTGATCGTGTCCTGAGGATCTATTTCCATGACAAGATAATACTCCCCGGGTGTCACAAAGTCAGGGACGAGGATGCTATCAGAGAATGAACCTGATCCATATCCCGGGAACTTTCCGTTCTTCCAGAGGTATAACTCTGTCTCTTCCGGTATACCGGTCACGGGAACAAGGGTGACGAGAACCAAAACTTCTGTCTCTGCAGCAATATCACCGGCATTTGCAAACACTCCGAGCAGGGAGAACGATTCCCCTGCTGCGATCAGAGCAGGAGCAATAAGACCCCCGGCAACCAGATCGATCCCGCTACCCGTGATGTCTGAAGGCACGATGGTCAGGTTTCCTCTCCATCGTATCTCTTCCCCTGTTTCCTGCTTAAAAGCCCTTCCGTACGCTTTTGAGTAGAGATCGTATTTCCCTGGTTTCAGATACGAGGGAAGGGAATAGGTCCGGGTACTGGTCATCGTCGCTGCAGGATAGACGTTTTTAAATTCAAGGACATCAATGGTCTGGTTCCATCTGTTCTCACCCTCCCCCCCGTTCAGGTACAGGACAACCGAGAGAGTATCGAGTTGTATGCTGGCATTGTTCTGTACCATCGTGACCATCGTCCCGGTTGCGTTCTCTGGTATCTCCAGAGGATAGGCTGCCTGAACCGGGAAGATATCAGCCGCAGCAAAGGTCGGGAAAAGAGTGAATAGAATACAAAAAAGTATAAAATAACCATATCTCATGAAAATAGGGTATGACCTGCCGGTTTCATATCCCTTCCGGTATGAAACAGTAATCCGGGATGTATAAAAACACTGACTGGTACGAACCGGCGAGATAACTCAATATCTTTATAGTATACCATCCATTCCTTTCTATCGGTGAAAAGACCATGGAACGAATGTACACTTTACCAGCCCTTAAATACGGGTATGGCGATTTAAGCCCGGTATTATCAGAGGAACAACTCAGCCTCCATCACCAGAAACACCACCAGGCGTACGTGACCGGGGCCAATGCAATCTTCGAAAAACTTGATAACGCACGGAGAGACGGATCAGACCTGGACCAGAAAGCAACACTAAAAGAACTTTCATTCCATGTCGGAGGACATGTCTTACATTCTCTCTTCTGGGAGAACCTCTGCCCGCAGAAGAATGCAAAACCACCGGCAGGAAGGATCCGGGATCTGATCCATGCTGACTTCGGATCACTCGAACGGTTTATTGTGGAGTTCTCTGTAGCTGCAACAAGTGTTGAGGGATCCGGATGGGCTGCCCTTTCCTTATGCAAAAAGACCGGACGTCTCCTGATAATGCAGATAGAGAAGCATAATACAAACGTATATCCTGGATTTAGCATCCTCCTTGTCCTTGATCTCTGGGAACATGCCTATTATCTTGACTACAAGAACGACAGGGCAGCGTTTGTAAAACAGTTCTTCTCGATCATCGACTGGGATGTTGTTGCATCCCGCCTGTGAACGGGAAAACACCACATCTCATTTTATTGTTATCGATCTCTCTTTTTTCCTCTGAGCTATCCTACCTGCACCCGTGATTTTTCAGAAATTATTCCCACCCCACGGTTTTTCTCCCGCTCTCTCTTATCCCGGATGAAACACATCCCGCGGACCTCACTTTGTTCTTCATCCCCGCCTGATCCTCCTTCCACACCCTTATGCCTGCAAAACTGCAACAGTACCTGTAGTATGCATACACTTGTCTTGGTTCGCCATGGAGAGAGCCTCTGGAATAAGGAGAACCGGTTTACCGGATGGAAAGATATTGATCTCTCAGAGAAAGGGGTAGAGGAGGCCCATAAAGCAGGATTATTGTTGCGGGAAGAAGGATATCTCTTTGATATCGCCTATACCTCGGTTCTGAAACGGGCAATCAGGACCCTCTGGTGTATTCTTGACGAGATGGATCTGATGTGGATCCCGGTGTACCGATCCTGGAGGCTCAATGAACGACATTACGGTGCCCTGACCGGACTGAACAAGGCAGAGACTGCAGCCAGATATGGCGACGAACAGGTACATATCTGGAGACGAAGTTACCAGATACGGCCTCCTGCGTTTACGCCCGATGATCCCGATAATCCTGCCTGTGATCAGAGGTACAGCCATCTTGCGAGCGAAGAGATCCCCCTCTCCGAATGCTTACATGACAATGTCAAGAGATCTGTCCCCTACTGGGAAGAGGCTATCAAACCGGCAATCAGGGAAGGAAAGAAGGTGCTTATCGTTGCACATGGAAACAGCATCAGGGCACTGGTAAAACATCTTGACCAGATCTCAGATGATGAGATAACCGGTATCAATATCCCGACCGGTATTCCGCTTGTATACCACCTGAATGACGATATCAGGCCGATAGACCGGCAGTACCTCGGGGACCCCGAAGCGATCGCTGCTGCGATTGAAGGGGTGAAAAACCAGGGTAAGAAACGATAAAAGGCAGGGAATCGGATTATACCAGTCAGGAGAGGGTGGAAAGAAACAGGGAATGAAGCCGGAGATCTCCTGATAATTCCGGGTGAAATGCAAATGCCATGTGTTTTCCTGCCTGCAGTGCTACAGCCATGGAATCAATCGCTGCAAGCACCTGTATATGACTGCCTGTCCGAATGACAACAGGAGCACGGATAAAAACCGCATGAAACGGGGTATCGAGTCCCTGAACGTTAATGTCTGACTCAAAGGAGTCTTTCTGCCTGCCGAATGCATTTCTACTGACCGAGATATCAAGGATCCCAAGCGGTGTATACCGCTCTTCACCGATGATCTCTGATGCAAGGAGAACAAGACCGGCGCACGTGGCAAAATAGGAGCCGGAAAAATGAACCATCGCATCTCTCATCCCGTTTTTGTCGATGAGTCGGGCAATCGTCGTTGATTCTCCTCCGGGAATCGCGATGGCAGTAAGACCTGTTATCTCTTCTTTTTTTCGTAACGGAAGAATCTCATGGGGAATATCCTGTATGCGACACGCATGCGTAAACGCATCGATATGCTCAGTTACATTCCCCTGAAGGGCAAGTATTCCGATCCGGAAAAGGGAAGGCTTACCTGCCACGGGTCTGGAGCACCTCTTCAGGAGCCAGCAGATGGATATCAAGCCCGCGCATCGCTTCACCAAGTCCTTTCGAGACCTCGGCAATCACCGCAGGTTCATCGTAATGGTTGACAGCCTCAACAATTGCCTTTGCCATTAGTTCAGGTGACCCGGACTTAAAGATACCTGAACCGACGAAGACCCCGTCACATCCCATCTGCATCATCATGGCAGCATCTGACGGTGTTGCGATCCCCCCGGCAGAGAAGTTTACTACCGGCAGACGACCCAGTGCTGCGGTTTCTATCACGAGTGGTGCCGGGGCTTCAATCTCGCGGGCACGCTGTACCATCTCAGTCTCATCCATCCCCTGCAGACGTCGTATCTCACTGGTGATTGCCCGCATATGCCTGACCGCCTCGACAACATTACCGGTTCCTGCTTCTCCCTTTGTCCGGATCATGGCTGCACCCTCATCTATCCTGCGGAGAGCCTCGCCGAGGTTTCGGGCTCCGCATACGAATGGAACGGTAAATTTCTTTTTATCGATATGGTATTCCTCATCTGCCGGGGTCAGTACCTCACTCTCATCGATCATATCAACACCCAGTGATTCAAGAACCTGTGCCTCGACAAAATGACCGATCCGTGTCTTGGCCATAACCGGGATTGAGACCGTCTCCATGATCTCGATCACTTTATTGGGATCAGCCATCCTGGCAACACCGCCTGCCTTCCTGATGTCAGCCGGAACCCGCTCAAGTGCCATTACTGCAACGGCTCCTGCCTCCTCGGCAATTTTCGCCTGCTCTGCATTCACGACATCCATAATGACACCTCCCTTCTGCATGGATGCAAATCCACGTTTTAGTAGGACGGTACCATGTCTGAGATCTTCCAGTTTCATGTAATCCTACATATTAGAGAACCAGCTGAATAAAAGGAGTACGGTAATCGCTAAAAACACGAACAGGATGGTTGTTTTCTTCATGAGACTGATTATCTCGCATCCGGCAAGAGCAAGGGATCTTTCCGGTATTCCTATCCGGTAGACACCTTCCTTCTCAAAGAGAACCCCGACCCCCCCGGCCATGATCGAGATGGGAATGCCACCGTTATAACCCGGCCTTTTTTTCCTGTCTCTCTGAAAAACGGTGTATGCCTGATGGAACCTTCCTTTGAACAGAAAAAGGATGAACAGGAGAAAACCTGTCAGTCGCGCCGGGAAAAAAGAGAGCAGATCATCTGCCCGTGCTGCAAACCAGCCTATCCTCGCACGTTCATCCGTGTATCCGAGCATGGCATCCATGGTATTGGCTGCCCGGTACAGGGCTGCCCCGGCAAGACCAAAGAGAGCAAAATAGAAGAGAGGAGCGATAATACTGTCATTAAGGTTCTCTGCTACCGATTCATATGCGGCTGAGAGGATCTGTTCATCTGAGAGCGTGCTTGTATCACGCGATACTAACAGTGCAGCCTGCTTCTGGGCTGCCTGTACTGTGACTGCATTCTGTACCGCTTCTGCATGCTCCTGTAAAGACCGGACGGCGAAACAGCAGTTTAAAAAGAACGGTGCTGCGATGATGTACAACCATACCGGGGTATATACCTGTACCAGGAAAAAGGGAAGTGTGAAGATACCGGTTGTGACAAACCACATACCGAACCCGACAATACGCTGTACCTTTTGGGGATACAAAACCGGATCCCCCCACCATCCGATAAAGGTCCCTATCATCGCAACCGGATGAAACCGTGATCTGGGATCACCGATAACCTGATCAACGAGAAGAGCGATGAGGAGAATAATCCCGGTAATGACTGCATGAATTGGGATCATACTACAGAAATCTGGTTTTTTTCATGAAACAGATTTAAAAAGAATGCTCATTATCGGGGAATCCATACAAACAGGTGCCGGAATGGATCTGCCTACTTAACCTGATATATCTATGGAAACGGTATGTCAAAATGAGAATTTCCTGTCTGTTCAGACACTCATTACCGGTTATTCCCCGCTTTACTCATCACGGTTCCGGGGAAGCAGATTGGGGATTCCTTCCTCTATGGGATACACAACATTGCAGGCTGCACAGGTAAGAGAACCGGTGATTATCTCACGTTCATCTTCTTCCAGTACTTCCAGAGTGAGATCACCTTTACAGACCGGGCAACAAAGGATATCATGGAGTTCTCGTTTCATAGTTCATCACGTATATCAATGATCTGTGTTAGTTCCGGTCCGGTAGAGATAAGGGTTACCCTTGCTCCGATATCAGCCTCAGCCTTCTTTATAAACTGCAATGCTTCGTCCGAGAGGGCATCATACGATGTAATGCCAAAGCAGGACGGATCCACGTGATCGATACCGGTTATTGCGGCCTGGGTACAGCCGTTTATCATGGCAGCATACCGTGCCATCTTTCCATCCCAGTTACCGATCCTTCTTTCCCGCCCTGTTACCGTTCCAAATTCCTGGATCCCTTTCTCATGTGCCTTTTCCTGTTGCATCTCAGTGGCAAAGGGTCCTTCTCCAACCCGGGTTGGATAGGCCTTAAAAACGACGATAACATCATCGATGCGGGTAGGCCCGACACCATTGTCCGCTGCCATCTGGGAGGCACAGGTATCCTTGCTTGTTACAAAAGGATAATGACCGTAATAGAGAGAGATACCAAAACCCTGGGTTCCTTCGATAAGGACCGTCTCGTTCCGGTCAAGAGCTGTATTGACCTCATACGGAACATCGGTAAGATAGGGACTTAAATCAGGAACCTGTTCTGCCTGGCGGGCGATACGCATCACGCGATCACGGTTTGCAGGGCCACAACCGGTTCCGGTCGATCCCACTGTCTTTGCAAGGTGTGAATTGTTCTTATCCTCCTCTATATGGGAGGTCTCGATGATACTACACCGCTTATCGACAAAAATCCTGTCTTTGACCCCCAGTACCTCGATCTCCTGTGCAAATACTCTCGGATCTACAAGTACTCCCGTGCCTATCATGAGTCTGGCATCAGGATATACAAATCCTGACGGACACATCCGTACCCCATATTTCTTCTCGCCGACCACTACGGTATGCCCGGCATTTGGACCTACCCCCCCACGTGTAATTATCGTAGGTCTGTCTTTATGGGCGACATGTGAAACTATCTTTCCTTTCCCTTCATCTCCAAAATTGCCGCCCACGATGATGGTACATGTCATCCTAACCTAAAGAGGTGGGACGGGAAAAAAGATAAAGATATATCAGCAGATCGTGGTCGCATAAACTCTCTGCGAGGAGTTTTCAGAGTTCTTTGATGAATTCACCCATACGGTCGATGGCAATGCCAAGATCTGCCCGTGAGACCGCATACGCACATCTGACATGGTTGATCCCTCCCTCACCAAACACACTTCCCGGAACAACCGCTACCTGGTATTCAGTAATAAGACGTTCAGCGAACTCAACATCAGAAAGACCGGTATTCTCAACCGAGGGGAATGCATAAAATGCTCCTTCAGGCAGGTGACAGGAAAGACCAATCCGGTTTAACCCGTCAACGAAGAGGTTTCTCCGAACATAATACTCATCTATCATCTCACGCATGGCATCGTTGCCATGACGGAGTGCTTCAAGAGCCGCGTGCTGTGACATGGTGGGGGCTGATAATGCGACGTACTGATGAATTTTCAGTGCTGCATCGGTAATCTCCCGGGGCGCACAGAGATATCCGATTCGCCATCCGGTCATTGCAAATGCCTTTGAGAATCCTCCGAGGGTGATGGTCCGGTTACGGAGGTCATCTATCGATGCAGTTGCTACATGGGTTCCCTCATAGGTCAGCTCTGCATAGACCTCGTCTGAAAAAATGACCAGGTCATGATCGGTAACAATATCAGCGACAGCTTTGATGTGTTCCTTTCTCATGACCCCGCCGGTCGGGTTGTTCGGGAAGTTCATCACGAGTGCTTTTGTCTTTGGCGTGATCTTCTCATTCAGCTGTTCCGGGGTAAGACGAAACCGGTCTTTTGCAAGGCAGGGAACCGGTACCGGCACACCCCCGGCAAGCGTGATGCAGGGAGCATACGAGACATAAATCGGATCCACAAGAAGAACCTCGTCACCAGGATCAACAATACTCCTGATAGAGATATCAAGGGCTTCTGAAACACCGTTTGTGATAATCATCTCTTTGTCAGGATCGTACTCAAGCTGGTAGTGATTGTAAAGGAAGCGTGCCAGCTCAAGTCGTAGCGGTTCCATTCCCCGGTTCGAGGTATATGAGGTATGTCCCTGTTCAATGGAGCTGATTGCTGCATCGCAGATATGCCAGGGGGTTGCGTAATCAGGCTCACCAACGCCAAGTGAGATAACATTCTCCATCTGCTCTGCCAGGTCAAAGAAACGTCTGATCCCTGAAGGAGGAATTACCCGGGCAAGGCTTGAGATGTAATCACGCATATTAACACTTCAAAACGAGAAAGGGAGACGTTTACCTTTTTCCCGCTCATGGTACACGATTCCGTTCTGCTTATAGGTCTTCATGATGATATGAGTGACCGTCTCATGTACCTGATCCATCGGGGCGATATGCTCTGCAACAAATGCTGCTATCTCGTGCATGCTTTCCCCTTTTACCACAAGTTGAAGATCATGGGTTCCCGTTTTCAGGAAAAGACTCTGCACCTGTGAAAACCATGAGATCTTCTCGGCAATCCGGTCATACCCGTGTTCATGCTCCGGGGTTACCTTGAGATCAATAATGGCATACACCATATCCCTGTCTGTCTCTTCCCAGTTTATCACGGCACTATACCGGTTGATAATACCCTTCTCTTCCAGTATGCGTTTTCGATTCACAATTTCAGTCTCAGGAACCTCAAGCATCACTGCAAGTTCATGAACCGGAGTCGTGCAGTCTTTCTCCAGAAGTCCCAGAAGCAATGAGTCTGTTTTATCCATGAATAATCACCGTAAATTACGGAGGATCTCTTCTTCCTGTATCTGTGAGAGTCTTCCGTCTGTTGCTTCCATGATAACATCCCAGACTTTCTGGGTGTTTACCTCAAACCACATCTCTCTTGTCCTTCCATAGCGACCACGGTTCACGAGGCGTGTATTGATGATACCAAGCATGTTAAGTTCAGATACGAGATCGACGATACGGCGGTGCGTGAGAACATCTATCTCAAGTGAGGATGCAATCTGTGTATAAATACGTGATATTTCACCACTGATAAAGATACTATGACCACTTCTCTGAAGGAGGAGCATGCAGTATAGTACAACCTTACTCTGGGTGGGAAGGGTTTTGATACATTCAGCCATACTGTCAGTCTCGATCTTTGCCTGGGCTTTTTTAACGTGTTCTTCCCGTACCTGTGGAGATCTCTCACGATCTGCCAGTTCACCTGATATCCTGAGGAGATCCAGGGCGCGACGGGCATCTCCATGTTCCTGAGCTGCCAACGCAGAACAGAGAGGAATGACACCATCCTCAAGAGCTCCCTCTATGTATCCCATTTCAGCTCTCTGACTGAGGATGTCACATAACTGGAGGGCATCGTAGGGAGGAAAGACGAGTTCCTCTTCTGACAATGACGAGAGTACCCGGGGATCCAGGAAATTTTTAAATCCAAGGTCGTTGGAGATTCCAATGATTGAGATCCGGGATTTCTGGAGATCGGTATTGATACGGGTCAGGTTATACAGGGTATCGTCACCACTCTTCTTTACAAGTTTATCGATCTCATCGAGGATGATGATGAATACCCCGTTATAACTGTCTATCTGATTTTTTAATTCACTGTACACCTGGTCTGTCGGCCACCCGGTCATCGGGATGTGAATCCGGATTTTATCACTGGAGCCAGTATCTTCCCCCAGAAGAGATTTTGAGATCTGGGCAAGAACCCGGTACTGGGTATCAATGAGTTCACAGTTCAGGTGAACGGTCTGGCAGACTGACCCCATGTTTAAACTGGCCTGCTCAAGTTCTGAACCAATATAGCGGACCGTTGCTGTTTTTCCTGTTCCTGTTTTCCCGTAGATGAGAATATTTGATGGTGTCTGAAACTGAAGGGCTGGTGCGAGTATTGAGGCTATCTGGTTAATCTGGGGTTTCCTGTGAGGTAAGATATGGGGACGATAGGTATGTCGCAGTACTTCGCGATTTTTAAAAATCTGGCTACTGGAGAGATATTTTTCGAAAAGACCTTCAGGATTTTCTATTTTATCAGACATGGATTTTCAGATTAGTATATGTGGATCTCCTTATTCGATAAGTCTATGCGTCTGGTGGATATTATTATGAACGAACCGATAACTAAAAAAAGAATGAATATACCCTGATATTTTGCTTTGTCAGATAAAAGAGGCTCTAACCGTGATTACCTGGGTTTTTGTTTGTGGTGATGTATACAAGTAATCGGTGAGTACACCCCCACCCCTTCATTTCGACTGGAGTGAATGAATAGAATTGATATGTAATTGTACAATTATAAAAAAATAGAATCCTATAATTGTATTGCGTTTGTGATTATATAATACTTTTTAAAAATAATAATAATTAATAATAATTTATCTCCCCGTTCGCACACTTTTAGGAACTAATTGAACTTTTATTGTACCATAACTATATATCTTAGAACTAAATATATATAAGGGATGA
>JAFGOM010000050.1 GCA_016926505.1 Methanospirillaceae archaeon
ATTGAACACAAGGCCGATCCGACTAGGGCAAGAAACAAAAATTGTAACAATATTACCGACAGATTGGAGTGGTAAATTTTCTTCCGATAAAGAAATCCTTATTATACCTCGGTCAATAGTAATGCAGACCATTAACACCTGTGTACAACACCAGAAGGAATTATATAATTATTGCAAAACCATTATTGAACAATCAATATCCCCATGCTATATTTTGGTTTTAACAAACTTATCAGAATGTGGTTATATGTATCCTGATTTAGAATTAAATATGTATGAGGAGATTATTTGCACAAACATTCCCAAAGGCTCTACAATATTTATTAAACAGCATCCTTTTTCACTCTCACCATTAGGGGAGAAACTACTAAAAACAATGAATGATTATAGGGTTCAACTTTTTCCTGAAGAATTTAGGAAGTATCCTATTGAATTGATGCAGCCAGTTTTTAACCATTGTCAGGTCATAGCATTTTCGGCAACAATACTATCTATCACATATCTATTTGGACAAAAAGTCATCAATCCAATGAACAATCACCTGATGAAAAACTATTTCCCAGAAAGTACTTGGTATCTTATCGAGGACACTCAAAATTTTTTGACAAGCACAATTCGTAATCTTACCTACTGGGATCATAAAAGTATAATCTGGAGTCGAGAAGGAAATGAAACGTATCTTTTGCAGAATAATTAAATTTTGGTTAAAAATCTTATCAAAATTACAATTAAATTCCTTTGATCAATACAGAGAACATATTGCTGTGGATTCAACAGCGATTATTGATCCCTGTGCGAGTATTAAAATTTTTAATCTGCCTCCCATTAATAAAATATGCCTGGAAATAGGTGAAAATTCCCATATTTTTTCAAATTTCTCTATTTTAAAGTCAAATGCAAAAATTAAAATCGGTAAACGATGCCAACTTGGGAATTCTAAATTCATCTGTGCAGAAAAAATTACTATTGATGATGATGTATTAATGGCATGGGGATGTACTATAATCGATACGGACTCACACTCAATTTTTTGGCAACAAAGAAAAAATGATGTGGTCCAATGTTATAATGACTATTTGATGGATAAAAATAATTTTATTCTCAATAAAGATTGGACATTTGTAAAATCTGATCCAATTGTGATAAATAAGCATGTTTGGATTGGTTTTAATGTCTCAATTCTTAAAGGAGTTACTATTGGAGAAGGCTCTGTAATTGGTGCAAATAGTGTAGTTACAAGTGATATTCCTGCTTATTCCCTAGTTGCAGGAAATCCTGCAAAAATTATTAAAAAAATAAATAATGAATAAGCAAGTTTTAATAACCGGTGGTTCTGGTTTTTTGGGTAGAAATGTTGGTATAAAATTTCATAAAGAAAATTATGATGTAATAATGATTGGACACGGAAACAGCATCCAATCTCATGATATAAAATTTATTAATTGTAATGTAAACCTAAAATCTTTAATTAAATTAAATATTATTCCTGATCTCATGATACATTGTGCTGGAAGTGGATCAGTTGGAGATTCATTCAATAATCCTTATTACGATTATCAAAAAAATGTCAATACTCTTATTGATGTTCTTGAATATATTAGAATTTACTCCCCAAAAACTAAATTAATCTTCCCTTCAAGTGCTGCAGTATATGGAGTTGTGAAAAAAGTACCGATTAAGGAAGATACTCCTTTTTTACCTGTTTCCCCATATGGGTATAATAAGATGATCGGAGAGCATATTTGTAAATATTATTCTGAATATGGCATTGAAATTGCAATTATTAGATTTTTCTCATTATATGGTGTTGGACTAAAAAAACAGCTATTGTTTGATGTTTGTAAAAAGATAAGCAATAACAATTTAATTTTTTATGGAACCGGTTATGAAGTTCGCGATTTTCTTCACATATCTGATGCCTCACAACTAATTTTTCAGATTGCACAACATCATAATCGCGGACCATTTTTTATTATCAATGGGGGGACAGGCATAGGGACTTCAGTAAATGAAATTGTTAGGTCACTAATACATTTATTTGGAAAAAAGGATCAGGTACAATATTCGGGAGAAAGAAAAATTGGAGATCCAGATAGATATATCGCTGATATCACTAAGTGTCTCTCTCTAGGGTGGAAACCTAAAATCAATATTCAAGATGGACTAAAGGAATATGCTGAATGGTTTAGGGAAAGTACATTTTTATGAAGATTATTTTTGTCGCAAATCCTGCAAGTATTCATGCAATAAGGTGGATACAACAAATTTCAGGATATGATATAATTATTTATTCCTCAAATAATTGTTATTGTAATCCAGATTTTAAATATCCTGTTTATTCTCCGCTTCCTGGACAAAATAAATTTTTATGCTTTATTAATCGGCTTATATTTAAGTTAATACTATATATACAAAAAAAATTTACTTGGATAAGTGTAGTATTCGATATTTATTTCTATATCCTTGTATTTTATTTAAAACCTGATATCATTCATACATTAGGCATTAATAATAATTGGAATATTTGTTTGCATCCAGAAATTAAAGTAATAAAATCTAGAAAAAATCGGAAAAAACCCATTTGGATTGTTTCGAGTTGGGGAACCGATCTAGATTTATTTCCTAATTTAGGGAGACAAAACTATAATCTTGTAAAATCAATATTTTTAAAAACAGATTTTTATATAAGTGAATGCCATCGTGACTTTTCCCTTGCAAAAAAGTTTGGATTTCAGGGAGAGTTTTTAGGTTTTCTCCCGGCATTCGGGGGAATTGATATTGAGAATATGAACCAGTATTCCACAATTCCTCCCAAAAATCGGAATGGAATTTTCCTAAAAGGGAGGGATATTAGTGATGGAGATATTGTAGGAAGGGGGCTTAATGCTATAAAAGCATTAAATTCAATTCAAGAACACTTATTGAATTTAGATATTTTTATCGCTCAATCAGGTCCAAATATACATAATGAAGTATCCAGGCAAAAGGAGAAATTGGGTATTAATTATGAAGAATTGGGTTATTTAAGGTATGAAGAAATACTTCAAAAAATAGGATTGTCTAAAATCTTCATTAGTTTAACAGTAAATGATGGTTTACCTGGATCGCTTATTGAAGCAATGATACTTGGTGCCTTACCT
The DNA here is from genome assembly GCA_016926505.1 of Methanospirillaceae archaeon. Classification (GTDB taxonomy): domain Archaea; phylum Halobacteriota; class Methanomicrobia; order Methanomicrobiales; family Methanospirillaceae; genus JAFGOM01. Next base: position 3,141 of record JAFGOM010000050.1, read on the forward strand.
ATTCATTCAAACTTAGATCCGATACGGGAATGGATTGAACATGGGATAAATGGTTTGCTTGTTAACCCGGAAAATATTGATGATGTAAGAGGAGCAATATTATTTGCAATAAACAATCCCTCTTTTATTGAAAAAGCAGCTCACATTAACAAAAAAATTATTGAAGATAGATTATCGTACTACACTATACGAAAGAGGGTAATTGAGATCTATGAGCAAGTCATTCATAATTATTAAATTTATCATAATTTGACTATATTATTAAACTATAATATTATATTATTGGGGGTAATAAATTGAAGATAATAATTTTTGGAACCACCGGTATGCTCGGTCATAAATTAATACAGAATCTCTCTCAAAGACATGATGTTACAGGAACCACGCGCAAAGATCTATCAGAGTATGCCAATTATCCGGTATTTTCTGGAGTAAAAATCCTGAACAATATTGATGCAGCTGACTTTACATCAATCAATAATGCGATTGAAAAAGTAAATCCAGATGTCATTATAAACTGCATAGGCATTGTAAAACAACTTCCACAGGCACAGGATCCATTACCCTCAATTACCATAAACTCACTCTTTCCCCATCAGCTCGCTCAGGTATGTAATAAAAAAGGTATTCGGCTGATCCATTACAGCACAGACTGTGTTTTTTCCGGGAAAGATGGTAATTATAAAGAGACTGATATCCCGGATCCAGAAGACCTCTATGGCAGATCAAAATTACTTGGAGAGGTAACACAAGGGAGATGTTTAACACTTCGTACCTCACTTATTGGGAGAGAACTTTCCGGATTTCGTAGCCTTTTTGAATGGGTTTTACAACAGGATGGTAAAGAGATTCATGGATATACAAAAGCAATCTTTAGTGGCCTGACAACTAATGCTCATGCACAAATTCTTGATGATATTCTCACCAGAAAAAAAAATCTCACCGGACTTTATCATGTGGCTTCTACGCCAATATCAAAGTTCGATCTCATCAGTATGATAATTAATCGTTTCAATCTTAATATCACCATCATTGCAGATGATTCTGTTGTCTGTAACCGGAGTCTTGATGGTTCCCGGTTCATAAAAGATACTGGTATCTCTATTCCGTCCTGGGAAATGATGATAGAACAGTTGTATATCGATAAAACGCCCTATAATAACCACAGATATGTTCACAAATAAAACCATCTTAATAACAGGCGGCACCGGATCTCTCGGGAAAGTCCTCATAAAACGCCTGCTATCAGAAGATTGTGGCCTTCCGAAGAAGATCATAGTCTTTTCCCGTGATGAAGCCAAGCAACATGCAATCCGAATTGAATACCTTAATAAAAAAGCCTCAACCGACGAGGTCATCTTTAACAACTTTAAAAGACTCCTAGAGTTCAGAATTGGTGATATTAGGGATTTTGAATCAGTCGCCCGTACAGTCCGTGGTGTTGATGTTGTCTTTAACGCAGCGGCATTAAAACAGGTTCCCAGTTGTGAATACTTCCCTGCAGAAGCCGTCAGAACAAATACATTGGGACCTGAAAATATTATCAAGGCGATACGTCTTTTTGATCTCCCGGTTGAGACGGTGGTGGGAATTTCTACAGATAAAGCCTGTAAACCCGTTAATGTGATGGGTATGACCAAAGCAATCCAGGAGAGAGTGTTTATTGCTGCAAATATTGAATGCCCCCGGACACGGTTTATCTGTGTGCGATATGGCAATGTCCTCGCATCGCGGGGATCAGTAATCCCTCTCTTTCATGACCAGATAAAAACCGGCGGCCCGGTAACCATCACCACATCAGATATGACCCGATTCCTCTTAAGCCTCAATGATGCAGTTGACACCATCTTTGCGGCTGTTAAAGATGCCCTCCCTGGTGAAACCTATATTCCTATTGCAAAATCTGCTCATGTTATGGATATTGCACACTGTCTGATTGGAGAAAGACCTATAAAGCTGCAGGAGATCGGTATTCGGCCCGGTGAAAAGATACATGAGATTTTGATATCTGATGAAGAAGCATACCGGACAGAGAAACGAGGGGACTATTACGTCATAAAGCCGATGCTTCCTGAGCTTAATCCGGATTACTCTTATGGAAAAACACTATCAAAGGAGTTTAGTTCTGCAGATAGGTGTATGAACAAAGAAGAAGTGCTGCAGTATCTCACGATGCACCAGTTATTGATTGAACAATGTGATTGTAATGGGATTGAGATGCTGAGATGAAGATTATCACAGTCCTTGGAACACGGCCGGAGATAATCAGGTTAAGCAGAATAATACCTCTACTGGATACGTTCTGCACTCACATCCTGGTCCATACAGGTCAGAATTTCAATAAAAGCCTCAGTGATATTTTTTTTGAAGAACTAAAGATACGAAATCCCGACTATCATATTGGAGTCAGGGCTGATTCTGCAGGTGAACAGATAGGAAATATTCTCTGTGGTTGCGAGAAAATTTTTCAGTCTGAAAAACCAGATAAAATACTCATCCTGGGAGATACTAACAGTGCACTTTGTGCATTCATTGCAAAAAGAATGGGAATTCCTGTGTATCATATGGAGGCAGGAAACCGGTGCTTTGATGATAGGGTGCCTGAAGAGGTAAACCGGCGGATAATTGATCACTCGAGTGATATATTATTACCCTACACTGAGAGAAGCCGGATGAATCTCCTTTTAGAAGGGATAGAATCCCGGAGAATTTTGGTTACCGGCAATCCGATACATGAGGTTATTACCTATTATGATCCCGAAATTTCCTGTTCACAGGTAATCAAAAATGTAAACCTAAAAGAGCATGGCTATTTCCTTGTGACAATGCATCGGTCTGAAAATGTTGATAATCCTGATCGATTGCAGAACCTTCTTCTTTCTTTAAATCTGATCTGGGAGAAATATAATCTTCCTGTTATCGTGAGTACCCATCCGCACACTCGTGAGAGAATGAACCGGATATCGGGAAGTAATCATTCAAAAATTGAATTTTTAGAACCGTTTGGATTTTTTGATTTTTTAGCCCTTGAAAAACATGCATTTGTTGTCATCAGTGACAGCGGAACAGTTCAGGAAGAATGTGCATTATTAGGGATTCCTAATGTAACAATCAGGGATACTACGGAACGGCCTGAAACTCTTGAAAGAGGATTAAATATCTTATCTGGTACCAACCCGGAAAGTATTTTGAGATGTATTGAGATCGTTACATCTAATCCCGGCAACGGTACGGTTCCAGAAGAATATGTATTTCCGAGTGTCAGTTCGACTGTTGGAAAAATTATCCTTGGGATTTGATTCATGGAAATGAAGAATCCTTTTGTATCGGTTGTTATCCCGGTGTATAATGGCAGTGATTATCTCAGGGAAGCAATTGACAGCGTTCTTAATCAGACATACCAGAATTATGAGATAATTGTTGTTGATGATGGGTCAACAGATGATACCTGGGAGATAATCCTGTCGTATAACGAAAAAATCAAAGGCATTCATAAAGACAACGGTGGAGTAGCAAGTGCACTTAATGCAGGAATTAATGTCATGAGTGGGGATTTTTTTGCCTGGTTAAGCCATGACGACATATGGGATCCTGATAAATTATCGAAACAAGTTGCATTTCATAAAGAAAATCCTGATATTCCTGCCAGTTATACTGATTTTTCACATATTGATACGAGTGGGAGATTTATTCAATTTTTTAAGGTACCCTGGTATCCCCGAGAGGTTGCATTACGGAAAATTCTGGGAGCTGCATATATTAATGGCTCCTCCATTTTTATTCATAAAAACTGTTTTGAAATGATTGGGAATTTCGATGAAAACCTGAAGTATACTCAAGATACCCATATGTGGCTACGAATATTGCGTACATATGAAATTGGTCATATTCCATTCAACATTGTTACAAATCGAATACACGAGAAACAGGGAAGTAGAAATATTCAATTATGCACCGATGAAGCAAAGATAATGTTTAATGCCTTTTACAATTCAATCCCTGCAATTGAATTATTTCCCAATCAATCAGAAAATACGAGTTCTTCTGCTTTAGAAATAATGAAGTTGGAATGGTATGGGAAGACGGTTGCACAAAAAAGAAAATGGTTTGATGTCGCTGATATGTATTTTAATACCATATTGGAATATGATGATTCATTGGTTTTTAAGGTTTTTTTTTTAAAAATGTATAAATACTTGTTGTGGCATTATAATTTAATTAATATAATTATGAAAAATTTCATAAGGATATTATATAAATAATACAAATTTTCAGACCCACTCTTAATATCGGGTATGAGCACTTATCTTAGTGTTCTATCACCCTTTTCCATCGTTCGACACGTTGCTTTACATCCTCATCAGTAAAAAAATCTTGTTCATAGAGATCCATTAATTCTGACTGATGGTTTCGATAATTATCTATCAAGGCTCTGAAATGATAAAAAATTGTAACCATAATTGATAGGATTGAATTCCCGATTGGCATTTTACAAAATACTTTTGGAATCGGATATCCTTTTTTTTTCAAATGAGAGATGATGGTAACAATGCCAAAAATAGGATTACCTTTACTCATCATTTCAGTTTCTGCCCAACACTCAAGAGATTTAAAAGAACCAGAAGGTGTATCCGAAATAAAGGTTTTAAATTCGTCAAAACCGGTTAATTTAGAAACCATTTCATACCATATTGCCTCAATATAGTGGGGAAAAGGAATTGGAGCCAGCATAGCAATTGGTTTTTCTGCTATTGCAGCCTCGATAAGGGTTGTACTATATGAGGAGATAACGATGTCACTTGCTAAAATCCATTCTCTAACTGTTTTTTCTTTTATTATTTTTAAATTAGCAGGTAGATCCTGATTCACCTCTGAGAAAAATTTCTTCATCTTATCTAAAGATACCGCAGGTCGAGGACGAAAGATTATCTCGATATCTTCTCTTTTCAGGATATCAATACACCATTGAATAACTATTTTGAGAGAGTGAGATGCAAATTCGGTATACCTGTAAATTTCATCTGGATCAATACCATAATTTATCTTCTCTTTTATTTTTGTTTCCGAATAAAATGCAGCTGCATAATTTTCAGGAATAAAAACCCACTTTTTGTGAGGGTTTAAATTAAATTGTTCTGCAAGATCTATTCTGGATGGAAAATAATCGCGATATTTTTTATTATAGAGTGCATAACTTAAATTTCCATTCAATATGATATTATCCTGTTTGACCCCATAATTCATAAGATAATTAGAGAAATGGTTGCTCCAGGAGTGATGAAGCACATAATTTTGCGCAAATATATCTTTTGGGGCTTTTAATTCTACATTAATATTCTGAAATATTTGTTCATATGCAAGGTTCAAAATGGTAACATCAAAGCAACCAGAAATTATTGATTTATAAATCCCAAGGGAAAAACAATAAGGAAATACAAGGATTTTAACATTCTTCTTATTTAATTTAAACTTTTTTCTGTAGGGCAATGAAACAATCGTTACTGTAGTGTTTAATTGTTCCAGGTAATATTTTATTAGACATGCAATATCCAATTCACGGGCCACATGTTCAATAAATAGTATCACATCAGAATTATGTGTCTTCATTATTACCATCTGATTTTGTAAGAATTTTATCTGCTATTGAATTTCCATTTAATCCGTGATATTGCAGAACCTCCCAGGGTCTCCCCCAGGCAGGTAATCCTATAATGCCTAATAACTCTACGTTTCTGCCGTAGAAAGCGGGTATTTTTATTAGATGATACATAAGTGTATCGAAAAGACCTCCAAATAACACATGATCTTCCAGAATAAAAATATTCTTTATCTCTCCAATGACCGATTGAAGCCAGGATTGATTAACAACATTTAACCATGGCATGTTTACAACCTTCAAAGAAAGGTCTTTTTTTGCTAATAATTCAGCTGCAATAAGTGATTCATGGAGCATTACTGGTCCATATGCAAAAATAATTGCATCAGAGCCCTCATTAATAACTGTACCTGATCCCTTCGATAATGAATAATCAGAAGGTAAATTTATTACTCGTGGTGATGGTCCAATTACAAGGCGTATCATACAATTATTTTTGGTTTGATTAATGCAGTAATTAACGATCTCTTTTGTTTCTTCTGCATTACATGGTTGTAAAATTTCCATGTTCGGCATTGCCCCAAAAAGTGAAATGTCCCGAATACTCTGATGAGATTGACCAGGGCCTGCAGGTAATAATCCAGCATAATGACATGCATAGATAATCTTTGTTTTCTCGCAGCAATTGTTATATATCTGTTCATTAGCCCTTGATGAAAGAAAAGCAGCAAAAGAATGAACTATTGGGAGAAGACCCTGAAGTGCAAGACCCCCTGCCATGGAAACCATATCCTGCTCCGCAATCCCGTTTTCAATAAACTGGGAAGGTAAAATCTGTTCAAATGTACGTATATGACAATCTGCAGCCAAATCAGCATCAAGAACAATGATGTCTTTCCTTTTCCGGGCTATCTCTAAAAGAGCTTTTCCATATGCATCTGAAATATATTCTTCAGAAATCGATGCAGATGGTTTGCATTCTGGTGCTATGGTTTCAAGCTTTAGTGAATCTAAACCAAAAATTGCAAGTTGATTGTTAATTTTTTGTCTCAACTCTGAAAGGGCAGATTGATATGATGTATCATCCGGGGCCCCTGAATGCCAGCGATATAATCCCTCTCCAGCCTGAAGTGCAGCAGGGTGTTCCATAAAAGAAATTCCTTTCCCCTTTATTGTATCTGCAATAATTACTTTGGGTTTATCAATAATTTTATCAAAGGAACGCAAAACACCTTCGAAGTCGGTAAAGTTATGACCGTTACATCTGGCAGTGTGCCATCCAAAAGTCTGAAACTTTAATTCAAGGTCTCCGAGATCACTTACATCACAGACCTGTTTATCTGTCTGAACCTTATTATGATCAATAATCACGATAATATTTGACAATTTTTGATTGACAGCGGTGAGAAGGGCTTCATAATTTTGTCCTTCCTGAAGTTCACCATCTCCAAGCATTACAAAAATACGCCCTTTCTTGTTGTTGTATCGTTTAGCAAAAGCCATACCTTTTGCTTTAGAAATACCCATACCCAATGAACCAGAATTTGCTTCAACACAAGGTGTACCAATATCTGGATGACCACAAGTCCCCTTAATCCTTCTCAGGAGGATAAATTGATCTTTTGGTAAAAGTCCTAGTGAATATAATACTGCGTAATATCCTGGAACATCATGTCCTTTCGATGAAAAATAAATATCACGATCTGGATTATTCTTCTCATGTGAAATCCCTTTCAATTCAGAATAGTACAACATTGTTACAATGTCAATTGAGCTCAATGAAGAACCCAGATGGCCGGATCCTGCTTTTTTTATTGACGATAGGGCATTTACTCTACACATGTCTGCTACAAGAGAGAGGCGATTCTCCCTTGACAATGATGATGACCAAATACGAACAAATTCTGTTTGAGAAATAATACTTATATCAACCATAAAACACCTAATTAAACATTCTTTATAACTAAATCAATAATGAGAAATAAATCCATTGTCAGGGAGAATCGATAGTGGTAAAAGATTAATCATAATCATAATATTATTGCTGATTGTAAGGGATTTGTGTGATAGATGGCAGAATTGCTTGTTTCGTACGAATGAGTTCTTCAGCCACCTGCCAGTCATAGGGATAATTGATGTCAAATCCTTCTAAACCCTCAGTGAAAAAGGGAACAATCATTTCTCCTGAAATTGTTCCTTTTTCAATAGCAACTTTTGTCCAGGCTATCTCAAGACTTGCATTCTGAATATAAATATCTGGCAGTGATTGCGTTGGACTACTATGCCATGGTTGTTTTTCAGATCCAAATGGTAAGAGTGGATACATTTTCTTCCCCCGTACAATCCACATTTTTCCAGGATGTTGTGTGCATTTTTCTATAGCTCTTAATGAATCCAGATATACTTCAGATGTAAATTCTTTCCAGGCCCTTTGAATCGTGTGCGGCATCCGAAACGGACTTGTTGGGCGGAGTATGCTGAAACAATCAAAACTCATCCCAATTTCTGTAAGTTTAATTAGGGTATAACGAACCCAGTCAATATCTGGTGACAAATCCTGAGAATATTCATCAGGACGAAGAAATGGGACATCTGCCCCATAATATCGAGCAATATCGGCATATCCTAATGAATTCGTCGAAACAATGACTGAAGCAAATATTCCACTGTCTAATGCAGCTTGAATGGTATATGCTATCAGGGGATGATCCAAAAGAGGAGAAATGTTTTTATCATGAATACGCTTTGATCCGGAACGGGCAGGTATTAATGCCACAATATCCATAATTTTGCTCCAATTCTCCAATCCTAAAATTTCTATTATATGTGTATAATTAACTCACAATTGATTTTCATCAACAAATAAGTAAATATCTTTTAATTCTGAATAGACATCGAGAGCTTCAGTGCCTGGTTCTCTTGTTCCATTCCCGGATTCTTTAAATCCACCAAAAGGCATGTGAGGTTCGCTCCCATATGTACCTCCATTTACAACAGCAACTCCTGATTGGATTTTCTGAGAAAATTCTATTGCACGGTTAACATTTTTTGTGTGAATGCAACTGGTAAGCCCATATTGAGAATTATTTGCAAGGTGAAGAGCTTCTGCAAAATCTTTGACCCGGTATAAGCAAGCAATTGGTCCAAATATCTCTTTGAGTGATATTTCATCATTAGGGTGAACATTATCAATAAGAGTAGGGGCCATATAATATCCAGATGCATGATCAACATCAGATAATCTGTATCCTCCAGTAATAATTCTCCCCCCGGATTCTTTTGCCCTATTGACGATATTAAGCATATTCTGCAGTTGTTTTTCATTTATTACAGGTCCAAAATCATCGGTATCAAAAATTCCAACCTTTAATTTATCGGTCTTTTCTTTTAATTTCTCAACGACTTTTTCATATATTGTATCAAAAATTATAATGCGACTTGCTGAAGCACAGCGCTGTCCGGCATTGCTAAAGGCAGACAGAAGGATCCATTTTACTGCGTTATCTTGGTCTGCATCATCACAAACAACTAGTGGGTTTTTACCGCCGAGTTCAAGAGAAACGCGTGCAAGTCTTTCTGCACAGATAATATTAATCTCCTTTCCAACTGATGTAGATCCGGTGAAACTAATGATGTCAATATCTGGATGCTTTACGATCTCATTTCCTACCTCTCTGCCATGCCCTTGAATAATATTAAAAAGACCTGATGGTAAGCCGATATCATGAGCGATTTTACCCATAAACCATGCAGTTATTGGGGCATCCTGTGCAGCTTTAAGAATCACTGCATTTCCGCAAATAAGTGCAGGGAATAGTTTCCATGCGATGTTAGCAATTGGTGTATTTGCTGATACAATAAGTCCTGCTAATCCTATCGGTTGCCTGATAGTCATTGCATACTTGTTACCAACACCACTGGTACATGTTCTCCCATATAACCGTTGACCTTCTCCTGCAAAAAAGTGAGCAAGTAAAATGGCACCATCTGTCTCTCCTCGTGCATCTTTAAGAGATTTCCCTGTTTCCAAATGAACAATATGAGCAATTTCTTCGCGATGTCTTTTCATTTCTGATGCAAAAGAAAACAAGAGATTGCCACGCTGAACAGCTGGCATTAAGGCCCATGACATTTGTGCACTTTTTGCAGCTGTAACGGCAAATGAGACATCAGAATAATCAGATGCGGTGATATTGCATAACACTTCTTGATTAGCAGGGTTCTTTTTTATGATTACTCTTCCCTTTTTATTTGTTATCTCTTTCCCATCAATCCAGTTCGGGATTGTTGGTGGAAATAAACAACTCATATCAAGATTTACCATGCTGTCCATCCTCCATCAATAACCAAATTCGATCCAGTCATATATGATGAGGCATCAGATAAGAGAAACTGAATTGCCCCATTGTATTCATCTTCATATGCCATTCTCCCCAGAGGTACCCGTACATAATATTCTTTAAGAAATTCTTCATCCTGATTATTGTAAACACCACCAAAAGTAAGTGTATTTACCCGTACGTTATTATCAGCCCAGTATGTCGCCAGATATCTGGTAAGATTAAGAAGTGCAGATTTTGAGACGGAATAAGAAACAGGCTTGAAAAATGGGGTCTCTTTATTTTTTCGATATTCGTAAACACGTTGATCTGGGGAGACAATTCCATAGATCGAACTAATATTTATAATGGAGCCACGATTATTTGTCGCCATTTCCCCTCCAATTATCTGGCAACATAACACAACGCCTTTCACATTTACTTCCATGATGCGTTCAAAAGATGATTCAGGATATTGTTCAAACGGACCGTTTTCGGTTAGTGATGTTTTAGGAGGAGAATCAATCGCAGCGTTATTGACTAATCCAAAAGGTACTCCCCACTGTTTTATTACCTTACGTAACCCCGTTTCAATTGATTCACGGTTGGTAATGTCAACAACAACCGGTAGTACCATACCTTTTGAGAAATATGTCTGAAAACTCTCTTGGAATATGGTGTTTTCAATATGTATGTCAAAAATCGCAACTTTTGCTCCGGCTTCACATAAAGAACTGGTAAATTGGCGACCAAGTTGACCCATCCCTCCGGTAATGACAATCACCCGATCTTTTACGTCAAAGAGGTTTCTATTCATTTTTGCACCAATACTACATTATTTATTGGTTTGAATTTTCGATATCATGTCACATATTTCACGGACTGCCCCTGTTCCCCCTGGACGGGAAGTAATATATGAAGCATATGGGAAGACATCTGGGTGTGCATCACATACAACAATAGGGATTTCTACATGTAAAAGACAAGGGATGTCCCGGATATCATTACCAACATATGCAACATACTTCATGGTTATATTTTTTTCTTTAATAATATCTTGCAGAACGGTAAGTTTGTCATCACATCCATTATAGCAGGGTATTTTTAATTTTCTGCACCTTGCAATAACAACTGGGTTTTTTTCTGCTGATATAACGGCCATTTCAATTCCAAGATCACGTAACTTCTGAAGGCCTTCGCCATCAAACCGACTGCTTTTCACTGCCTCTTTTCCATCTTCAAATGTGTATACCATATTGTCGGTAAATACCCCATCAAAATCAAAAGCAATAAATCGTATGTTTTTTATTGCCTCTTTTAATGCAGGAGTAATGACTCCCATCCATTGGACCATAATTGCCTCATTTAGTTAAAATATCCCTTGAAATTGGATCATCCTCTGAGAGTGGCTTTTTTGTAACCATTCCAATAATATTATTAAACTCATAGGGAGGTAAACCGATATTAATAGGTGATTTTATCGCAATATCTAAAACAGTTAATTGATGTCCTTTTGGAATATCGCGGGATGCAACAAGTTGTTTTCCCATTTTAATCAAAGGATTTATCTCACCTGGAATCGGTTTTTTAACCCCGTCACCAATGGCATACATTGCACGTTTCAGGTCACGACAGAGTTTTGACATCCCTATTGGTTCGAGTGAAAATGAGTGATCTGACCCTTTCCAACTATGATTTAAGGTAAAATGCTTCTCAAAAACTCTGGCTTTTAGCATATAGGCTACCAATGCCATTGATATCCCATTCTGATGATCAGACAGACCAATAACGACATCTGGGAACTTTTCACGGAACGTTGTAATCACTTTCAGGTTCATGTCTTCTGGTTCAACCGGGTAACAGGCAGTACATTGAAGAATACAAAAATTTCGGTTCCATGGACGGATTGTATCATAGGCACGCTGGACATCCTCAAGGGTCCCACCCCCTGTACTGAGGATAATCGGTTTCCCGGTTTTGGCTATATATGCAATAAGGGGAGTATTCTTCAGGTCTCCAGATGCAATTTTATATCCATGAATTCCAATATCCTCAAGGAAATCAACACTGGGAATATCAAAAGCGGTGCAAAAGAACGAGAGTCCTAATTCATCTGCGAAATTCTTCAATTCAATATATTCATCTGTATCAAATTCAAGAAATTCACGATGTTCGCCATACGTCGCGCCAAAACTGTTCTCGTTATCATAAGGTGAATTGTACAGCTCTTTTGTATAGAGTAGTTTATTCGTTCGTTTCTGAAGTTTAACTGCATTGACTCCACATTGTTTTGCAGATAAAAACATCTTTTTACATGTTTCAATATTTCCCTGATGGTTATGTCCGATTTCTGCGATAACATAACTTCTTGGGTCGTCAGTTATGATATCTTTTCCGATTCTAAATTCTCTGGTCATAGATTTTATCCTCAAATTTAAGTCAAAATTTCTAATATTCAATAAAAACAGATGTTAGTTGACCAGAATAGAGCTTAGTTAAAAGTAGTGATATCCAGTCCAAAGGTCTATTCGTTATAATTGGTACAGTACTCTCAACTCTCATTTTTATCCATCTCAAAAATAATTTAATTTTCAAAAGCTTAAATCTAACTTAGCAGTATTCAAAATCATTTTTTTTCTCAACAATAGTCATATATGTGTGTCAAGTCCCATTCCGGTCAAATTTATTCATTCCAGCCAGCAGTATCACACACGTAAATGAGAGAAGTGTAGACATTGGCTTCTGTAATAATATTGGTGATTAAAAGGTACAACCCCACTTAAACCATTTTTTCTATCTCAATGTTATTCAGTATTTAGGAATTTAGACTTTAGTGATTTTTCAATTAAAAGCTTAATAGTTTATAATCCATCTGTTGTTTTTCTCACATTAAACATAATTAATCGTTTTGGTGTTGAAATATTAAATTTTTTACTTTCATAAATTGAACTGCTTTATTATTCCTAAAAATATACCATTTCAATGCTTGATAGAGGAATCTCTTTAAAGAAATCCAAAAGATGTCAGAAGAAAAAATATTCGAAGTAAAAAATCGATTTAGAAGAAAATTTTTTTCCATTGACATATGTGCCCAAATAAAAAGACGCTCCATATCTTTATCAGACAATCCCGAAACATTCAATATGATTCTTCCGATTTCATTCATGTTATATTTGGCAAGTTTTAACAAATATTCTTCCTCATCAGGAATAAGGCCTATTTCTTGAGTTTTAGTATATAATTCAGATCCAGGGAGTGGCGTTGCCCAAGACATGTGACGAGGAGGAAAAGAGGATTGTTTCATCATGTCAATTGTATCCTGCAAAGTATTTTTAGTTTCACCCGGATAACCTGCCATTAACTGAATTTTTAAATGGAACCCGATTTTTCCAGCAATTTTTAGTATGTAAAGATTTTGCTCTCGGGTTACCCCTTTATTCATTGCCATTAAAAGTGAATTGCTTCCAGATTCAAACCCAAAACCTATCGAATAACAATTTGACGCTTTCATGATGTGCATTAGTTCTTCATCGACAGTATTCACCCTTGCTTGACAATCCCAATAAACATTTAGATCTTTAATTTTCTCACAAAAATCAATGGTTTTATTTCTATTAAAGACTACTAACTCATCATAAAAATGAATTGCTTTTACCCCATATTCTTTTTGAAAAAATTTGATCTCTTCAATCACGTGGTTTACAGATTTAAATCGTACAGTCTGATAACTTCTTGAACAAAAAGAACATTTATATGGGCATCCTCTCCCAAAAAATAATGAAAAATTTGGATGTAATCTTGAATATTCCGGTAGCATTTTATTATATTCAGAATAACGGGTTGTTGAATCATCTGCCCATAAGTTTCCTCGTAAATATATGTCCATATTCCAAAGGGAGAAATTAGGAAGAGGTAATGAATCTAAATCTTTGATTAATTCTCGAGATGGATTCACAATTATATCCGGGTTTTTATATGCAATCCCATTAACATTCTTAAAGTTTTCCCAATTTCGAAAGAGATCGACGGATGTTAGTTCACCTTCTCCAAGAATACAAATGTCAATTGTGGGTTTTGATAATAACAGATTATAGTGAAGATCCGCAACAATTCCTCCAATAATAATTGGAATATTTTTATTCGTTTTAATCAGTTCCGCAATCCAAATTATGTATGCATAATTATATGAAGCAAATCCCGATATACAGACACAATCGTGATCAATCCTTTTAATAAATGATTCAACTTCTTCTCGAACTAAATCATCTCCATAAATATCTAATAATTCAATTATATGACCATCATTTTCGAGATATTTCATTACTGTAGCAACACCCCAAGGGAAATATCTTCGGGTTGCCGGACTTTTCACTCTTCCCTCACCTAAAGGGGGATATATAAATAAAATTTTCATTTTACCTTTTAATCTCGTTGTGTAAATATATCAGTTTATAGTATCTTCGATCTCTCACAATGGAATAAGCTCAAAGTGTGGTTTCTTCATATCAATCATTCACGATTTTTGGGTAGTGACCTGAATTCAATTCAGAGTATTCTTAATTATTTGAGATGATAATTGATATGTCAACCGCCTCTATCTAACAAAAATATAATTGCTTATAGTGCCATCACCATGGGGGTAAATATTTTTAATTATAAAATCGTTGCTCTGTAATAAATTAATTAAATTTAAGTGATCAGGATCACTCTTATCGATCTCTACCAAAATAGATTTAAGTTCAGGCGATTTTAATATGCTGCCACAACCCCTAATTACAGCAAGCTCATGTCCGTCAACATCAATTTTTATATGATTTGGTTTTTGAAGGTTAAATATCTCAATTAGATCATCTAATCTATATGATGCGATAAAAGAATAGAATTGAGAATTATCCTCAAAACTTTTTTGTAGTTTTTGCTTAGTGGGCCTTTTAATTTCTTTGTTAACTGAATGACTAGCATCGCCAGGAGATAAACTGGAATAAAAAAATTTACCAATTTTTGTATGATCTGTAATAATATATGGGAATGCAATAATTTTGTCATTATAATTATTTATTAGGATATTTTCACATAATGCAGAATATGTTGAGAAACTTGGTTCAAAAGAATATATTTGACATTGTCCTTTATTGTGCTCATAACATACAAAAGAATAGACTCCAACATTAGCTCCAATGTCATATAACACATGATTTGGCTTAATATATTCTTCTATCCATTTGACAGTTTCAGGTTCTTTTTTACAACTTTTTGTTCGATATAATTGATTTGTAGATTTAATATTCATCTGAATATTTGCGTTTTTATAATCAAGGCTCTTATGAAATTTTACCTTCTCTATAATAAAAATTATTAATAAAAAAGATAACGTTTGGAAAATATCTATTAGCGATGCAATCTTCATTTTTTTTAAAACTAATTTAATTCTCTGCATTTTATATATTTTGTTTAATAAATTTTGAATTAATAGATTTTTTTTCATTTTAGTCGCCATTGATGTATTTAGTTATCCAAGGCAATTTAGGTTGTAAGATTCCATCCATCGTTTGAACATAATCTCCTCGCGCAGAATTGCCGGTCATTTTATCATAAGTCTGAAATATTATTGCATTTTCAACATGACAAAAGCGAATTTTTGCTCCTGCTGATGAAAAAACAGAAATATTGATTGCATAATTCCTCTCGGAAAAAATATTTTTGTATATTGTAACTTCAGAATAGTATAGACCATTATGCTTTCTGACAGATTCAGTTGGTTCAACAGAAATGAATGCACATGTCGCCCCACAATAAAATAAAATGGCAATTCTAAATTTTAAATTAGGAATCAGAGTTTTATACCCTATTCGAACAATTACTGGTTTTTCAATATCTACCAATTTTATTGGACTTCTATTTTCATTTAGGATTTCAACAGATATCAGCTTAAATCCATTTATTCCGGGTGCAGTATCGATATCTTTCCATTCTGTTTTACCATATGTCCCAAGAGACGTGTTTAGATAATGTGATACTACTTCATCTGAAGTACCATCTTCCAATAATTCACCCTTATCAATTAGAATAACTCGTTTACACATTGTAGTTATTGCAGACATATTATGGCTTACAAAGAGCACCGTTCTCCCTTCCTTTGCAACCTCTCCCATTTTTCCAAGACATTTCTTTTGAAATCCCGCATCTCCTACTGCAAGTACTTCATCAACTAATAAAATCTCTGGATCTAAATGTGCAGCAACTGCAAATCCAAGTCTTACTGCCATCCCACTAGAATAACGTTTGACAGGGGTGTCTAAAAATTCTTCTACACCGGCAAATTTGGTAATTTCATCAAATTTATCTTCGATTTCACGACGAGTCATCCCAAGGATAGATCCATTAAAATATATATTCTCTCTTCCGGTTAGTTCAGGATGAAATCCGGTTCCTACCTCAAGTAGACTTCCTACTCGCCCATATAATTCAATTTCTCCACCAGTAGGATACGTTATGCCAGAAAGGATCTTTAATAATGTTGATTTTCCTGCACCATTCCGACCGATGATTCCAATAACCTCTCCTGGATATACATCAAATGACACATCCCGGAGTGCAAAAAATGTTTCTTGAGTACAGGTCCGGGAAGAAAGCCATTTTCGGGGATGAAGTACTGAATCAGTGATTGATTCAGTCAGACGTTTATACTTTTCTTGAGGGCCACCTATTTGATATGATTTAGTGAGATTTCTTATCGAGATAATTGGATTTTTTTGAGTGCTCATATTAAATCAGCAAAATAATGTTCAGTTTTTTTCAAATATACTACACCTATCACAAATATGAGAATACTAATTATAATGGCGATAATAAGTCCAAAAAGATCAAATGAATCAAGGCCAAGCAAACAGGCACGGTGTGCATTGAGAAATCCTGTCATAGGGTTAAGATACAGAACCCATTGCACATTTTGAGGAGCGATACTCACGGGATAAATAACAGGACAAATAAACATCGCTAATTGAATAAAGAAGGGAAGAGCAAATTGAACATCCCGATATTTTACACAGATTGATGAAAGGATGCATCCAAGACCGGTTGCACAAAGGATGGTACCTATGAGAACAATCGGTAAAATTAGTATCGTATAAGATGGTATAAAGCCGTAATACATCATCAGAATAAAAAGAACAATGAGTGAGATAAAATAATCAAATATTCCTGAAAGTGCAGGTGCAGAAGGGAAAAAAATACGAGGAAAATAGACTTTTGTGAGCATCTGGGCATTATTTACCATGCTTGTTGATCCATGAGTTAAGGTACTGCTGAAATAAATCCAAAGAATAAGTCCCGCATAAGAGAATAGTGGGTATGGGATTCCATCAGATGGCATCTTTGCTAACTTACCAAAAAATAAAGTAAAAACTATCATTGAGAAAGATGGCTGGAGAATTGCCCATCCTGCCCCCATAATTGTCTGTTTATAGCGGATCTTTACTTCTCTCCATGCAAGATAAAATAATAACTCACGATAAAACCAGATCTCTGGAATGTTTAAATTAATCCCTTTCCCAGGCGGTCGAATTATTCGATGATATCTATTATCGCTATTACTCATGATTTACCTTTCAATGGTGCAGATTATATCAGTGACAAACGGTAAAAAACTATTTAGAACGCATTCTTTATTTTAAATATTTAATTCAGTTTACATTTCTTCACAAAATGAACTATCTACAAAAAACAACACGATTATCTTTCATAAAAACAGATACTAAAAATTAAACCAGGATATTATGAAAGTAGTAGTATTAATTTTTATTGGATTACTTCCCGTACTTGTGTTATCTCCACTCGCATCAGCAGATGCAAACGCTTCCGGAACTCTTCTTGCCGTCTACATGGTCGGAAGCGATCTGGAATCCGGATTTGGATCAGCAACAAATGACATCACTGAGATGATCGAAGGCTACAGGAATGCTGACCCGGCGAAATTCTCACTTGTTGTTGCCTACGGTGGTTCTGAAAAGGACGGCTGGGAAGGGATGAAGATTGCAACCATCGCTGATCTCAGTGCAGATATGGCAGATGGCATTATCGGCAACGAAGGATTGGTTCAGGAGTCCTACCCAGATATGAACATGGGATCCCGTGAAGCACTTGAGACTTTTATCGGGTTTATCAGGGACACCTACCCAGACTATCGGAAGATCCTCATCTTCTGGGATCACGGGGGTTCTTATTACGGGGTCTGCTTTGACGAGAATTATGAGATGGATCCCTTAACCTTAAAAGAACTCAGGCAGGGGCTCATGAGTGGAAGAACCGATTTCGATCTCATCGGGATGGACGCCTGTCTCATGGGGAGTCTTGAGGTTGCCCGTGCCGTAAATGGTACTGCAGACTATATCCTCATATCTGAAGAAGTCGAACCCGGTCACGGCTGGGATTACACACCTGCTGTCACCACCCTTGCCCGGACCCCGGGTATCGGGGTAACAGCGCTTGGAAAGAGCATCATAGACTCGTATATTGACAACCCGGACCACGAACCGATGAAAAAGACCCTCTCTCTTCTCGATATCTCAAAACTCGGGGGTGTGATGACTGCTCTTGACAGTTTTGCAACAGAGCTCACTCCGCTCATCCCTGAGGAAGGATACGTGGCAATCGGTGAGTCAGTCAGGGATTCCCAACGCTTTGGTTATCATCCTGAGGCAGATGTCGAGGTTACCATCGATCTTATCGGACTTGCCGAGAACATCAACAAAAACGTCGCATCAGCAAGCTCACAGTCCCGGGCTCTGCAGACAGCAATGAACAACTTCATCATCTATGCCAGGAATGACGGTTCACGCCCGGGATCTCACGGGGTATCCATATTCTCCCCGCGTAAGATCCGGGTCGATGCATTAGAGGCGCTTCCATCGGATGTATACCTCTCCGATGACTGGGATTTATTTCTGAAATCATACATCGCGTACATCTCATCAGACCTTGACAGTCCGGTCATTTCAAAGTCTGATGATGGCAGGTATCATGTAATTGACACTTCTGAGGATGCCGAGACAAAAGTCGCGACCCGCTGGTGGCCGTTTGGCCTCGAAGAGCCATCGGTGCTTATCAGGACTGCTCCTGCGCTGCTTGACCTGTCAGGCACGTATGACCCGAAGAAGCCATCCGAGACCGGGTATGCATTACGGGACGTGAACTCGGGAGAAGAAGCCTTCTTCTGGACAATATCTCCCGGCTCTGATACGAGTGGGGTTGACTTTAACCACGGGGTCATCTCGATCGACCGTAATGGTGAAAATATCACTGCATACATAGATGTCCTCTCAAAATCACGGGTTACCGGCTCTGATCTCGTTTACTCGCTCATTCCCTATGAGAAGAGCGGGGAAGAGACCGGAGACAGCAGGACGGATCTCCTCTTCTCCCGGTCCCCGGTGCAGTTCGAGGAAGGGGACATCGTTACGACCTATGTCTCCCGGATGGATGTCACCGGGGCTGATACCGAAGAGCCCGGGATCTCCTACACCCTCATTCCGTACGGCCAGATAACCGTAACCGGGCCAATAGAAGTCGTTCGGGAAGAACTTCCCGGTGGTGAGACCTGGGATCATCTGGTCGCCGAGGATCTTGCTGCAAACAGCCAGTCTCGTGATGTTCCCGATCTCTCAAATCCCTTTACGAAATAAGAAAAACGGTTTTTATGGTAATACGATGAAGATAAGAACGATGGTTACAAAAAACAAGGTCGATAAAAAACCGGTCAATCATGATGCCGCAGGATACTGCAGCGTAAAGGTGGTTCTACTACTTGGTATTCTTCTCCTTACTGTTTGTATCTCTCCCTGTATGGGATCAGAATCTTTTGGGTCTTCACAGAATCTGTCAGTCAGGTACGAAAATGCCATCTCTCTTTATGGGGAAGGTGACCATGACAATGCAGTGCAGGTATTGCAAGAGGTGATCGAGACAGACCAGACCTTTTATCCGGCATACAAGGCTCTTGGTGTGATATACTCTGAAAAAGGGATGAAAGAAGAGGCGTTATCCTCATTCCTTTCGTACCTTGAGTACCGCGGCACCGATGGTGAGATCTGGTATGCCGCAGGAAAACTGTATCTTGACTTGGGAAAAACCACTGAGGGATTAGAAGCCTTACAGACTGCTGCAGAACTCCTGCCTGATAAGACCGCAATCGCGGTGATGTACGGGATGGCACTGACCGCAACGGGAGAGCCTGACAAAGCCATTACTGTCTTTGATAAGGCCCTCCTTTTCTCGCCTGATAACGCCCTGCTCTTATACAACAAGGCCCAGGCCCAGACCCTTTCCGGTCAATTCCAGGAGGCCTGTGATACCTATGAAGAGGCTCTTGCAAAAACTCCTGATGACACAAACCTTCTCTTCGGAAAGGCAGAAGTGCTCCTGGCACTCAAAGAGTATGAACTCGCAGTCGCTGCATATGACAACGTCCTTGGCAATGACCCGGATTCATCATCTGCCCTTTCTGGCAAGGGAATTGCTCTCTACCACCTTGAGAGATACAAGGAAGCACAGGACACTCTTGCAAAAGCACTTGAAATAAATGTGAAAGATCCAATCAGCTGGTTGACACGTGGAGATGTCTATCTTGCAGTTGGTAATGCCGATTCTGCTGCCGAAGCATACCAGCAGGCCATAGATAATGGTCTTTCGCTTCCTGCTGTCTATGAGAAACGGGGAACTGCATTGCAGAAAGCAGGACGGGAGGCAGAAGCCGGGGAGGCATTTGCACACGCTTCAGGATAGGAATAACAGCATCACGACCGTTTCCCGAATACGGATCCATCTATTCGTATCATTTTTCAAACAGGAAAGACCAGACAACCGGACGGTTGTTCCTCGTGATAGAGAAAGAAAAAGGAATTCAATCGGCGATTTGTCAGGTATTTTTCATCACTCCATATAAGAACGGTCTCGTTTCATTCAATACGATACATGCTGTTCCTTTGTAGAATCATTCCGTTGGATATTTTATCGATACCGGCACTACATTCCCTATGCTCTCTCACGCGAGAGGTTTGTCTGTTTAAATACCGGAATTCGTATCAGTAACAAACCCTTTCGGCAACCAGTTGCTATATCACAAAAATAACAGGTGATATAACACCTGTTTATTATTTTCATTTACTTATCCTCCAAAAATAACTAAAATATTTATGCCTGCATGCTGAAATGATAATGAATGACAGGAAGAACACTGACTGTTTTAATTGCCATAATTCTTGGAGTAGTGCTTATTTCAAGCCCGGTATTGGCTGCAGAGGCCCTTCCGGAACACAGTGCAGACCGCCTCCTTATCGGAACCACCACGAGCCTTGATGCGACCGGACTCTTAGACGTCCTTTCAGAGAAATTTGAGGCTGATAACGGG
Organism: Methanospirillaceae archaeon; assembly: GCA_016926505.1. Classification (GTDB taxonomy): domain Archaea; phylum Halobacteriota; class Methanomicrobia; order Methanomicrobiales; family Methanospirillaceae; genus JAFGOM01. The sequence goes on from JAFGOM010000050.1 coordinate 24,460, forward strand.
ATAGATGTCCAGTGGGTCGCGGTCGGAACCGGACAGGCTATTGAATATGGCCGGAACTGTGATGTCGATATCATCATGGTGCATGACCGTGTTGCAGAAGATAAGTTTATTGATGAGGGATATGGTCTTGACCGGCGTATCTTCGGATATAACTACTTCCTGCTCGTCGGACCCGGAAGCGATCCAGCTCAGATTTCCGGTCTGAATGCGACGGAAGCCTTTAGTGCTATAAATACAGCAGGAGAGACCGATGAATCGGTTGTCTTCGTCTCCCGTGGTGACAATTCCGGAACCCATTCCCGTGAAAAACTCCTCTGGAAGGGAGGGGGATATGATTATGCAGTAATCAATGCATCACCCTGGTACCGGGAAGCAGGAGCAGGGATGGGCCAGACGCTTACCATGACTGAAGAACTGCAGGCATATACCCTTTGTGACTCTTCTACCTGGGGAGCCTACGAGAGTGAATTAACCTTAATCCCGCTTGTTGAGAATGATGACCGGTTCCTTAACATCTATGCAGTCATGCGGATAAACCCTGATCTCTGTCCGGACGTGAACGCGGAAATGGCAAAGAAATGGGAGAACTTCATGATAAGCCCTGAAGTACAGGATATCATCGGAACCTACGGGATCGAGGAGAAAGGCAAAGCTTACTTCAGCCCTGCTTTGGGAAATGAAGAACTCATCGGTGTGCTGGTTGAAGAGACTACCACTCCGGTAGTATAATCCCCTCTTCTTTTTTTCATCTGATATTCGTTTTTATGAATGATCTAATCACCGGTATCGGTATTGCGTTCGGGTTGATACTGACCGCAGATCCAGAAGTTATCGATATCACGGCGAGGACGTTAGCGATAACATGCTCATCAACGCTTATCAGTGTCGTTGTTGCGCTCCCTCTCGGGGCGGCAATAGCCTTCCGGGACTTCCCAGGGAAAAGAACCGTGATAAGTATCATTCAGACACTCTATGCACTCCCTACCGTTGTTGTCGGTCTCCTCTGCTTCATGGTACTCTCCCGCTCCGGACCTCTCGGGTATCTTGGCTGGATGTTCACTCCAAACGGGATGATATTTGGCCAGACCGTGCTGATTCTTCCTATTACGGCCGGACTCGTCATCACTGCCCTTCAGTCAGTCAGTCCCGGCATCACCGATACGATCCGATCTCTTGGTGCCTCCCGTCTCCAGTTCTTACGCAGTCATGTAAGGGAAGCGCGCTTTGCCATTATGGCGGCAGTAATCGTGGGATTCTCACGGGCAATATCTGAAGTCGGAACAGCCATCATGATTGGAGGTAATATCAAGGGCCATACCCGTGTTCTTACAACTGCGATATCGCTCCAGACCTCCATGGGTAATTTCAGCCTCTCCCTGGCGCTGGGAATTATTCTGCTTGTCATTGCACTGGTCATTAACCTGCTGTTGGGTCTCGTTCAGAACCGGTGAAGAGCATGATAACGATTGATAATATTAAGAAATCATTTGACGGGAAAACAATTCTGTCCGGGGTTGACGGGACGATTAAAACCGGAGAGATCTTTGCGATTATCGGCCCTTCAGGTCAGGGAAAAACGACACTCTTACGGATACTCAATCTCTTAGAGACACCATCAGAGGGGAATATTATCCTGGATGGCGTATCGATTCACGAGATAAAAGACCGGAATCAGATCAGAAGAAAGATGGGGATGGTATTTCAGGACACCATTGCATTTCATGACACTGTCTTTAATAATATCGCTCTCGGTCTTCGGTACCGGCATTACTCCAAAAAAGAGATACAAGAAAGGGTTATGCAGAAACTTGGGGAGATAGGACTGTCTGGTTTTTCGAACCGGAACGCTACCACCCTTTCCGGGGGTGAGAAACAACGTGTTTCCCTGGCCCGCGTGCTGATAACAGACCCTGAGATCCTCCTCCTTGATGAACCGACAGCCAATCTTGATCCCATCTCTACCGAGGTGATTGAGAACCTCATCCGTCGCTATAACCGGGAGTGTAATACAACGGTCATCATGGCGACCCATGATCTCCTCCTTGGTCAGCGGCTTGCAGACCGGGTAGCCGTGATGATGGATGGCCGGTTTATCCAGTCAGGAACCGTGTTTGATCTCTTTTCCCGTCCGTGTTCCGGAGCTGTGGCACAATTTATCGGAATTGGCAATATTCTTACCGGAACAGTTATCGGGAATAAAGACGGTATGGCTGTGATAGAAACAGATGGAGTGAGGGTATATGCACTCGGAGAGATACCGCCACAGACACCGGTAACCATTGCAATACGACCCGAGGAGATAACGCTTCACCGTGGATCCGATACCGGGACGAGTGCACGTAATGTCATTACCGGAATCATCGAATCGGTTCAGCCCTTTGGAATCATCAGTACAATCCGGGTATCTCATAACACATTCCGGCTCTCGGTACAGGTCACCTGGCAGTCTATGCAGGATCTTAATCTTGCACCCGGCATCCCGGTAACAATATCCTTTAAAGCATCATCAGTTCACGGTATGCCGGATGAATGTTCCCATGCTGCCTGATACGCTCACATCCCGTTTTCCGTACATCATACGGGAACTTGCCGGCAGTGGAGGAAATTTTGGAACAGTTCTTCCCCTATTATTTGCGGTCTCGATTGCATGTGGGATGAGTATCTCTCTTATGCTGGTCTGGGCTGCTGTCTTTTATGGGATCTCTGGTTTCTGGTACCGAATCCCTGTCCCGGTAGAACCCTTAAAAGCGGTAGGTGCGCTAGCTATCGCCGGGCACCTCTCGGCAAACCTGGTTGCAGCATCAGGAATCCTTGTCGGAATCATCTGTCTTGCAATCGGGATGCTTGGTTGTATGGAGAAGATCGAGAAGATAATTCCGCAGCCGGTTATCAGAGGAGTTCAACTGGGTCTGGCCTTTGTCTTTGTGAAAAGTGCATTCTTTGATTTCATCCTCCAAGATCTCTGGTTTACGATAATTTCAGTAGGTATTATCAGCGTAATATTCCTTATCAGACAATACCATGCCATTCCGGATCTCTCAGCAATATGCATTATTAGTGCAGGATTCCTTGCAGCAGGCATCCAGGCAGGGTTTCCTTCCCTCTCTGTTATCAGTCTCCTCCCCTTACCCGTCCTGGTCATCCCTTCTGTTGAGGATTTCCTGAAAGCCTTAGTTATTCTCGTTCCATCCCAGATCCCGCTCACCCTCACAAATGCAGTTCTTGCTACCTCCCTTCTCGTTACCGATCTCTATAAAAAAACAATCTCTCCTGATCGTCTCTGCAGAACGGTTGGAGTGATGAGTATCACATCTTCCCTCTTTGGTGGATTTCCACTGTGTCATGGTGCCGGTGGTCTTGCAGCCCATTACCGGTTTGGCGCACGGGGAGGTCTCTCGCTGGTTTTTGGAGGGATCCTCCTCTTTGTGCTTGCAATCATCTGTGCTGATCCTGAGATCATCAGTTCTCTCCCACAGGGAATGTTTGGGGTACTGCTTCTTGTTGTTGCGTATCAACTGGCTGTCTACGGAGTCAGGACAACGGATCGACTGACCACGGGGATGATGGCAGTTCTCGCTATTCCGCTGGGTCTGACGGTTGCATTCTGTTCTGGTCTTATCCTCTCTGCACTCATGCAGTACCGGCTGAGAAAAAGGTGATATTAATCAGTATCGTCTCTTCCTGTGCTTTTATGTGCAAACCACCATTTCATACCAACAAGAGCGGCGATAAGTGATCCGGTGACGGTATTGGCGGCAATAAGGGGAGGATCCTTATCTACGATTCCATATATAACCCAGAGAGATACGCCGACAAGGAGTAAAAAAAGCAGTCCCCATGAGATGTCATGGGCTGTTCTGCTCTTCCAGGTTTTGATAACCTGGGGAAGGAAAGCAAGAGTAGTACAGATGCCACCGACGTACCCGGTATACAGGAGAGGATCCATATCCTAGGATTTAGATTTTTTGATGTATGAAGATGCGTGTATACACAATCCATCCTATATTCAGCAGAGCCATGCGCAGGATTGTCGTATACGAACCTGACCGTGAGGGGTGCAGGAATCAGGCAGGGAAACGTATGGTATTGAGAGACCGGGGTGACCGTGACGGATATTACTCTCAAAACCGGGAAGGTACGCCCGGGATCCGCTTATTTTGTCACCTGATATTTCAGGAGATGGTATCCTTCGTTCAAATGGGATTGGATGTATTAATCAGCCCTGATGATGGTACCGACGTTCTCGCCGGCAACAGCACGGGTAACCATTCCTGGTTTGTGACCGTTTACGATCCGAACCTCCCGTAATGAACGGGACTCTGGCAGAAGTTCAATTACTTTCCGTTCAAGGACGAGATCATCCATCTTCATCTCTAATAGTTCTCCTGCAGTGATCTCCGGGATCAGTTCTGCATCCGGATACTTTGGGTGACGGGTATACAGCCCGTCGACGTTTTTGACAAGGATACAACTCTTTGCTCCAAGCACTTCTGCTGCAAGAAATGCACCCGTATCTGTCCGGTGGACCGGGATTCCTCCCTGAGTTTTTTCAGATGGTTGTTCATACAGTCCGTATGGGGGTGTTCCGTGAATGACCGGGAGCGCACCCATCCCGAGGAATGTCGGGATCTCAAGGAGATCACCGGTGTGGATTCTCATTGCCCGGTACGGTGACATGAGTGTAGCAAGCATAATTGCATTCTGCTCTGATATTTTACCGCAGAGCTCGGCAAGGACTCCGGTCGGCATGCCAAGGTTAAGCCCGATATCAAGGATATGCCTGACTCTGACTCCTCCCCCGGTTACAAGGAGCATCTGGTTCTTCTGCGAGAGTGAACCAATTTCCTCTGTCAGGGGAAGGACAACATCACGGCCATAATCGATGATTCCATGCCCTCCGATCTTTATCACCTGTAAATCCGGAAGTATCCGCAGAAGTGGCCTGTCCCTGTACGCGTCAAATAACCCTTCTCGTACCAGGGTCTCATCCTGCAGGTAGCTGTTTAATAAAAAACGTTTGTGCATAATCTTCCCTTGCATATTTATAGATCAAGCACGAAATAGATATACTATATCAGTTGATATAACAACTGGAATGCCAAAGAAAAGGAGAGATACAACATGAAGATCTATGTACGCGAACGGCAGAAGGTCGGTGAGGGTGTCAGGCAGCCGAAATACCGGATCGTTGCAATAACCGGTGGAGAGATACAGGTCGTTGCAACCCACTTTCGTAAGAGGGAACTTGAGCTGATTGCACAGGATATCGGCGCAGAGATAATCTGGCTCCACCCGGCCCCTGATAATGAGAAGAAGAGACACTGATCCATTACCCTTTTTGTGAATGCTTATCTTTATAGGATGGTATACATAAGAGTATGCCATCTCTCTCTATCGAGGGACTTTTTGAATCTGCAGTGCAGATATTTCTCTTCGAAGATAATGCAGTAACCATTACCTTTTCAGGAGAAGGCATACGTATCCGGTTTCCTACGACAAGACGCCTGGCAGAATTCCTTGATGTTCCCCATTATTATATCCTGCCCTATTTTGCGATGATGGAAGAACAGGAACTGGTTACGCGTGCTGAACGTATTGGTATCCTTACTACTGCCAGAGGTACCGATCGGATTCTGACCATTATGAGGAACAGGTATTCCCGGGAGAGTGCGAGAGTAATGGGAGAGCAGATCTTTTCCGATCTGGTAACCCCGGACTGATCGCCTCCCTCACAGGAACTGCCGCCAAATGATTGTCTGTTATGAGGATCGATACGGGGGTGTTTCATTCTGCATACTGAGAAAGAGTATCTCAATCCGGGGTTTTTTTGCAGAGATAGAGAGAATCAGTCCGCACACCCTGCAGAGTATCTCTTCTGTTCTGGCAGGCCGGCAACTTCCGGGTTCATCAACAGGGTACATGTACGAAAAATCATCGGTATGAATTATACCATTGTTCATAGTCCTTGTGATATGCAAAGCAATGGAGGATATAGAGTGTTTGTTCCCGGATTTCATAGATTATTCGTGCCTGACGTGTCACCTTCTCAACATGAAAGGGGATACCATATTTCATGTGACGGCGGGGCGGAAGGGATTGGATCTTCTCACCATGTGAGGGGAAAAGGATCTGGAGATCGCGGGGAAATCGTTCAAACTCCCTGACTGCATATTCTGTAAATGCCACCTCCATTATGGTCACGTCTTTGAGAGCTTCTTTAGATCCTCGAGAGTGTAGAGAGAGCTACTCCCCGTCAGCACCTCTCCCATCTCAATGGAGACGCCCCTATGGACCAGCATCATCTCCTCCTCCTCAAGTATTCTTTCATATGCAAGAATTGCCTGTCTGATAACCTCAGTCTGATTCCCCGCATATCCCTTCTCGATGATCCTCCGTATAGCATCTTCGTACGGTCTCCCGATAGTAATGTTCATAGAAACCCACTTTTGATGTATATTAATTATACATTCAATGATATAATGAGTGTCTTTTTTATATGGATTCTGATAAGCCGTCCCCCATCCCTTTTTTCCATTATGGGGTGTAGGTATCATTCTGGTTCCTGTTAAAAAAGTTTGATTTTCTCATGCAAATCAACAGATTACAGATATCATCAGAATATCAGGGTTCTCTGTAACCCGTTCGTGATGGTGAATCAGATTCGATCTTCTTCCTCTTGTTATGGTAGACTTCTGACTGATCTGATACGAAATACCCGGGGGTATCCTGTACCCGTTTCTTCCAGGCATCAGATGTGATAATACTGATACAATCTGACAATGCCTGTTCCTGCTCCATCTCTGTCCGGTATATCAGATCGTATCTGAGGTTTCCGATTGGCGAGAAGGAAAGGCCTGCAGACCTTGCATTGTATTCTGAACAGAAACCGGCATCAGCAGAACCGTTTTTCAGGGCTGACAGGATGGCTATCTCATCTCCCCGGATACTGTTTTCTAACCGTGTATCTCCGTCTGTTCCTGCTTCTTTCATCAGGCGGTACAGGAGTGCTTCCTGTGGACTACCTTGTAATGGAAAGATAAACCGAACAAGTGAAATATCCTGAATAGAATACACGGCATTTCCTGCGATGCCGTAAACGATATCAGCAACCGGCACTGTTTTCACCGGGATACCGGGAAGCCATCGTCTAAAAATATCTCCGACACTACCGGAAGTTGGATCATACCTAACTGCTGCGAGGTGACATGCATTGCTTGCAAGAGCAAGGAGCCCTGAGACTTCCCCGGTATTCCGGAACCTGATGATCCGCCCTCTCCCCCGCATCATACTGTCTGCGACCCCGATAATCGGATCATGCACCCCGGCAACAAGGATGGTTGCATCAAGGGTTGGTTCTTTAAACAGGGAGGCTGCCGTAACAACCGTCCCTTCTGCGTACCCCTCGATTTCAGGAGGAATATGGAGCCAGAGATCGGCAGAAAGGGCAGCCATCTGCACACCGGCACCCCTTGATAAGGGAACGGCGATGTACTTCCCGTTAATCTTTCCTGCAGAAAGGTAGACAAACTCGTCAATACCCCCGTCACTTACAAGCCTCTGTGCAAGAAAAACCTCTATCTTCTGTCGTTTGGGAACGAAAAAACCCCAGACTGCAAAGAGGGGTGCGATGAGTTCCTCGAGAATAACAACTGCAGAGAGCGGATAGCCTGGCATTCCGATGACCGGTTTTTTAAAAATATTCCCGCAGATAACCGGTTTTCCCGGTTTCATCGAGACCCCGTGAAACAGTACCTCCCCACATTCCTGTATTACACGCGAAGTGAAATCTCTCGTTCCGGCTGATGATCCTGCTGAGATGATGACCATATCGTTATTTTGTATGGCATCAAGAACCACCTCCCTGATAGCTTCAGGGGAATCAGGCGTTATCGGGTACATCACCGGAGTTACCCCGAGTGTCTTGAGAAATGCTCTCGTCATCTCCATGTTACTCTCGACGACCTGGCCCGGTTCCGGGTGGGTGCCTGGCGGGATGAGTTCCGATCCGGTAGGGATAAGCCCGATCGATACATCTCGAACCGGAACAGAAGTACATGCATAGGTCGCAAGAGCACCGGTATCAGCCGGCCTGATACAGTGACCTGCAGGAAAGACGATCTGTCCGAGAGTGACATCTTCGCCTGCAGGCCGGACGTGCTGTCCCGGACGGACAGCGCTTCGTACCTGTATTATCCCATCCCCGATTTCCCATGTATCCTCAACCATGATGAGGGCATCAGTACCCTCTGGCATGACATTTCCCGTGTTTACCCTGATTGCACCAGGAACGGTAACGGGATTCTGATCCGAGGCACCATGAGTCCATGTGCTCGCAACCGCGTACCCGTCCATCGCAGCAAGTGGTGCCGGGGGAACCGTGAAAGGAACAATCAGATCCTCTGCCACGATACGACCGACCGATTCGGAAAGGGCAACAGTCGTTGTTCTTTCCGGGCGGGAAGAAAACGCGGTGCAGATGATCTTTTTTGCTTCTGCGAGTGAGATGAGGTTTAAGTACCGGGTTACCATTGTATCACTTCCACCAGTTCCCCTGCTTCGAGCCCTTCAACACCGGCAGGAACCTTCAGGATACCGTCACTCTCTTTAAGCGTGTTCAATAATCCTGATTTTCCAAAAAGCGGAGTAACTTTTCCGTTCTTAACCCTGACCCTGATGTAGGTCTCTTTTCCCTTCTCAGCAGGTACATTCTCCGCCATTCTGGCTTTTATGGTAACCGAAGCTCCTGCAGGTCTTTTTTCCATCACCTGCAGGAGCGGAGAAACAACAAGGAGAAGCACAAGACATGCCGAGGCAGGATGTCCGGGGAGTCCGACCACCGGTGTATCGGCGACACTCCCGATTATTGTTGGTTTTCCCGGAGCAAGGGAGATTCCGTGGATATGCACGGTCCCGCACGCTTCGATTGCCGTTGCTGTGATGTCCTTCTCATCCTTTGAGCTCCCGCCTGACACAAGGACGGCGTCACATTCCCTGCAGGCGGTTGAGAGGAGATTGATGAGATGCTTCAGATCATCAGAAACGATCCCGTACTGGATTGGTATGGCCCCTTTGCGTATGAGCATTGCTGCAATAAGCGATGCATTGACATCCCGTACCTGGCCTGGCCGGGGGGTTGCATCCACGCCAACCAGTTCCCTGCCGGTAGAGATGATCCCGATCCGGGGACGGGACATAACAGCAACAAAGGTCTTTCCGATCGCTGCCAGAACCCCGATGTCCTGTGGTCTTAAGACCCATCCTGCCTCAAAGATACTGTCACCGGCATGAAAATCTTCATCTCTCCTGATAATGTTCTCTCCTAAAACGGCTGGTCTTCGTACAAGAATGGTATCAGAAAGTCGTTCGGTATACTCGATCATAACAACAGCATCAGCACCTTTTGGTAGGACTCCCCCGGTAGGGATGTACCGGCACTGACCGGGAGCAACGAAATCATTCTCATCACTGCCCATCTCTACTGTACCGGCACAGGTAAGGAGAACCGGTGCAGCCTCTGATGCCCGCGGGGTGTCTGCAGCAATGACTGCATAGCCGTCCTTCCATGATCGGTCAAAACCGGGAATATCAGAAGAAGCATAGATCGGCTCTGCAAGAACACGACCATCAGCCTCTTCCAGGGGTACTGACTCTGTGCCGGTTTCGTGGGCGATACTGCAGAGTTTCCCGATTGCAGTATCCAGAGAAACAACTGAGAAGAAGTATCCCTTGTTCCGGGATGGGGTGTCTGGTAATTTCTCTTCGGTATGATTGCCGCAAAAATCGTTCTGTTTCATAAGGACACCACAAAAGACTGGTACTAATTGATTACCATATGTATTATAATCTGACACACAATCAAAAGAATACGATAAACCTGAATACGGTTAAACGTGGATAGCTGGGATCCTTCTCCTCAATACATGAGGAAGTGCCGGAAGATGCTGAAGCTTTCAATGGGTAAGCGGTGGGATACAAATCAATAGCAAGTATCAGAGGTGTAAAGATGTATCAAACTGCTCCTTTACCACAGGCCGGCATCCTTCATTGCATCTCCCCTGCAAAGAAGAAAACCAAAAAGAAGTAACACTTATTGTTTGTTCAGGTTTCTCTCTCATTACATCGGTTTTTTCCGGGTTAAAAACCGGTAAATAGTAAGTGAATTACGTTCTTTTATGGCACGGGATGCAGATATTATGCGTCACTCATATCTGGTAATTGTCCTTCTTGGCATAGTCGCACTCTGTGGAGATATCATCTACGAAGGAGCCCGGAGTATCAGCGGACCATACCTGCTCTCTCTGGGTGGTTCTGCAGTTCTTGTCGGGACCATCACCGGGGGCGGGGAGTTTTTGGGATATGCGGTCAGACTAATATCAGGCAGACTTGCCGATCTCACCCATCATTACTGGTCCCTGACCATCGGGGGATACGCGATGCTCATCGCAATACCACTCCTGGCTTTTTCCGGCTCGTGGGAGATGGCTGCCCTGCTCTTCATCCTCGAACGGATAGGAAAAGGGATCCGGTCTCCGGCAAAGGACGCCATTCTTGCCAATGCAACCGCTCCTGTCGGGCGGGGGTTGGGATTTGGTATCCATGAACTACTGGATCAGATTGGAGCGGTCCTCGGTCCGGTGGTACTGGCTGTGTCTCTGGCAGGATCCGGGGAATACACTCCGGGATTTCTGTTTCTCTTTATTCCTTTCATTTTCCTTATGGTCTTTGTAGTTGCAGCCTGGCGGCTCCTGCCCGACCCGGCAGGATTTGAGAGAAAACAGGGTGACACCAAAGACGAGGGAAGTGGTCTTGATCATGATTTTTTCAGATTCTCTCTTTTTACGTTGTTCTGCACCACCGGTTTCCTTTCCTTCCCCTTAATCTCCTTCCATGCCATTTCAAGCGAAATCCTCCTTTTATTTGAAGTACCGATTCTTTATGCACTTGCGATGCTGGTCGATGCGGTCATAGCCCCGGTTGCCGGGAGATTCTATGACAAGAGAGGTATCATTGTTCTTTTTGCCATCCCGCTAACCGGTGTTTGTATCCCGTTCCTGGGGTTCGGGATGAGCAGGGAGGTAATCTATGCAGCTGCTATCCTGTTTGGCGTTTCAATGGGTATTTTAGAGACGGTGCTTCGTGCCGTCGTTGCTGATATCATCCCTATCAAAAAGCGGGGAACCGCGTTTGGAATTTTTAATACCGTATACGGGGCAGGTTTTTTCATGGGAGGGGTCATTATCGGGTTTTGTTATGAATATTCCCTTATCCTGGCTTCTTTTGTCCCGGCTGTCATCTCCTGTCTTGCGTGCGGGTATTTCTTCAGAATCACGCGTCATATGTAGCCTGAAAAAAAGAAGAGACGAATGAAACCGTATAGAAAAACAGGATTTGATTATATCAAAATAGTTTGATATTATTGACCCAGCATCTTTATGGCGAGCACATATGGATTTTCCGGGAAATTTCCCATCTTTTTATTGGCAAAGAACGTATGGGGATGGCTCTCTTTTAACTGTTCCAGGGTGAGCCTTGAGACGATATCCCGGGCAACCGTCTCTGTCTCATCGCTTTTTCCCGGGTTTTTGAGGATATATCCCATCCTGATATGCATCACCATTGCTTCCGTTAATTCGTCATCGGTCAGCAGATCAAACGGGGTATAACGGGGACGTTTCTCTTCTGGTGCATTGACCGGATACAACATGGCATGATATTTATCTGTTATCTGGCAGTCCTGATAAAAAACCTCATCACAAACCGCCTTTCGTATGCACAAATTCCTGAAATATCCTCGTTTGATTCACTGATGGCAGAACTATCACCAATTCATGTTCTTAAATCATTTCACCCCTCAATCTCGCCTGAACGTCTCTCAAGGAGACAAAAAACGGCGATATCATTTTTTGGTGGGATTCCACCGATGAAATGAGATAACGAAATTATCAGGAGAGTTTCCTGCTCAAAAAAGTGAGAGAAAATGATTTTCTATCAGATAGGCTTGGTGGTCTGAACAGGATAATTGAGAAAAAAAGGAGATTATTTCTTGAATTCTGCGATCGGGCTTGGCCCGAGTTCGTTTACGGTCTTTACAACATCGCTGATGACCGTTGCCCACTTTGCTCCTTCAGATGCTGAAACAAAGGTCATCCTGAATCTCTTGTCCTCAAGACCCAGATTTTTAAGAACATTCTTGACCATGAACATCCGCTTTGCAGCCTTGAAGTTACCGGCAAGGTAATGGCAGTCACCAAAGTGACATCCTGAAACAAGTACTCCGTCTGCACCGTTTGCGAATGCTTTCATGATAAAGAGCATATCAATACGTCCCGTGCACATGACACGAATGGTCCGGACATCGGACGGGTACTGAATACGGGCTCCTCCGGCAAGGTCTGCTCCTGCGTAGGAACACCAGTTACAGATAATGGCGAGGATCTTAGGGTTCCACTCGTCAGCCATTACTGTTCACCTCCACAGAGGAACGCATCTATCTGGGCATGTATCTGTGGTGAGGTAAAGTGCTGCATCTTGATGGCTCCACCAGGGCAGAATCCTCCGCAGGTTCCGCAACCCTTACACTTTGCTTCGGTCACACTCATGACCTTTCGACCTGAACCATCACTCCGGTCGACGAGTGCAAGTGCCTGGTAGGGGCAGAGATCGATACACATACCACACCCGGCACAGAGTTCCTCCATGCACTGGGCAAAGTAGGGTTCCAGCTCGACCTGGCCGATATGAATCGGAATACTTGCCGCACTTGCCGCTCCTTCTGCCTGGGCTACCGTGTCTGGAATATCCTTTGGTCCCTGGCAGACACCGGCAAGGAAGACACCGGCTGTTGTTGTTCCACAGGGGTTTAATTTCGGGTGAGCTTCAAGCATCCAGCCGTCCTGGGATTTCGAGACACCGAAATGCTTCCGAATTACATCTTCCTCATCAACCGGCTGAACTGCGGCTGCAAGGACGACAAGGTCACACTCGACCTCAACCGGGCGGCCAAGAAGAGTATCTTCGGCACGCACGTACAGGTTCCTGGTCTGTGGATCCTCGAGCACGTTTGCAACACGACCCCGGATGAATTTTGCCCCCTCACTCTGGATACGGTAATAAAACTCTTCGTACATCTTACCAAAGGAACGGATATCCATGTAGAAGAGGTATACCTTGGTTCCCGGGATCTTCTCCATGATCTGGTGGGCATGTTTGAGCGAGTACATGCAGCAGAACCGTGAACAGTACGGTTTTCCATTCCCGGTATTGTCACGGGATCCTGCACAGAGAATAAACCCGACGCTCTTAGGGGTCTCTCCATCAGAAGGCCGGATCAGGTGTCCGCCGGTCGGGCCTGAAGCACAGATAAGCCGTTCGAACTCGAGACCGGTAATCACGTTATCAAACTGCTTGTAACCCCATTCACGCTTGTTCTCGATAGGCATGAGGTTGTACCCGGTAGCAATAATGGCTGTTCCGATCTTTAACGTGATGAACTCATCTTCCATCTCGAGATCGATTGCCTTCTTATCACCACAGGCATCAACACACAGACCACACTTGACACAGGCATCAAAGTCAACGGTATAGAGCAGTGGCATGACCTGGGCATGGTAAATGTAGATCGCTTTCCGGGGTGCCATTCCCATCTCGAACGGGTTTGGCTTGATGACCGGACATACCTCGGCACAGTCTCCACACCCGTTACAGCCGCCTCCTACGATACCCCGGGCTGTTGCTTCATCAGGAGAGAGAACGCCACGGGCCTTCTTTCGGATCGTAATATCGAAGTTGCCGATATACCCTTCCACCTTCTCGATCTCACAGTAGGTCATCAGTTCGATATTGGGATGCCTGCCGACATCGACCATCTTTGGGGTCAGAATACACTGGGAACAGTCAAGGGTTGGAAACGTCTTGTCGAGCTGGGACATTCGGCCGCCTACTGTAGGCCATTTCTCAATAAGATAGGTCTTTATTCCGGCACTTGCAAGGTCAAGGGATGCCTGGATACCGCCGACACCGGCTCCGACAACCAATGCCGCATGTTCAACCGGAACACTCTTCGGGATGAGATCTTCTAAAAGTGCAGCCTTTGCAACTGCAATCTTTATGGCATCCTTTGCCTTGGCCGTTGCACTCTCCTTGTCATGCATATGCACCCATGAGTTCTGCTCACGGATGTTAGCCATCTCAAACCGGAACGGGTTGAGTCCTCCTTCTTTGGTGGCAACACGGAATGTGGGTTCGTGCAGACGCGGACTGCATGCAGCAACCACGATCCCGGTAAGATTGTGCTCTTTTATTGCCTCAACAATCTTGCCCTGGCCCGGGGTTGAGCACATGTACTGGTACTGATCTGCATAGGCAACATTGGGGATTGTCTTTGCATATTCCACGGCATCCATGATGTCAATTGACCCGGCAATGTTGGTACCACAGTGACAGATGAACACACCTACTCTTGCTTCTTCTTTTTCAGCCATTTTTCATCCTCCTTATAGCACCTTTTTCAGGAACGGGGTACAGTCAATTCCATGCAGATCCAGTGCAAGATCCTGCGGACTCATACCCTGGGCTAGCCCGAGCAGTTCATTGTAGTGAAGAATTGGCAGTCCGTACGAGACACCAAACGTCTCCTGGATCTCTATCTGGCCGCGGTCGAACTGCAACTGGCAGAACGGACATACCTCTGTGAGAGCATCTGCCCCGACTTCTTGTAAGTTTATCATCTTCTCATTGGTAATGTCAAGCGAATGGGTAATATCATATCCCCTGACACCGCCACCGGCACCACAGCACTGCATCTTGTTCCGGTACTGGACCGATTCACAGCCAAGAGCATCAACAAGTTCCTCTAACCACATCGGGTTCTCGGTGTCCCCGAAGTGGCGTTCTTTCTGCGGTTTCATGAGGTGACAGCCGTAATGGACAGCAACCTTTGCACCGGTCAGGGGCGTTGTGACACTGTCCCGGATCTTCTGGACACCACAGATCTTGGGATCATAATAGAGTTCGGCAAGGTGCCAGACATCCTGGGATCCTTTAAACTCCATATCAATCTCTGCGAGAACCTCGTTTACCCTGTCCTTTAGGTCATCGTTGTGTTTGAGGATATGGTTGACCTCATAGATAGACTTGTAACATCCGTTACAGATAAGAGTAATATCCTTCTTCATCTCTTCTGCAAGGCAGACATTGCGTGCTGCCATTGCATACCAGACGTTTAAATCAATGGATCCAAATGCACCCGGTGCCGGACAACAGCTGGCACCCTTGAGTGGGAGTAATTTGATCCCGACCTTCTCACTGGTCTTTATTGCTGCAGCCTCACAGCCGGGATACCGGTTCGGTGCAATGCAGCCCAGGAAAAATGCGTATTCATGCATGGTTACTCACCCTCAAGCATTCTGTCTGCGTTCTGTTTCAGTTCAAAGTAGTTCAGGATCTTCTGGATACCCGGTATAAACTCAGGATATGAGTGGGTTGTCGGGGGATCTGCGGTAAGACCCAGTTTTACCCGTGCAGCACGGTTCACGTCATTATTCGGGACACCATGGCCGGTGGAGTAGATGAGCTGGGCAGTCTTTAAGAAGTTGCGTGGAATGATATCTCTCTTAAATGCCAGGTTTCTCATTGCCATGATGACATCGGTCGGGGCAATATCCCGGGGACACCGGTCAGTACAGGAATAGCAGGTGGTACAGAGCCAGAGATCCGGATCTGTTAAGGCCTCATCCTCAAGTCCGAGAACCGCTCTCCGCATAAAGAGACGTATCCGGTAGGAACTCCGGGGGGCCGAGGGACAGGATCCGGTACAGGTACCGCACTGGTAACACATATTGGCAATCGTCCTGCTGATATCAAGGACCTTCTTGGTAAATTCAGGATTAGTATCAATACTGTGATACCGCGTGTCATGAAGTTTCTTTTCAAGGTCAGGGTTGTCGTATTTTTTTACTGCCATAATTTCTCCTCACCATCACTCAAGAACCTTCAGCCCTACCTGGCCGGGTGCAACTCCTTTCTCAAAAACCCGTGATGTTCTCGGAGTGCAGAGTTTCTCTTTTATCTTTTTGAAGAGATCGGTCTCTTTTCCTTTTATCCTGACATTGGTTCGCTTTAATACGATGATATCCTCACCAGGGCAGGCATTGACACAGGCACCGCACAGGATACAGAAATCTTTATTGACAGCAATATTGGACTCGATCACTCCTTTCATCTCTTTTGCTGGCTTTGGTGTTGGCAGATAAATTGCATTTGCAGGACAGACATCAACACAGGTTGAGCATCCGCCCGGGCATTTCTCTGCATGGAACTCGATATCACCTTCAAATATCTTATTCACGGTGATAGCTTCCGTCGGGCAGTTTATTGCACACCACCGGCAGGTACAGCACTCCTCATCGATGATGGTTACCTCACCGAGTTTCACGCGGCCGACTACCTCTCTCGTGACGGTAATGGCCTCTTCAGGACAGGCTTCCGCACAGACATTACATCCGTCACAGAGTTGTACGTTCCATACAACTTCACCCTCAATCTTTCCGGTTTCAGGGGTAAATGGCTTGTGATTGACGGTGATAGCCTCACAAAGAGTGGCACAAAGACCACATTTTGTACATTTCTCGTCATCGACCGAAAAGTCAATTTTCAGATCGACAGCATTCCCTTTCTGCAGACCATCCTTGTCCTGTCCTTCAAAGAGCGGGACATCCCGGTTTATTGCATCTCTGGGACAGACATCGTCACAGATGGTACAGCGGACACACTTCTCCTGGTCAATTGCGGTCCCCTTATCATAAGTAGGGAAGCCTTCTTTCTCAAGGATAGGAAGCCGTTCTTCGTTATCGATCAGCAGTCGCAGTGCAGAGAACGGACACATGATGACACAGACACCACAGTACGAACATTTCGTCTCATCTACCGTGATATTTGCACCATCGGTAACGAGCCCTCTCTGCGAACCTCCGACTGCACCGACGGTTATTGCCTCTTCAGGGCAGACCTCTGAACAGATACCACAGCCTGTACAAATCTCGTTATCGAGAATCAGGTTGTTTACCTGTTGAAGGAGCTTCTGCTCCATAATAACAGAGGTTCCATCAATCTTCTTGGAGTATTTAGGAAACAGAGTTGTCATTAAGATACCTCTTTTTGTTCAAACCTCTAGCCTTCGTTATGCATCAATCAGAAAAACCCTTATGCACTCACCGCAACAGGGGTCTGTCCTGATAACTGTATCACATCATATGGGCATGCATCAACGCATACACCACAGCCAGCACAAAGTTCGTGCTTCACATCAAGTATTACTGCAGAACCGTTAATCACTTTATAGATCTTGTCAGTTGATACAGGGTCTACAGTATAGAGCTCGAGTGCATCGACTGGGCATGCAACCACACAATTGTTACAGCCGGTACAACGTTCCATGTTTACATGAACTGCAAATGCCATTTTTTTCGCACCAGCCTGATCGATTTAAGAAAACCGACTGATAAAAAGTTGGAAAAGAATCTAGATAAATGTTCTGAAGTGATATTGATGATTTTACGCTTTTTATGGGATTTTGTTCATGTTTTTTTATTAGCTTAGTAGATTAGTTCAATGCAGGTGCTATTATACAATCAGGTTTCCGGGAATGATATATACACTTTCTCATGCGTTGTGAATTCATTGCGCGTTGATGGAGAATGTTTGGATTACGTTTTTCCTGCTTTGCAATCGGATTACTCTTACCATCATGGAGCCATCATATTTTTCCCTGAATACAACTAAGTAACTGCTCCATCCGAAAAAACCTGCTTGTGGTACAAGGAATAACCCCTCCCCCTCAAAATTTGGATTACGATACCTGACCTGCCCTCGTCTGTTTTATTCTCAATCACATCTTTACCAGGCATCCGGATTGGTCTGGTATTTTCTCTAAAACCGGGTCACGCTGAAAAAATAAAAGAATGAATCCCGTGTATCAGAAAGTGCAAAAAGTGCTGATACCGTCGGAAATATTGAGAGGTCATCATCTCTGTGGTTCCACCAAAAATCATCTGGTACTACAGGAAGGGCACTACCATTCATATGGATACGAGGATAATCATCTCCCGGAAATGGAGTACAAACAGGTAACAACAACCTGCCCCTACTGCGGAACCGGCTGTTCTTTAAACCTCGTCGTCACAGACAATGTCATATCAGGAACAGCCCCGCATTACCGGTCTCCGGTCAATGAAGGGAAACTCTGCCCGAAGGGAACGTACTCCTGGCAGTTTATCAACAGTCGTGACCGGTTGAAAAAACCCCTGATACGGAAGGGAGATGTCTTTATCGAGTCAGATTATGCTGATGCCTATGCCCTGATTGCCGAACAGTTCCGGTATTACCGCCCTGATGAGATAGCCGTCCTCTCATCGGCCCGCTGTACCAACGAGGAGAACTATATCATGGGCAAATTTGCCCGGGGAGTTCTCCGGACCCGGCATATTGATCATTGTGCACGCCTCTGCCATTCTTCAACCATTGCGGGTCTCTCTATGTGTTTCGGGAATGGTGCCATGACAAATTCCATCCCTGATATCACAGAGTCAGGTTGTATCTTCTGTCTTGGTTCCAACACCTTTGAACAGCACCCGCTCGTTGGAAGACGGATTATCCAGGCACAAAAGAAAGGTGCAACCTTTATTTATGCGGATCCACGGTACACGCCGACAGCACGGCAGGCAGATCTCTCTATCCAGTTTTACAGTGGCGGGGATGTGGCCCTCTTAAACTGCATGATGGGAGAGATTATCAGGAACGAATGGACTGATGCGGATTTTATCAGGGACCATACCCGTGATTATGAGAACCTCAGAAAAGTGGTATTACAACGGCGGTACCTCCCTGAGAACGTTCGGAAAACGACCGGTGTTCCGGCTGAACAGCTAAAGGCTGCTGCACAACTCTATTCCACGGCAAAGACCGCAACCATTCTCTACTCCATGGGGGTCACCCAGCACACGGTTGGTGTCGATAATGTCAAGTCTGTCGCGAACCTTGCCATGCTTACCGGGAATATCGGGAAGCCGGGCAGCGGAGTAAATGCTCTCCGTGGTCAGAATAATGTGCAGGGAGCTTGTGATATGGGGTGCCTTCCCAACGTTTTTCCCGGGTACCAGAAGGTAACTGATGGCAGGGTACACAAATTCTTCTCAGATTCCTGGGGATTTCCCGGTCCAATATCAGATCCGCGTCCCGGGTACGAGATAACCACCATGTTTCGTCTCCTGCTGGACCGGCCCTGGGAGATAAAATGCATGTATCTCATGGGTGAAAATCCTCTTGTATCTGAGCCGGACCTCAACAGTGTCGAGGATGCGATACAGAACCTCGAGTTCCTTGTCGTACAGGACATCTTCTTTACCGAGACCTGCAGGTACGCTGATGTCGTACTGCCTGCTGCCTGCTATGCCGAGAAGAATGGTACCCAGACAAACACCGAGCGCCGGGTTCAGCGGATCAGAAAGGCGCAGGAACCGCCGGGTGAGGCAAAACCGGACTGGCAGATCATCTGTGAACTGGCAGATATCATGGGGTACGGGGATCAGTTTCCGTACCAGTCAGAAGAAGAGATATTTCAGGAGATATCTTCCACCGTTCCACAATATGCAGGGATAACCTGGAATCAGACTGGGCAGCCGGGTGGAGTACAGTGGCCCTGTCCGGAGCGGGGTCATCCGGGAACTCCTATTCTGTACACGGATCGCTTTGAGACTCCTGACGGCCGGGGAATCTTTCATGCTGTCGAGTACAAGGCTCCTCATGAGATGCCTGATGAGTCCTATCCCTTCCTCTTTACTACGGGAAGAATAATCTGGCACTGGCAGACCGGGACCATGACACGACGTTCAAAGAACCTGACCGATGAGGTGAATGAAGCATATATTGAACTCAATGCAGATGATGCCCGTGAGATGGGGATCAGGGAAGGTGAGATTGTTCGAATAACATCACGGAGGGGAGAACTGACTTGTCCTGCACGGGTTGTAAAAAATATTATGAAGGGTGTCACCTTTATGCCCTTTCATTTTGCCGAGTGTGCTGCAAACCGCCTGACGAGTGATGCATATGATCCGGTTGCAAAGATACCTGAGTACAAGGTATGTGCCGTGCGGGTAGAGAGAATCCGTGGTGATTAAATGGACAGGGATGCATCATACCTCTATGCACGTGCCTCGGATCCGGCATTCGTGTCAGCCGGAAGTTGTGGAGGGGTGGTATCAGCCCTGCTCCGGTACATGCTTGAAACAAACAGGGTTGATGCGGTCTTTACCGTTCGACAGGGAGGAGATCTCTACGATGCAGTACCTGTTTTACTGTCGGATCCTCGTGAGGTAGTCTCTGCTGCCGGCACGTGTATGTCAGGAACGATTCTTATCACAAAATTCCTGCAGGAATACATAGCTCATCATCCCGGCATCCGGGTTGCCGTACCCCTGAAATGCTGCGATGCCATGGCTCTCTACGAGATGGCAAAACGGGGAAAGGTAGATCTCGAAAATATCTTCATGATTGGTCTTACCTGTTCCGGCACGATGAGTCCGGAAGGAATGCGGTCAATGGTACAGGATGCGTTCTGCATGGATCCGTGCTCTGTTGACTCTATCGGGGTCGCCAGGGGAGAATATCAGGTAACCTCCAAAGACAGGACGGTCTCGGTGCGGATAGATATGCTTGAGAAGATGGGGTTTGCCAGGAGAAACAACTGCAGACGGTGCGAGCAGATGATACCGCGTCAGTGTGATATTGCCTGTGGCAGGTGGGGTGTAGTCGGTGCCGATGCAGGAACCGTCACTTTTATCGAGATCTGCAGTGATCGCGGCCGGAAACTCATCTCTGATGCAGAGCGGGATGGTACCCTGGTATTTGAGCCGGCACCGGCCAGTGGAGTTGCAGCACGGAAAAAGACTGAAGAGGTGATGATACACCTGGCAAAACAGGAGAAGAGACGGCAGTTTGATAAGCTCGGGACCGGTCGAACCAGGCTTTTGTTCATGATAGAGGAGACATCACGGTGTATCAAGTGTTACCAGTGCATCGAGGCCTGTCCCCTCTGCATTTGTGAAGAATGCTCCACGAAAAAACCGTGGCTGGTTCCACCCGGCCTCATTCCGCCACCATTCCTCTTTCATCTCATCAGGTTTTCCCATGTTGCCGACAGCTGCATCAACTGTGGACAATGTGAAGAACGGTGCCCGATGGATATCCCGCTCTCCCTTTTCATGCATGCATTGCAGACGGATCTCTCGGATATATCAGGATTTGTACCTGGGATAAACATGGAAATGCCGGCTTTCGCACGAACCGGTGATGAAGAGTGGGAATACCAGAATCCGGAAGCAAACGCCGGGATGGTTTACTTCTACTCGCAGCCGGATCCATCGCCACCGTTTTAGTATTTACTCCGTACAATCCCTTAAAAATAGAGCTTACCTGATAATTGAGAGCAGGTAGGTGGACAGGTACGCCTCAAGGAATGCAGCGATAAGAAGCATCGGGATAATATAGAAAATAAAGGTTTTCGTAAGTTCCTTTAAAAAAATGGGTTCTTCGGTCCGGTGCAGAATGCGGTTATAGATCACCTTCTGACCAAGCATAAGACCAAGAGCCGCTGAGAGTATCAGGGCCGGTATCTCAAAGAAGAAATGAGGGATAAGCGGAAGGAAGAAGATACTTCCCTGGTGACTGAGTAACTTTATCGATGCCCCGAAGAAAAAGCCGTTTAGGAGAATTATCCCGATAGGAACAACTGAAAAAGCAACTCCTCCCAAAAATGCGATAACACAGGACTGGGCATTGTTGTAAAAGACACTTGCTCCGTAGAGAAATGTTGATTCGTTTGGATCTCCGGTTATCTCCAGTCCCTCGTACATTGTGGCGATAACCTCTGATAATTCTGAGAAGAAGGAGAGTCCGACGTAGCCTGCGGTAATTCCAATAAAAAAGAAGACAGTAATGATGAGGATGGCATCCCGGAAATATTCGTGATTATACATAAGCGATAACGATCATGAGGTTACGAAGTTGCGCGTAAAAAAGAATTGTTTCAGGAATTCATCGAGCAGTCATCACCGGCATTGCAGGTGAGCCAGCAGTCCCATCCATTACAGGTATATCCTGAATCATTCTCTACACAATCTCCCCCTTCACAATAGCAGGCAGGACCGGTACAAACACATCCTTCCCCGTCACAATAGCATCCATCATCATCACACTCGCTATTCTGTGATGATCCGGCATATAGTTCGTGCCCTTCTTTTCCAGCCATATCGATGGCGGCCTGTTCCTCCTGGTCTGTTGAATACGCAGACTGCATGGCACCAACAAGTACATTAATTCCACGTTCAGGCAGTTCCTTCTTTAACGTGACAAGAATGATATCTGCCCCTGCAGATTCTTCTTCAGTTCCAGGGAAGGGAGAGAGGATGTACAGCATTATGGTATCCGGATCCTCTATTCTGGCGTACTGTACCCCTCCATTGGTGTCTGAGAGAACGAATCCTTTATCATCGGGGAGAAATGTTCCATTGCATACAATGAGCAGTGCCTTCCCATTCGCCATCACCGAACGAGTCCCCAGAAAACCGGTTTCTGTTACCTCATCAATAAAAAAGGTCTCGTAGATTGTTGTCAGATTCAGTGCAGGTCCGTCTTTTACAAGACCTGTTCCTGATTGTGGAATCCATCCCCCGGTAATGGTAGCAGGTGCTGCAAGAGCAGCAACCGGAATGAGAATAAGAGAAAGGAAAAGGCAAATGAGTGTTATATCTCGCACCATATGATATCCTCTATTGATCATAATGAGTGAACCTATAAATATATGCCGGTATATGAGAATCCGGACTACGTTGATATGCGAAATATCATGAAAAAATCTGATTGGCGATTTATGATGGATAACAGGTCCCCTTATCGGTATCCATTATGGGTTCCGGTATGATTTCATCATGGGAACCTTTCGGTGCGAAAATACCGGTTAATTTTTTGTTCAATCATGTAACGAGGGGCGGATATGGATTATCAGGTATGAGGCAGGGAATAGTCTTCCCTGAATCGGCCTTGGTGCATTTAGTCTCCCAGTGAACACTCTGCGCCGGCAGAACAGATCAATGTGCAATCCCAGCCTGAACAGTGGTACATATCCTCTTTTAAAGCACAGTGGCTTCCTTCACAATAACATTCATCCCCTGACAATGACACCCTTTTCCCTCACAATAACACGCGTTCTCATCACATTCTGTTGCATTTTGGCTGCCGGCATAGAGTTCGTGTTGTTCTTTTCCGGCGGTCTCTGCATCTCTCTGGTCATCCATCTCTTTTTGATAGATTGGTACCATTGCCCCGAGAAGCATATTACAGGATGAGAAAAAACGGTACGAATCAGGATTTTCTTCAGTTTTGTGTAACGTAATAATTATACCATCAGCGCCGGCAGTCTCCTCATCAGATTCAGGAAATAGTGAGAGAATCGAGAGAATGAAGGTATCTGGTCCGACTATCCTGGCTACCTGAACCCCTCCGCCGGTATCTGAAATAACAAATCCTTTTTCATCAGGAAAAAATGTACCATTGATGGAGATATAAACCGGCCCTTCGTCTATTGTTATCGTTCGTGCACCGGAAAAACCACCCTCTGTCAGTTCTTCGACAGACATAAAACCGTAATCTCCTGTCATTGGTAAGACAAATCCGTCACAACCAAGTCCGATGACGGATTCTGGCATCAAAAACCTGGTTAGATTGTTCGGGTCTGCATGAACGGCACCCGGAATAAATATGAAAAGAAGAATGGCACCAAAAAAAAGAGATCGGGAAACAGAAGATGTATCCTGAATCATGTTCCTTCATTTTCCTGTCTGATGATCTCGTACTTGAATGATTGGAATCGATAAGACCACAGGCATTGCATTCGTTATTGTCAGTTAGCACAGGATCAGTTCTGATCCCGGGATTATCCCTTTCTCCGCAATAGTACCATCTTCATCGAGTCATATTTTTCCTTGTACCGATCATGAACTGGTGCTGCGAGTTCGATAAATCCGGTCGCGATAAGGTACGTTGACATCGAGAGAAGCATACCAAGGATTATCTCAATAATCTGTATGTCCCGGGCGATAAACCGGTTCTGGAAAAGGATAAAGAGATCGGTCTTTTCAGTATTTACTTCAAACTCGTATGCCCCGTAATGTTTGCCGACAAGACGGAAGAGTACTGCTTCCGGAAGGGCATAGACTACCTCGTAGTTCTTGGGTGGAACAATCTGGAAGAAGAGGTTTGTTACTTCCCGGTATCCGGCAACGGTAGTATTGCGATACTGTTTGACCGGTACCGAGAGCGAGATATCAGACTCGCTCACCTTTCTGGTGATATTCTGCATTTTACATTCGACACCAAAAAAATTCCTGATCTGTTCAGGCCTGATGTCATAATCCGTTTCATTACCAGAAACGTGAGAGACATACGGCATCTCTGCATAGGGAACTGAACGCATGGTCCTGAACTCTATCACTTCCGCGTTCTCCTGGACGTAATTACGGTGGGGATTGACGAGTACATTGACATATTCAGGCGGTTCTCTGAAAGACAAAATAAAAGGTGACTGGTTCTTCCAGTCCTCGTTCTTCTCCTGAATCATCGCAACGATATGAGTGGATTTATCGATCATCACGATACCGATAAAATAGACCTCCTCACCTGCTTCAGAATAGATTGAAAACGGCCTTACATCATCGGGAAAAATAG
The DNA here is from genome assembly GCA_016926505.1 of Methanospirillaceae archaeon. Taxonomy (GTDB): domain Archaea; phylum Halobacteriota; class Methanomicrobia; order Methanomicrobiales; family Methanospirillaceae; genus JAFGOM01. Next base: position 49,237 of record JAFGOM010000050.1, read on the forward strand.
GATCAGTAAAGGAGATGTTGAAATACGTTGCAAAGATGATGAGAAACAGGCAGGTTCCAAGGATCATCCTAAGCATCGATTCAGTCAGGATGAACCTCAGTATTGGTATCATTTATCATATTTTCATGCTGATACTGTCTAAATGTTTTGTATGAGTACCCATGGTGGTCAGTATTTTTCGGGGAGGGGATTTTCGTGTCATGCAACCGGGATTTATCCCGGTACCGGTGATAAGAAACGTTCTGTTACCTCTTTTACTCCTGGATTTACACGATATCCCGAAAGCAGAATCAGTACCTTCCTACAAAAGTATGACACACAAATCCTGTCTGTCAAACGCATATAATAACCGGGTAACGGTAGAATCCAGTACCGGGATAATCCTGCCCGGAATCATTGCCAATCTATGAAACCGATACAAATCCCCCCGATGTTGTCAGCTGTTGTTTTAAACGCCCTGTCGGGGCTGGATACGATGACCTTTACCCTGCTGTATGAATGCCCGTACTGTTCCGGCCCGGTAAAATACCATGATAACAGGAAGAAGCGGTTTGCAACCATCAGAGAGGATGATGCAAAAAAGGTTATCTCAGTGCAGGTACACCGGTTTTACTGCCGCCAGTGCGGAAAGTTATGTTATGCAAAGGCACCATTTTATCCTGATACCAAATTTGGATCCCCGGTAATCGATCTCTGTATCACCCTGTCGCAGACGTATCCGTACAACCACACGGCAAAGATCCTGCATGCCATGGGAGTTATTGTCGATCGCGGAACAATACGTAACTTCTTTGAACGAAATCTCCCGCGTGTCAGTTATGCAAAGATATTTTCGGTTCCTATCCCCCTCTCGATCCTGTACCTTTCAGACCTTGTCATTAAAAGCAGCCGGATTTATTCGCTTGATGAACAGGAGATCCTGAAGGCTTGTGGATTTGAACCGGGTAAAGAGAAAAGATATGACCGGAGCAATGGAAACAGAGATGAATAGCGATAAGGACAGGGAAAATGCATCTCTATCATATTGTCAGGAAACCCGTTGCATAGATGATCCCCTCGCTACGGATTTTGCAGGGATGCGTTATCTCTTTTTTAAATGCAACCCAGTACAGGAATCCGACAAAGAGCACCCCCCGACGATATTGCCGAGGGTAACCACGATAAGATTGTTCGTCCGCATGGTACTCCAGGTAAGAAGATCGAGTGCATCGTGTCCGATAAGGGAGATATGGTCTGGTGAGAGGTATTCGCGTGTGAGGATTGCTGCCGGGATGAAGTACATGTTTGCGATGCGATGCTCAAATCCAAGCGTTACAAACGCCATGATGGGAAACCAGAGGCCGAAAAACTTTCCGATGAGATCATCTGCACAGATGCCGAGCAGGATTGCGAGGTTAACCAGCCAGTTACAGGCAACAGCCTCTAAGGAAGTATACAATTATAGATTTTATCAATGTAATTCTCACCGTTCGCACATATTAGATCATAGTATCTTGAATTTCCCCATAGGCTGTGAAAATTTCTTCTGACATGTCCAAGAGATCTAAA
>JAFGOM010000051.1 GCA_016926505.1 Methanospirillaceae archaeon
GGTCGGGAGCTGCTGCAGTAACGATGCCCTCCGGCGAGATAACGAGCGATGAATGTCCATACGTTACATTTGCCAGCTTTTCAGTAAGGATGTCATGTACCAAAGTACCGGAGATCCCGGTTTTTCCCATGCTCTCTGCAGATATCCGGTTTGCTTCCTGAATTGAGTCAAGGGTGGACGTAATAGCGTCAGTAACGTTACTTAGAACACTCTGCATCTCAGGCGGGGCCATGGGATCAACAGGAACTATTTCTGCTGATCCTGCAAAACCTGCGAAAATACAGATGAACAGGATTGTGAAAAGAACAGAATACCGATTCATATATCCCTGTTGTTTCTCTATCGATAAAAGTCTGACATTTCTATCCATTTTTAATTCATGAAAACAGGATTGCGATATCAGGAATAAGGAACCAGAACAGGTATTAATCTGATTCCTGAATTTCTTTGATTTTCTTTAGATGAATGCGGGTTTTTGGGAGATTTATCAGGAGTGGTAGGGATGCAGGAGGCACGACTATTATATTTTAATACATATGGAACAAAGCTTCTATCGAATCCACCGGACTGATATGAATGTTCTCAGTATTATATGTCGATGACGAATCCATGTTACTGGAAGTAGGAAAACTCTTTCTCGAACGTTCCGGAAAAATCCACTTAGATATTCTCGATTCATCTGTAAAGGCTCTGGAACAGATAAAGGCGCTGCCCTATGATGCAATAATCTCTGACTTTGATATGCCGGATATGGATGGGATCGCCCTGTTACGATCGGTCAGAACAGAATTTCCCCATCTTCCCTTTATCATCTTTACCGGGAAAGGGAGGGAAGAGATCGTAATTGATGCACTCAATAACGGGGCAGATCATTACATCCAGAAGGGGGGTGACCCGAGATCCCAGTTTGCAGAACTTATGCATACCGTGGAGCGGGCAATTGAGAGAAAGCAGGCCTTTGATACCATCATGCATTTAAGCAGGTTAAATTCAGTTTTAACCAGCACAAACCGGGCCATTGTCCACATTCACAACAAAAAGGAACTATTGAAGGAAGCCTGCAGGATTGCTGTCGAAGACGGGCAGTTCCTCATGGCATGGATCGGGATTATCAATACAAAAACACAGATGGTCGAACCGGTTGCTGCCTGTGGCTATGAAGACGGATATCTGACCAATCTCTCGATACGTCTTGATATCATACCCCAGGGGATGGGAATGACCGGAACAGCCATCTGCACAAAAAAACCGGTTGTCTGTAACGACATTGCATCTGATCCCATGATGAAGTCACATCAGGGAGAAGCATTAAAAAGAGGGTACCGTTCCGGAGCAGGAATACCTCTCTTCTCGGGAGAGAAGGTGATTGGTGTTATGAGGTTTTACTCAGGCGAAGTGAACTTCTTTAATGATGAAGAGGTGGGATTGCTAAGGGATCTCGTTGCTGATATCAGTTTTGCCCTGGATGTTGCAGATAAGAGCAGGCCAAACACGGAAATGAATTGTTTTTGTACAAACCCGGGCTAATCAAGATAGCAGAAAAAAGAAAAGAGGAGATACAAAATATTCTGCTTATAACCGGACAGCAGAAGAGTGAGATGTTTTCTCTCCCGGCATCAGTCTACCAAAAGATGCCCCATCTCACCCTCACAGGTGTCGAGTGACGCTTTTGCATGTCCGATGGCATCGTCGATCTCCTGCATGGATGTATTCACAGCCCCCATCATGAGTGCAATCTGATGCACCGATGCTGAAGACTCCTGGCTTGCCGATGCGAGACCGACTGCTTCTTCTGTCGTCTTTTTTATCGCCCCGGTAAATTCGTTGACCGTTGCCGTTACTTCCTCTACCGATGCTGCCTGTTCTTCACTTGCTGCTGCCACCTCGTTCATGTTCTGGTTTATCAGGGTGATTGCCTCTGCGATCTCAGAGAACGCCTTTAGTGAATCGGTTACAGCCGAATTACCTGACTGTATCTTATCCAGGGATATCTCCATGGCATCGGCAATCTTTTTCGTCATCTCCTGCAGGGAGGAGATAATCCCCCCGATATTCTCAGCAGAGCGTTGTGATTCTCCCGCGAGTTCTTTCACCTCAGATGCAACCACGGCAAAACCGAGTCCGGCTTCTCCTGCCCGTGCTGCCTCGATCGCTGCATTAAGGGCAAGAAGGTTTGTCTGTTCTGCTATCTCCTGGATGATATCAACAATCCGCCCGATTTCATTCATCTGCTGATTGATATCACTGACCATCCTGCCGGTCTCATTGGAAGAAGTGAGAATCGCTGCCATTCCTTCCTCAGCCTTTCTGACATCTCTCTCTCCCGTGTCTGCAAGGTCAGCGGTCTGGCTGGTGATGACTGATACAGTATCAATCTTGCCTGCAACGGCAGTTACTGACATGGAGAGATCCTGCATGGCAGAGAGGATCTGCTGAACGTTATTATCGCTCTGTTGCATGATGTCACTTAAGACCGATGAGATGTTAGCGATCTGTTCTGTTCCCTTTGATACGTCTTCACTGCTGTGACTGGCTGCATCAATCTGCTCTGTCACACTCTCTACCTGTGAACTGACAGAGTCAAATTTTCCGACCATCTCATCCATTTCAGTCCGGATTTTTCTGATAATCCCGGAAATGTCTGTTCCGATGGTGTTCATCGCATCCTGCAGGGAACGGAAATCTCCGGACAGACGGGTTTTTTCATCCATTCGTGCGGATAAGTTCCCTTTTGCATATTCAGAAGAGAGGCTCATCACGTTCTGTATCGGATGAATAACCGCATCAAGGATCTCATTTACTCCTTTGATAAGCGTCGCATACTCTCCCTGATACTTCCCGGTGTCACCCCGGACTGATAGGTCTCCTGCTACCGCAGCAGTATACAGGTTCCTGATCTCTCGCGAAAACTCCTGGAATGTGCAGACAACCTGAAAGAATGCATCGGATACAAGCCCAATCTCATCAGAGCTCTGGTCCATTGCGGTATCTATCGCAAAATCACCGTCCCGGACCCGTTCACTCATAAGACGAAGCCGGTCCATCCGGGTTACGATAGACTTCTTAAAGAGGAGAGCGACGAAAGTCCCTATGAGAACACTGACGATGATACTGATGATGATGGCATCCCTGATGGCAACAAGCGGGCCCTGGAAATCCTCAAGGTAACTTCCGGAAGCAATAATCCAGTCAAATGGTTCGTAGTA
>JAFGOM010000052.1 GCA_016926505.1 Methanospirillaceae archaeon
AGAACCCGGTAATAATCTTTGATATGGGTGGAAACTGGGATGTATCGCTCACGGTCACTGATTTCTATGGAAGGACTGCTACAAAGACCATATCACAGTACATTCATGTAGGGGGATCCAATCTCCCCTACGCCTCGTTTACCATCTCACCAGAGAGTGGGATTGCCCCACTCACAGTGACCTTTACCGATACTTCTACCGGTGAGATATCTTCCTGGCACTGGGATTTTGGTGACGAAAGCACATCAACAGAGAGAAACCCGGTTCATACCTATGAAGAGGCCGGCGAGTACTTCGCGACCCTGCAGGTCTCAAACGTTCAGGGATCCACGAAAGCATCACGTAAGATCGTTGTGAAGAATGAACCGCACCAGTCCTCTCTCTCCCTGCCCGGAGGGGTGTTTTACCGAAAAGCCGGGGAGACTACCTGGCAGTATCACCAGATACAGCCGCTCGCAGACCAGTTTAACTGCTGGGAGTATACCACCTCGTATCAACCCTCTCCGCAGCGTCTTGGACCTCCCTATGTCGTACCGTATGAGAATTATCCGCAGTCAGCCTTTACCCTTGTCATCACCGACTACAACAGGAATCTCATCCTTGATGATACCTACCCGTTCATCTACTGTGTCGCAGATGAGAAGAGACGTGACCAGTTGTCATTTGCCATCCCTGACGGGACCGACATGGTCGTCCAGGCAGTGTATTACGAATCACGTGATGATTCATTTACGCTCGCTTTTATCAGTCCGATCGATGGGGCGATCATCCTCCCGGCAATGACTGATATCAGGGTTGAGGCAAAAGGATCCGGCCTGGATCCGGATCATGTCCAATGTATTGATCCAACAGGAACACCTATCTATTTGATTTATAACCAGCAGAGCGGTCTTTTTGAAGGTTCCTTTGATGCAACACCCTACCTTGGACAGACGATTACCCTCTCCGCCCTTGCAGAGCGGACAGGAGGGTATCCTCCTGTCAGAACCGGGATTGCTGTTACGGTCAGTACCGAGCCGGTCATAGCCGGATTTATCGGCTCCCCCCGTACCGGGACTGCTCCGCTTACCGTGGCATTCTTGGATCAGTCCAAGAATAACCCGACAACCTGGCAGTGGATGTTTGGAGACGGGAGTATCTCAACCGTACAAAATCCGACCCATTCCTATGAAAAACCCGGGAGCTACCCGGTGAGCCTCTCTGTTGCCAATACCCGGTCAGAAGACACGATTACCTGGGAAGATTACATTACCGTCGGTGACCCCGGGCTGGTGGCTGATTTTGAGGTAATTCCGCGTTCAGGAAAAAAACCGCTCACCATAGCTGCCTATGATCTCTCTCTCGGTGATATTGTCACCTGGGAGTGGACATTTGTCCATGATTCCGGTAGTACACCGGTTCAGTCGTTTGAACAGGATCCGGTAGTAACACTGGATAAGGGAGGGAACTGGGATGTCACGCTCACGGTTACCGACTCAGGTGGTCTGACTGCAACCTGCATGAAAAAGAACTACGTTCATGTCGGAGGGCCGCAACCGGTATTAGAGCCTCCTATTTTCTCTGCTGACCCTGTGTCGGGCAACCAGCCGCTCGAGACGTTCTTTACGGTTATCTCCCCTGATACTGCCAGGCAGTGGTATTGGGACTTTGGTGATACGAAAACGTCATCTGAGAAAGAACCGGTTCACACGTATGAGATGGCAGGAATCTACTCCCCGCAGCTGACGATATGGAGCGATGAGAACTCGGCAACCACCGTACTTCCCAGAGCAATCACCGTCAAAAAGATTTCAGATGATCCAATCGCCTTATTCTCTGCTGATCCGGTCTGCCTCGTTGCCCCGGGAAAAGTCTGGTTCACTGATGAATCTGTTGGATCCATCGTGTCATGGGCCTGGGACTTTGGCGATGGTTTGCAATCAGACAAACAAAACCCGGTTCATACATACACGGAAGCTGGTATCCGGACCGTAACGCTCACGGTTACCGATGCAAAAGGAAGGCAGGATACCCTTACAAGGGATACTTACATCACCGTGAATCCGGCAGGAGGCGGAACTCCGAATAACGCACTTATGCAAAAGACACAGGGAACCATCAGCGAGGGTCAGACCAGTACTGACACCGTAATGATTGACTCAAGCATCGACTCGTTCTCAACCCTTCTCAACTGGCCGGGAAGCATCCTCGGATTCTCGTTAATCCTTCCTGATGGTACCCGGATTATCACGGATCCTGCGAGTCAGACCGGAACCACCAGTTCCAATGTCTACTACTCGTCCGGTCCCACGTTTGCCGTGTATGACGTTAAGAATTCCGTGCCCGGTGAGTATACGATAGAAGTGACTGCCTATGAGACCGGTGGAGATGAACCGTATGCATATGTTGTTATATCCCAGACAGAGGTATACATCGAGGCAGAGCTGGGGTCAGAGGTAATTGTCCCGGGAACCCCGATTGAGGTCTCTGCACGTCTCCTATCGGGGGATACCCCGATAACAGAGCCGCCTCTTTCTGCGACCTGCATAACCCCGGGCGGATCGGTGTATGATATTCCCCTCACCCTTGTTGAGAACTTTAGTTATACCGGCCGGTTTGCCGGTACCATGACTCCCGGCATCTACACGGTAACCATCACTACCGATAGCGAAGAGGTACAACGGACGGCCATCCTATCCTGTGAGTCACAGGGATTTGTCATCGAGACGGTTGCCGGTGCCAATGGCAGTATCAGTCCTTTTGGAGATGTCTACGTCTCCGCAGGGGATACTCCTGCCTTTACGATAACACCTGATAACGGGTTCCGCGTATCGGATCTCATCGTTGATGACGCATCCCTTGGTCCGGAGACATACTATCAGTTTGATCCGATCCATACCGATCATACTCTTGAAGCGATGTTTACTCCTGATACTCCTGTATATGACTTTGTTCTTCCCCTCTCGTCTGGATGGAATCAGGTGAGCATTCCCCGATACCCGATTGTCGGCCAGGATACGCTGGGAAGGCTTTTTGGCGGTATCAATAATGACGGACATAGTATCTTTATGTACAATGCCACAACCCAGTCATGGGATATCCCGGTTGATACCCACCCGGTAACACCCCTTGAGGCATATTTCGTATATTCGGCAGAATACCTTGATATCGGTATTATGTTTGCCAGGGAAAAGCCGATAGACGGCGTCATGCTGATGCCGAGATGGAACCTGGTAGGGTATTCAGAGACCAACCCGTACGAGGCACGGGCGTTCCTTGCATCTCTGGGAGAAGCATGGACATTTATTCTGGGATTTGATGCGGAAAGCCAGATCTACGAAGAGACGATAATCAGGGACGGGACTGGTCCTTACAGTGATATCCGGCTCGTTTTCCCGGGCAAAGGGTACTGGCTGTACTGTGAAGAAGAGATCTTTTTCCTCCCCGTATGGGGATAACATCCTTTTTTTGAACCATACCCACAGATACGCTATCCGAACGGGAACCTGATATTTTCTGCAAACTGCCTGTTTCCGTATGGTTCCTGTTTGAGTCTCCCTTTAGGGAGTAGTTCTGTAAAAAAGATAAAAGGATTGATTTTTATGTCTGGTACCGGTACCAGACAGATCTATCATGAAATTCGATACCTGGTATCATGCGACAAAACCCGGGATCAGGATCATAAAGACGGTCACAAAAAACAGGACCGGTGTAATCAGGTGGATAATGAATGCACATGCCAGAGCAGATTGTTTCATTGTCATGAATTACCTCTTCCAGGGACTTTTAAGGGAATTTATCCCTGGTCCACTGGACATATGGCATACATCTCATGTATTTAAGATGATTCTGCTCATGGAAGTGATACCCGGGAACCGGGAAGTAGTATCACAGGACAGAAAAAGACTGCAAAAGCACTCATACATTCATATTGGCGTGATCGAAACCCCGATTCCTGTCAAAACAGAAACGATTCCGAATTAAGCTGGAAATCTATTAAAAATTCCTCTATTCATAGAAACAGGTTCATGAACCTGATTTTTTGGCATTTCACCTATCTTATGATCCCAAGCAGATTATTCAGGGGTCGCAACAGATATCTTCTGCAATGATGTACCCATAAAGGAATTATTGCATGGAACCGTTTATCACTCCTTATCTCTCACTCTACAACGAAGATTGTATCACGGGAGCACAGCGGTGCATTCCTGATGAATCTGTTGATCTCATCATTACTGATCCCCCGTATGGTATTGAGGGCGGTCAGCTTCATCGCCATTATCATCGCAATGAAGGGTTTGTTGTTGACGGGTATGTCGAAATTGATCGATCTGAGTACCTTGATTTTTCCCATCAATGGATAAAAGAAGCAGAAAGAATCCTCCGACCCGGAGGATCTGCATACATCGTTTCAGGGTACACCAACCTGTATGCGATTCTGGATGCATTGCGGCATACTTCCCTTACTGAGATAAACCATATTATTTGGAAATATAATTTTGGTGTATACACAAAAACGAAGTTTGTCTCATCACATTATCATATTCTGTTTTATACTAAACCCGGGGATGACAGAACCTTTCACCAGGAATGCAGGTTTGGAACGGGAGAAAAGGATGAATGGGGAGGTTCTCTTAATTACCAGGATCGGGAAGATGTCTGGATAATCAACCGGGAATATAAACCGGGACAGGTGAAGAATAAAAACGAACTTCCAACCGAACTGCTTGTAAAGATGATTCAGTATGCAAGTTCGGAAGGAGATCTCGTTGCCGATCTCTTCTTAGGCGGCTGTTCCACGGCACGGGTAGCAGTCGGTCTCTGCCGGCGGGCAATTGGATTTGAAATGTCAGAGGCTACCTTTGCAGCACGGGCCCGTAATGTCTCTGAGGTTATTCCTGGTTCCTTACTTGCAGATTGCAGAATACCTTGTATTACAAAACCAAATAACCAGGGAAAGAGCTGGACTAAAGAGGAACGTGACAGATTACAGATGCGATTTGCAACTCTTCGTTCTCAGGGAAAAAAGATCGGCGAAGCAGAGAAGATCCTCATGGAAGAGTTTGGCAGGGGGCGGTTTGCGATTAAAAATGCACGTGAACAATCAGAAAAGAGTAATCAACAGTCACTTTATGATTATGATACATAAAACCGGCTCTCACACATCAGTGCGGGATAAATCGACTGTTTGATAGATGATGCAATACCGGAATGCAGAATTGATTGTATCGCAAAAATCTCCCATTATCTGAACATGGATAAAGGAAATGAACGGAATATGATGTGGTATCAGAATGAAAAAAACCGGCGGGTGTGATTTTATCAGATACGGTTTTTCATATTGACCGGTTACCACGGAGATGAGAGATAAAATCACGAGATCGATATCTCATTGGCGTTCCCGGTTCCGCTACAAAAAAGGGCAATCGATGGTGACATCATCATTTCTCGTTTCCCTATACCGTGACAGACAGGAATGTTGACATTGGTGATAGGGGTTAATGGTGCGAAGATAACAGGATTATGAATAAGGGGTAGTGTTACCATATCTTTATTGCAATATTGAGAAGAGAAGGAAAATAGAGAGATAGTATCTGAATTTTTACCAGATCTGAATTGCCTATATTACCGTTTAAATTGAGGTTTAAGGTTTACCTGCATCATCTGGGGTTTTTTAATCTGGGAACCCGGGTTAATCATGACATCAGTTAAAAACTGCTGATACCCGGCCTGACCAACCTGTATCTGGTGATTCCCTGCAGACAGATCCCTGATGGTAATGGGAGCAGTTCCTCTTTTTACTCCATCAATATAAACCTCTGCACCCGGGATATTAGAACGAACCTCAATCATTCCGGGATCTTTATTCTGATTCTGCAATGCCGATGGTTTTTGACCGGTGAAATCTTTGGGAACTACTATTGTCGGGATAACGGTGGGGATTGGGTTTTCTTCGATAATGTGTGGTTTTGTAGTATCAGGCCTGATCGGTGTAGCTGATTCCCGTAACTGGGGGCGGGTGGGGATCGGTGTTGTTATTCTGCCATATCTCGGAAATGCTGTTTTTTCCGCATCCTCATCTTCTTTATCTTCAATGCCAGATTGTGCCCTGGCACCGGTAAACGAATCACTCAGGGGTCTGCCAGATGAGGAAGATACACCACTATCCGTATCGGTCTCTTCATCATCACCACCATCGTACTCTGACCCGGCACTGCTTTCTGTATCTTCCTCTCCGTCTCCTGATTCACTTTCTGTCGACGAGGAGGTCTCTTCTTCCGATGATGATGGAGTACCTGATCCAGACCCGGTTTCAGTCTCTGTTGCTGAACCAGTTCCTGACTCTGTCTCTGTTTCGGTTCCCGATCCAGTCCCTGATGAAGTTGGAGTGGGTGTAGGGGTGATTGGATCAGGGTTTACGATGATAACAGTAGGGCCGTTATCCTCATAAATATAGCCGGGATATATCACAGGATAAGCATATCCGGAATAGATTATTTCAGACGAACTCACTTGGGTAACGGTGTCGGATGAATAGTCCACAGTATCAGAATCCGGTTCTGTTCCCGTGTCACTGGCTGATTCACTCTGGTTTAAGGCAATATAGACAGCATACCGGGTATCATCAAGGATCTCAATCTCTGTCTGATAATCCTCATATCCGGGAATTGTGAGGAGGAATGGATAGGTCCCGGCAGATAACCCTATTATGGTTGCGGGTGTTGTTCCAGAAAGTGTTTCATTAAAGAGGAGTGATGCCCCTTCCGGTGTGGTGTTGATGACGAGTGACGATTCATCTGCAGTTGTGGCATACCCTGTAAAGAGGGAGAAGCAGAGTGTTATGATAAGAATAATTTTTGCATGGTCCATGAGCATAGTAGTACATTTGTTAATAGGGGTATAGTGTTTTTGGCAGGGATATTTGACAGTAATAAATATCACTCTCCAAAAAAATGATGAGATGTCTTTGGAATCACCCGGATATTACATTATGATCCTTAACTTGATTAACCTCTAATTTAACTCGTTGTATTGATCTGCGATTTATCGGATTCGGATCAGTTATCCATAATAATGCCTGATTGTGAAGTATTAGGTTTCACAGGAGAGCATTTGATTCTTAAACGCAGATCAACAGGTATAAGAGGTAAAAATCAGAATACTCTTCATGGGTAAAGAAAAAATACCAGCAATCACCAAAAACCGTGAGATCTATCTTCTCGTTGCTTTTTTCATTGTGCTCCTCCTGATAAAGATACTTCTTGTCCTACCCATGCAGTGCCCGTCAATTATCGGTGATGAGACCACCTATGCCGGGAATGCAAAGGATTTTGCTTCAAACATCGGCATCCAGAGTATCATGGAGATGAAGAACCCTCCCGTCTATTCGATAATACTTTCAATAGCGTATATTTTGGGAGATCCCTCCGGGGCGAATTACCATCTGCTGCTTATCATCAATGCTTTTATCGGGGCATGTATCCTGTTTCCTGCCTACTATCTTCTTCGCAATTATTGTGATTTCTTGGTTGCATTATCGGGTGCAGTTCTTGTCTGTGTCGTTCCGGCGGTCTTTAACTGGGGATTTTATGTGATGACCGAGACTCTCTTTACGACCCTTTTTGTATGCTCACTGTATGCCATGAACCGGATGTTTTTAACAAACAAACTCATCTGGGTGTGGGGTATGGCAGTGACACTTCTTCTCATGGTTGGGACGAAAGCTGTCGGAATCTACGAGGTTCCCCTTGCCCTTATCGCGGCCCTTTTTTTTGTTCTGCTCTGCAGACGTACTGGTGTCTTTGATCAGGTGAAACAAACACAGGCCCTCTTTATTGGATTATGTGCATTACTTATAGCGGGTATCGCCTGGGTTTTTCTTACAATATCCAATGTCAATGCATATACTGCTTACAATACGGGCGGATATCTTTCCCATTTAATAACGATATTTATAAAACCCGATTTAATACTGACTTTCCTGATTCTTTTTATCCGTGAAACCCAAATCCTTGTGCTTGCCAGTTATCTTGTCCTGTTTGTATCTGCTTTCCTCCTCTTGTACTACCTGGTGATGATACCTATTTCGAGCACTTCTGATTGGGAAGAGATATTTTCGACTGGCTTTTTTCGACTCACTCAGAGTAATAACCTACTTGTACCTGCATTAACCTCTCTGGTCTTTTTCGTTCTGCTTTCCGTTTTCGTCTCTCTTGTTCTTGTGACAAACCATATGATGTATGTCCCAACCTGGCAATACGTTGGTGAGGAACAGTTTTTCCAGATATTCAGCAGATACTTAGATCCTGTAATTCCTGGACTGCTTATTATCGGAATTATCGGTATGAGTATTCTGAATTTTTCCAGGAATTATATAAAAACCAGGAATGTCTTTACAATCTCCCTTCTTGTTTCCATATTCCTTTTTTATGTTAATTTTCCATTTCTGGGATACCGCATTGGTGATACATTATCGATATTCTCATTTTCATGGCTTTCTGCACTAACCCACTCAGAGTTTACCGGTTTTTGTATTGTTGCCTTTCTCTTGTCTGTTGCAACATCCCTCTTCCTGTATGCAATGAAAAAATCCAAAATCTACTATTTTCTCCTCTTTCTTGTTGCAGTCTCTCTGGTTCTTTCCGGGTATACCTACACCCTTTCAGTCTCTTCATCAGAGAATGCCTACTTTGGATGGGGAGGGGCCTGTGGCAGGGCACTGGCAGAGTCGATACCGGAAAATGCCAGGGTTTTTGTTTTTTATGGAGATGAGGGGGACTCTGCAGAGATATCCCGATATATTATTCCGTTTTACATCCAGAGAGCAATTTCTGTGGTAAGGAAAGAGGAACTGGAGTCAGAAAACTTTACTATATCACTATCTGAACAAGGAGTTCCTGTATACCTGGTTTCAGATGTCCCGTTGATAGTGGATCAGAGACCATCACTGTACGGATATCCTGGATATATCCTGCAGGTTTCAGGATAAATGTGATAATCCCACTCACATCAGCCTGTTTTTCTTTAATATAATCGCAAGGGATTGCAGGGTAAGACCTGATGTACAGAGCAGGACACCGATGATGAGAAGGAGTATACTGAGTAACGCATATGAGAAGGGAAAAACCTTTGTAGTATCATATATCCGAAATGCCATTAATCCGGTTATCATTCCAAAAAATCCGATAATAAATCCAGGTATACCCAATAAAAAGGCTGGTCTTCCCATGATCCGTGATAAAAAAATGGTTGAAAAAACATCGAACCCGTGATGAATTGGATGAACCTTGTGTTGGTTCAAAAGATCATATCTGACGCGAACCGGTACTTCTGTAACTCTCAATCCAAGAGATGCAAAGTGATTGAGCATATCAGACTCAAGAGAAAACCCTTCTGACCTGAAGGTAAACTGCGAGTATGCTGCTTTTCCGAGTGCACGGAACCCGTTCTGGGTATCTGAACACTTAAGCGTGGAATTCGTGTTGGTTATAAAATCCAAAGATTTCTGTCCCAGTCTCCGGTACCGGGGAACTTCAGATGAAGCGGTGATAAATCGCGATCCAACAACAAGATCGGCGTTATTATCAAGGATAGGTGAGATAACAGACGGGATGTCATCAGGATCGTGTTGACCGTCAGCATCGATAAGCACGATAACGAGAGGTTCTTCTTTTTTCGCCTCTTCAATCCCGCGAAACACAGCACGTGCTTTCCCTCCGTTATCAGGGAGAGTTATCACTTTTGCACCTGCCAGAGAAGCTATCTTTGAGGTGGCATCCCGGGATCCATCGTCTATGACAATTACGGTTGAGACATAAATTTTTGTCTTAAGAACCACACTTCCAATCGCAGTCTCTTCATTATAGGCCGGTATAACAGCAACGATGGATCTCATATATCTGAATCAGGTTATTGTTGTATGTTCAAATACTAAAAACCTCGACATATTATCATGAATATTCCGGGGGGTATGTCCCCCCTCTTACTGATAATTATTGCAGGCTGGATTGTATTGTGTGCTTCAGCCCAGGTTCTCATAAAATATGGTATCGATATGATAGTCAATACCAATTTAATTCAGAATATCTTCTCAATAGACGGACTAAAATTATTAATAGGTAACAAAATTGTGGTGATGTCAGGTATATTGTATATCTTTTCTTTATTTTTATGTATCCTGGCAATGACCCGGGCAAACATCAGTTTCTTATCTCCTTTTGGTGGAGGTCTCATTTTTGTGCTAACCGCAATAATAGCAGCCTTTTTTTTAGAAGAGAGAGTTACTTTATATGGATGGTTAGGTATTACTGTTACTTTTTTAGGGATTTTGATAACGATATTCGCTTATAATCAACCAAATTAGATCAATGAGCTGTCTTATTTTATTCATCTGTTCTTTTTAAAGAATTAAGATAGCATCCATTTTATAATAGGTCTACTTCTCTATCTTGGTTAGTGAACTATTAATCTGTGTGATGAGATATCGGATTCCCAAAAAATATGACAATAGGCGTGTAATCCCAGTTGGAGATATCAAGTCAAGTAGTAGTCGGAATATAATGTGGGGCCTGAAGTAAAATTTTCGATACAAATCACGTTGTTTTTTTAAGAGGTATGCCTTATCCAATCCATATGGAATAAATACCGGTGACCAGTAATTAAATTTATTCCAGTTTGATGTATCAAGAACACCATAGGTATTTACTTCTGAGTATTGAACGGTTCCAGGAATTGGAGTATTTATGGTTACAACGATATCATCGAAGGGGATATTTAATGCACAGCGAATTGTTTTTTGTATGGTATCTTTCGTTTCACCGGGATGACCAATAATAAAAAAACCGGTTGTCCTTATTTTTAATTTCCTGCAGTAGGTAATTATCCGTTTCGCATCCTTTAAGTTGATATTCTTTTTTATTGTTTTTAGTATTTCTTCATCTCCTGATTCTATCCCGAATTTTATTCTCCAGCAACCAGATTTTTTCATCATTTGTAAAATATCATAATCTACGGTGTTTATCCGACTCATACATGTCCATGGAATATAGATATTTTTGTTTTCCAGTAAGGAAAAGATAGATTTTAGACGATCTTTTCCAATGGTAAAGGTATCATCTACAAAAGCAATTTCCTTGACATCGAATGTGGTAACAAGGTACTCAATTTCCTTAACCACATTTTCAGGAGATCTCTGGCGTAATTGCCGGCCGAACACATTCCGATCACAAAAAGTACAGTTATTTGGACATCCTCTGCTCGTAATGATATTAATAACCGGTTTAAATTTGTAATTAGAAGGATCCGGGTGGTATAAAGAGATATCAGGAATTAAATCATAGGCTGGAAAAGGCAAATCATCAAGGTTTTTAATATACTCTCGCGGAGGATTTACCATTAACTCCCCGTTTTTCCGATATGCCAATCCATCCACAGTTGTAGGTTCTCCTCTTTTCTTAAGAATGCTGACAAGCTGAAAAAAAGTTATTTCTCCTTCACCAAAGATACCATAATCAAAACAATCATGAATCATTACATCATGGATATTCGAAGATATATGGGGACCACCGATGATGATTGGAGTTGAAATATTCCATTTTTTAATGGCATCTGCAAGTGAGAGTGCCCGTGAAAAGGCTACAGTAGTTGCGGTTATACCGATGTATGATGGTTTTATCTGGGCAATTTCAGAGACAATCTGATCATTTGAGAGATGCCTTGCTTCTCCGTCGATACAATGAACCTGAAAGTTATGTTCCCGCAGATAAGATGCCAGGTAAAAAATTCCCAGCGGGATCTGTGCTCCACCTAACGCACCTATGTCAGATGAATAACGCTCATATTTTGAGATTGGAGGATTAATTAATAATATTGTACTGTTATTACCTTTGTAATCCATTATTCAACATTCCTATACAGATATCACTTTCAAAACAATATTTATTTTAAATAAGAAAATTAACCGGAATTGTCTGACCTTAGTTCCTATAAAAATGAATTTTGCATCAAGATTCAATTTTTTACACCTAAATTTAAGACATCATTTTATTTATTTGAATACTTTATTCAGATCATATTAGTGATACCAAAAAATGACTAATCCACCTGAAAATACGTAACTGCATACTCCCTGGTATCTGGTGAAGTTACAATGATATGATACTCATCAGGAGTAAAACCGGTGGTATCGAGAGGGAACTGCCATATACTCCTGCCGTCCTCATCAGGTTGCAGGATAGAATATCCGGCAGCTCCGGATACGATCCCGGTTTTCTCCTCTGGTATGAATGTAGACGGAATAATACGGACAATAAGCCGTGATCCGGCAGGAAGAGTTGAAGTTCCCGAGACAATCTGTTTTGTCCCGGATGATACTTCCTTTATTGGATCGATGGTGATATCCTGGTTGATCGTCTCTTCATCAATTAGGAACTGGAGTTTGGTATAAATATCATCTGTCATGGAGCTGGAAAGGGCAAGAATGAGATTATATGTAATAACCTGAGTTGGAATATCCCTAAACCCGGAGGAGAATATATCCTTAACTCCGTTTCCTGAATCCCAGAGAATATTCTGAACCTGTACCGTGTTATCAGGATAGATATCAAGAACGCCGTTTTTCCCCGGACTCTCGAGCAGAATGAGATATTGTCCGAACTCCATCTCTTTTGTATCTGAACCAGGAATCGAGAACGAATAGCTACCATCCGTTTCGACAGGAATGGCATAATACCGGATAAGATTCGGACCGAATACCCAGGCACCGACACGTGTTATCTCTTCTCCTGTGGTCAAACCGTAAAGAGTGATAGGAGATCCCGGTGCGATAAGCACCCCATCAAGCACACCGGAAATAGAGGAGGATGGTTTTGGATGTAATGCAGTATCTTCAGTATCCTGAATACCGGTGACAGAAGGACTCAGGGTGTTCTTATTAGTCTGGAGAATAAAAGAGACACAATCCCAATTTCGCTGAATCCTGCTGTCAGCTCCCACGGGTGTGTCAGATACAAAGACCATATACACCCCCGGATCGAGTCCCGCATGGGCACTATCCCATTCATATTCCCATGATCCGGTATCGGTACTATCCACCCGGGTAAAGGATTCAGGCTCACCATCAATAACCTGGAAGAAGGGATGTGTCAGACCACCTCCATTTGGGGGCAGGTTTGGTCCTGTGAGATAAAGAAAAACGTTTCCTGGTTCTGAATGCGTTCCTGAAAAAGATATGATATCCCCGATTGCATATGACTGATCGCCAGCATGATTGGTTACCCCTATCGATAGATCAGTTTTTTGAGATATTCCTGTATCATGCCAGGGATCACCGGCCTGGATACCTTCTGCACTGCTGATAGCAACAAGGCTGGTTGTGATGATAAAAATCCCAATAAATGCGATTAATTTTCCAGATATCATTGAATGTGCACACAGAAGATATGTACATTATTCTATGAATAGGTACCCTGTTACAAACCCTGACCGTGTTCCAGAAGAACTGCTTTCAATATCTCCTATTTCCCCGGGAGAGCAGGAAACCGTTTTTTCTAAAGGCAGAACGTGCATCATGAGATGTGTTTGTGTTCCTGTTAGGTACATCCCTGGCAGGGAGAGCACTGACCGGTTGCAGTCAGAGAAGGATCATCCCTATCAGGGGAACGGTCACAATGCAGATGAGCGTAGAGATAAAAACTCCTTTTGATGCAAGTTCTGCATCAACATGGTACTCTTCTGCAAGAAGCACCGTGTTTGCTGCAACCGGCATGGCAGCAAGGATAACGGTGACACCGATAATGAGGGGATCCTGGATAAACCTGCTGATTATTAAGAACAATACGAGAGGGATACCAATCAGGCGGAACGCAGAGATGATATAAATCCGATAATCCCCGATCATGGTTGAGAGGGGGAGCGTTGCCAGAAGTGCCCCGATAACCACCATGGCAAGGGGGGAGGTCGTTGACCCGAGGAGCATAAAGGCATCTGAGAGAGGAGAGGGAATCCGGATATTGCAGAGAAAGAGGATGAGTCCGCATATCGAGGCAAGAAACCCGGGATTGATGATCTTTTTCAGGTTCAGTTCCTTTCCGATATCAGGCCTGAGCATGAGTACTCCTGCGGTGAAGACTAAAAACCCGAACGGGAGATTCACGAGGGAGACATAGAATAGTGAACCAGGTCCAAACAAGGCTTCGCAGATGGGATATCCCATAAATCCGAGATTGGAAAAAAAGAGCATGAACCGGAACACACCACGTTCATAGGATGTTCCCGGAACAAATACGGGTATCACAAGGGCACACGCAAATGAGATGAGATATAACACCCCCTGAATCGAGAATATCGTCACCATATCTGAGATGAGATCCGGCGATATCGGGATCTGCATGCTTGTTATGATAAGACAGGGGAGTGTTACATTCACAAGCAGACTGGTAAGACCGGTTACCCCATGCCGGTTAATCATACCAAGGCGAAAGATGAGAAACCCGATGGTCATCAGAATAAAAAGAGTGCCGATACTACCGGTTATCAGGATAATGTCCATGATTCTCTCCTTCTTATTAGGTCCCCCGGACAATAAAGCAACAGAAGTGGTGCGGTGAAAATGCCCCTCAATGGTATCTGGACCGAAGAGCTGTGCACTTCAGGAATCCGGGTATCTGATATCCCAGGTTGTTGTCTCACCACGTGCATATCTGATAGTTCCAAGGAGCCTTACCTGTACAAGGTGATAAATAAACTCGATCTCATTCTCCTCGGTTTCATCAGGATTCCATCCTTCCGGCATCGGTAATCCGTCATCACTGATCCGGAGATGATATTCTCTTTCTCCGCTGCCGGAAGGATCACACTCCTGTGAGAATGAGATAATGATGGTTCCTTCCCGTGTCGCAGTAAATGCATGTCTGAGAATAAAGGCGAGAAGTTCGGTTACCATGAGACTTAACGGGATAAGGTGTCTTTGTTGTATGAACGTATTCCCGGCAGCAACAGAAACGGTAACCCGGGATGGATGAGGGATCCATGAGAGTACTCTCTGGGAGAGATTCAGGAGGTATGGATCTGCATCGGTCTCGTTCTCTCCTTCCAGGTACCATGTCTCATGTGCCGTTGCAAGAGCAAAAACCCTCTCTGCCGGAATTCTCGTATCAGGAGAGAGTAGAAAGCCATACGGTGGCGGGGCACTATCACCGGTTCGTGAGATGAGATCAAGAATCTCCTGCTCTTCCCGGTGCAACCCAAAGATTCGTGACAGCAGGTAATCTCTTTCTCTGACAATCCGGGTTATATCCTGAAGCGTTCCTGCAATCATTCGTTTGTCTTCGAATTCTACGGCCCTCAGATGGACGGCGTACTCTTTTTGCTCTCCGTTTTTGTGTGTTATTCCGATGCTGACATAATTTTTATCTGAAGCATGACACAAAACCGGGGTTGCAGCCTCCAGAATCGGTTCGGCAAGTTCGGTCAGCATCCCGGCTCTATGATGACGGTTATCTGTTATTAGATCTTCGTGATAATTTCCATAGGGTAACGTGGGAGAGTGAAGAGGAAATGATACAAAAGAACCTGATACAAGAAACGGTATCTGATCCCCTGCAAGAGATGATATCATGAGGCTGGTCATGAGTTCCCGCTCTCTTAAACCCTGTAGAATCCGATTGAAGGAGGGTTTTATCGCCTGTAGCACCTCTGTTATCTCTTTTTTTCTGGCGACCTGTTCGTTTCTTTTTCCATAAAGCAGAATACCGATGTATTCTTCCTCTTCTCTGCATAGGAAAAGGAACAGAGCAGCTCCCGTCTCTTCTGTCTCCTCTGCAGCAATAGTACCGGTGAGTGCCGGCCGGGGAAGAGAAAAGATTGGATCAAATCTCTCTTTTGGCGTCTCTTTTTGGTAAAGTCGGAATGCAGTAAGAATGTCTGTAATTACTGCATCGGATACGATATGGGTGCCTGTCCGGTATACAACGGAACCATCAGGGGAATGATTCCTTCCCTTTACGAGGATTCCCTCATCCATCCCGGTCAGGGAAAGGATAGCAGGGATACAGGCTGCTCCTGCATCAACAAGGGTTTTTGCAGAGCCCATCTGGTGAAGAATGTCAGAAATACAATCCGTTCCTTTATTCTCACAGGGAATGCTGGTTCCGGAACTGCAAGGTACGATAAAACGGCCACCACTTACCATCCCACCCTCTTCATCGAACGTTCCGATGGTCATCAGGCATGATGTCCACTCGTTTTTAATCCTGAACCTGAGATGAGTACTCATCACCGGTACCGGTGGATCCAAAAACCTCTCAAGAAACATGCGACCCTGCTTATTCTCATCAGGATGAACCAGGTGCAGAAGTGTATCGATTGAGAGTGACCGGTTCTGCCGGCTTATATCAAGAAGCCCTGCAGATGTCATGTCGAGATCAATCGTATTATCTGCCTGGTTCCAGGAGAAAGTTCCGTATCCTGGAGATTCAAAGAGTGATTGGAAAGCATTGTGTTTTTTCTCGTCTTTTTCCCTCTCAATCTCTACTCCTATGTCACGGGAGATGGCTGCAACCAGTCCCTGCATTGGTGAGAAGAGGATAACTTCGTACCATCCTTCTGCAAGACGGCACCGGAATGTTTTTTGTGAAAGATTCCACGATACCTCTGCATACCGATCAAGATAGGGAACCTGTTTTCGGGTAAAGATAATGGTTGCATACTGCCCGGTTACATCCCCCTGTTCCCTGTGAAAAAGAGAGGAAAATGCTTTATTTCCATGCCGGCAAAGCAGATCAACGGGTCTTCCAACCTCCTCGTCATAAATAACTTCCCAGATAGAGCAGGGAAATGGGAATTCGTTCCAGGTATCCGAAAGAATCAGAGAGATATCCTGACTGGATTCGTCACCGGTTTCGGGAGATAAAATACATGGTAGTGGTACCGCAATTCCGTCAATCCGGGTGATTCGCTCTCCGTCATCCCCTGATACGGTACCGGAAATGAAAACCTGGCTGGGTGATTCACCGTTGTACCGGGAGATAATACAAAATTCATGAACGTTTCCGTTCTTGCATTGTTCTGCAGCCTCAAGAAGGCATTTTCTGTTATCCGAGTCAATCTGTAATGAGAGTGCCTGTAAACTGAGAAAAGAGACAGGAAATTCGACCTTCTCTGGTGTAATTATTGAGTAGGAATTTTTCTCCCTTTCCGGTACTGATATCAGCTCCCCATTTTCATATACTGGTATACCAGAATCCGTCCTCTCAAGATCTCTCTCTCTCTCCCAGGTCCACCAGCGGATTCCCAAAGCCTGTGATCGTTTCTTTATTTCATTTATCCAGGACTTCATCCTGATTAAGGTCTGGTGGCGATGAATGGAAGCCCTGATAGATGATGAAACAGTGTCAGGTTCCGCTGGAAGAGTAAGGTATCCAAAAAATCCTGAATTATCAGGAATCTGTATTCGGTTTTCTTTTTCCTGCCCTGAAAGCAGCAGGTAAGGAATTTGTGCAGCATCACATGCGGCAACTGCTTTCATAATATCTTCAGTGCCTGAAGAGAGGCTTTTATCGATGAGAACGATGGATGGCTTTTGTTTCTCAAACGACAGTATTAAACCGTCAGGATCCGTTACTGTTTTACTCTGCCCGAGTCCTGCACTCATAATCAGAGTTCGTATGGCCGCTGCTATTCTGCCATCTGAGCTTACGATACAGACACGTATCTCTTCCATGTTCAAAAGCCCTGAACTGTTCTTTTCTGGTGGCCCGGTATCATAAAAGGAAAGTCTCCTTTGGCATAGAGTGGGTGAATTGCAGGGGATATTCTTAATTCCTTATGTATGTATTGCAAGTCTCTCCTTTACAGCTATCTGATAAGATAGTATTACTTACATCATCCTGATTAATCCGGTGATAGTTATGTATGTGCCATTCAAAAAACCTGAAATTTTAATCTATTCATCTTATTTGTCCTTCTCGGTTTCGATTTTTTATGTATTCGAATACAAACCGAAATTTCTCGATAGACTTCATTAAGACCCCGGGAAAAGGATCCCTCCTGCAGCGCGTTTCCGTACCTCTCTTGGGGTACGATGAAAAAGAAGGGAATAGCAGTTTCTTTTCGTATACATGTGCCTCAAGATGCATTGCGGATTACCAGTTAGGAAGAAGTGAGGTTTCATGCCATAATGATGGATCGGCCGCTTCGTATCCGTTGCTGTATCCGGGTGTCACTACAACCAAATCAGAAAGAAAACATAGTAACCAGTATCACAGTACAGGGAAAGAGAACAGTATCAGATCGGTCATCGTGGTATCCTGTACTGGTACCACATCGTAGTCGGGGAGTCAGATATGGAATTATTTGCGTGTAAAACGATTAGTCAGGCCCATGAAAAAGCAATCAGACAGATCATTTGGAAACACCGGGTTATTACCACAGAGGACGGGGAAGAGACATGGGAGACAGATCCTCTCTGCTTTGAGATATCAGATCCCATGAACGATATGATTCATCCATCCTCATCGTTCCAGGAAAACCGGTGCCAGGAGTATGCCCGTCAGTTGATACATGGTGATGGCGGAGGATTTGACTACTCCTATAATGAACGATTGCGACATTATGTTGCAGCTGACGGTTCCGCTCCCCGAGACCAGATTGGGTATGTCATCCAGAAACTAAAAAAAGAGCCCGATTCCCGCCGGGCCGTTGCAATAACCTGGAGGCCGGAAGGAGACTGGGATGTAACGAATGTTCCCTGTCTCCAGTTTGTCCAGTATGCGATACGGAACGGGAAACTTCACTGTTATGTGCTCTTCAGGTCAGAGGATATCCTGAGTGCCTTTGGACCGAACTGTTATGGTCTCTGTAAATTACAGGAGTTTGTATCAGAAGCATGCAATATTCCGATGGGAACATACAATCATATTGCAACAATACCGCATCTCTACAATAAACGGGATCGTTCTGAACTTGATCGATGGATGTAATCCTGGTATCTGCCAGTACCGTTAAAAAGAGATTTTTTTATGCGTACATGCAAAGATTACCTGCATAACAGTGACTGCTTCTCCACCGAAAAGACCCCTGTTATCCCTGATTTTTATCATGATCATCCCTTTCCGGGATGAGACTTGTTTTCCGGTCATCTCATTCTTCTTAAGATCTGTGAAAAATAAGAGGCAATACAGCAGTGGGTAGATCCCGTAACGGGATCTTCGGCAATTTTGACTACTGGGGCAAAGAAACAGGAGACAATGTCATAGGGTTTGCAAGCGTCTGCACGAGCAGCAATAATGATACCCCGGTACAATAGGTATGTGATGATCCCTTTGCAGGATAGGGATGCGGTTCCGATCCCTGATAGGAAAGGGAACTGCATCGTTCCTTGCTAATCCTTACGAATAAGCAGATATTATCTCTTTTTGCACAGCGGTATGCGTGTTAAAACCCCCGGTCTTCTCGCACATAGAACCCGCGTAGTGTCTGTCTTATCGGTATTGAGATAATTTCACTCTCATGCAGGGTTCGCGGATAAAAAACTCCTGATACATAAAAGGGAAAAACCCGTTATTTACTGGAAATATCGTGATGTTTTCGAAGGTACTCGCGGATAGAATCCGATTTCAGGAAACCAATATCAAGCTGGTCAATGATGGAATTTATGATGCGAACCTGTTCGGTTATCTTATCCCCGTACATTCCATTTTCAAGCTCGGCATACCCCATGATAAGAGTGAGCGGATTTCGAATCTGGTCATTAAGGATTGCAAGCTGAGAGATATTCTCCTCTATCTGGCGCATTGATATGAGTTCCCGTTCCTGCATCTCTACAATTCCGGTGATATTCCTCCCGGCAATGATTACTGCCCGCATATCATTGTGCTCATCAAGCAGCGGAGACATCCGGATATCTGCCAGAAAGGTGGACCCATCCCTGTTGTTCCCGGGAATAATGCACGAATAACGCTTTTTCTCTGCGATAGCCGTAATAAATTCAATAATGCTCTCTTCTTTAAGGAAGAGATTAGCAAAGAGTATACTGATATCCTTCCCCTGCATATCAGAGAGCGTATACCCAAACTCATTTTCTGCTGCTTTATTTGCATACGTTATCAGGCTGGTGTCTGAATCAATGGTTATCAGAAAGTCTGATACCTGCTCTGTTATTGAAGAGAGGAAATTCATTTGTTTCTGTTCTGAAACGATACTGCTGATATCATGAATCAGGGTAAGGATGGTCTCATCATCCTCAGCACTCAGACGCGTCATGGTTATCTCAGTAATTATCTCTTCATTATCATCGCCGGTTATCTTCCATGAAAAAACTTCGGTATTCCCTTTCTTTACCGAGAGGATAATATGGAGGATCTTCTATATGGATCGCATTCCGTCGGGCTGGTATTCCGGTGCATAATCAAGGAATGAAGATTCGTACAACTCAAAGGGATACTTGCCAAAAAGAAGGCTTGCCTGGTAATTGCAGTCAAATATCTCTGAATTGTGCAGAACGAGTATCGGTGTCCCGGCAGACTCAAATAACTGCCGATAACGCAGTTCTGATGCAATGATCTCCATCTCAGCCTTTTTTCTCTCGGTAATGTCCCTGATGACGGTAAGAATCCGGGTTTTTCCATCATCATGCATCAGATGCAGGGTCATTTCACCGGAAAAAACACTGCTGTCATGCCTGATAAAATCAGTTTCAAAGGTGAGAGTGGGAGTATCATACAGCTGGTCTGCATGGTAACGCAGCAACTCATCACCCGATAGCATCATGAGATCTGAGATGGTTTTTTTGTATAACTCATTCCTTGAATATCCAAATGTCTCGCAACAGGTCTCGTTAACCTCTGATATCGGAGAGAAATCGTTCTTTTTAGAGATATCAAAGACTAAAATTGACTGGGAGATCCGGTTAAAGAGATCGTAATATCGCTCCTGTGTTCTTTTCACAGACTGGCTCATCTTTTCACGGGTAAGAGCTGCCCCTATTAAGGCACCGGTTACATTGCATGCAAGACGGTCAACATGTGACCAGGACCTGTTCTCATCCGGATCCGTGCATGCGATGACACCCCACCAGTTATTCCCGACAAATACCGGAACAAGGATACATGATCCGGATTGTAACAGGGAGAACCGGTCTTTCTGATTCTCATCCATCCCGCTGCATAACACGATGATATCTTTTCCTGCCGAAAGATCCATCTCCCATGTTATGAACGGATCGTACCCGATGACAATGGTATCAAAGCCGGTATCTTCTGATATTTTTGTCTCATTGTTCCAGCTCTCCTGTAAATATCCTGCGAGGGTTCCGTTCTCATCGATCTCATTTTTAAAAAGAAGGATGCTGTTATATCCCAAAAGTCCTCCAAGACGGGAGAAGATATCATTTATGTTCTCTTTAAAATCAGTTTCAGGCAAAAATTTTCCGGCAATGTATGATATGGTCTCAACAATGGCTTCCCGATGATCACGGTCTTTGGCAACCGAGACGATTACTTCTTCACGGGATATGGCATAGAGAGCATTGGCAAGATCATCAGCAATCTCATCAAAGATGGTTAACTCTTCTTTTAGATCCGGAACGCCTGAGGGTGCGACAGCATACAGGATTCCAAAAGAACCATCTTTGGATACAAGTCGTCTTGAAAAAACCGACTGTTTTCCCCGATCAAAAAGAGCTACCTTACATCCTTCCCTGATGCAGCGATCATGATGGTATATGACGGTGGTCTCTGTTGCAGTGACACCTGATGCACAGGGAGGGATATCTCCTGATTGTACCTGTGCAATAAATTCCTCTAAAAGGATATTGGTTTCCTGTTTGCAAGGAGAATGAATTATTCTGTCCGAATCACCGGTAAAGATCCATGCAGAAATAAAACCACCGTGAGTTGTGAGGGATTCGCAGACTTTCTCCGGTAACATATCCCGGTCATGTTCCTGTGCAATCAGTTTCCTGATTGCGATAAGAGATCGCAGGAGATTGTTTACGTGGGTAGCTTTCCGTAAGGCATCATTTCGCGTTTTTATGTAGGTATATATCAGGAATCCGGTAAGGAAACAAGCGATTAAAAAAGTAATCCTGACGAAAAGAGCATGTTTGGAGATATTATAAAAAAGGGTATCAAAGATGCTCTCCGGCATCTCAAAGACCATGAACTGC
Organism: Methanospirillaceae archaeon; assembly: GCA_016926505.1. Classification (GTDB taxonomy): domain Archaea; phylum Halobacteriota; class Methanomicrobia; order Methanomicrobiales; family Methanospirillaceae; genus JAFGOM01. Next base: position 22,142 of record JAFGOM010000052.1, read on the forward strand.
AGGTTATATTTGTACAGGTAAAACCACAATACACTGTCGGCTATCCAGAAGAGAACTCCAAAAAGAAGCATACTCCCGATAATAACAAATGCGAGCCCTTTATTCTGCATCGAAAATCCTTTTCGATTCATACTATTGTATCAGGCTTCTCTTTACTGTTCCGGTTTTATCAGAGAGAACTGATATCTGATGATACATACGAATATAACTGGGTTTACGATCCATACCTGTGGCAGTGTATACCATTGCCTATTTCCCATCACCGGAATATCATCGCAGGAAATCAATTCTTTTCTGATAGCAGAAAGAAAAAGGGGCATGTAAAAGAGATAGTATCATGATTGAAGAGAGGTTACACGATATTGCAGGGCGGGAAGATATTCTGGAAGGTCTGTTAAAGAATATCTGCATCATTGTCGGGATTATCATCATACTTGCCGCAGTTCATTATGCTTCCGCTATCGTTCTTCTCGTGCTCTTTGCAATCTCCTTTACCATCCTGTTTCTCCCCCTGTTGCGATATCTCCGGAAAAAGGGGTTTTCTGACAGAATGAGTGCAGCGATAACCATCTGCTGTTTCATTGCTTCATTCTGCATTCTTATCCTTTTTGTTATCTTCTCCTTTGGTATTTTTATCGAGGCACTGCCTGCCTATCATGATGAGATTGCAATAAAACTGGTAGATACCCGGTCTTTTTTTGCAGGGTATCAGATCAGTATCGACGCTCTTTTAAGCACGGTGAGCGGGCATACTGATGCTTTTATCGGGGCTGTCGGTCTTCTTCTTCTGCGATGTATCGATCTCATCATCAGTATCTGTCTTATTATCATCCTTACCTGTTTTCTCATCATTGAAGCTCCCCGTTTTCACTCGACACTACACCGTGCTTCGTTACCGGTTCCCCTGGTAGTTATCCAGTTTGAAGAACTGATCAATGACATGATGGTATATGTGATCATCAGGACTAAGATCAATGCAGCAACAGGGGCAGGAGTAACCATCTTCTTTTATGTACTCGGGATAGAATTTGCCCTGCTATGGGGTGTACTTACTTTTATCCTGAGTTATATCCCTTATGTTGGTCTTCTTCTTGCCGTGATCCCGGGCCTTGTTCTTGGATACATCCATCTTGGTCTCACCGGAGTTGTGCTGGTTGTGGCAGGTGTTTCCTTAATCAATTTCTTTGCAGAGAATGTTCTTTTTCCAAGCCTTGCAGGGGAATCCTTAGATATTTCTCCGTTTGTAGTGCTGCTTTCCCTTGCATTCTGGGTTTTCATTCTGGGTCCCGCAGCTTCGTTGATTGCAGTACCCTTAACCCTGTTTACCAAACTTCTCCTCATGCAGTACAACGAGACCCGATGGCTTGCATTACTGATAAACAGGTAGTGTAATCAGGATCAAAGGAGCATGGTGTGGTACGGTACCCCCTCATGGACCGGTCACCTGCTCTTCCCTCTCTTTCCTATCTGATGCAGACAAACCCGAAAAAAAGAGAGTTTAAGAATTATCTTGTGACAGTAACCGAGATGTCAGCATCAATGAGACTGTCAAAGGCAATCTCTGAAAGCCATCCTTCCTTCTCAAACATACTCATAAAACAGATCCCGATAGTTGGTATATTGGGATGGGTTTTTAACACATCTTTCACCTGCCCTGCGCTGACCGGTATCTGGGGCATTGCAAGTCCTCCCATGATGACCAGGGCTGCCGGGTTGCTGACCGGTTCTGTTTCTGTCGCCTGAAAACCAACATCTTTTCTCTCACCGAGGAGAACTGCTTTTTTTTCATCAACAAACGGTACGAACACGAACCGGTACGGGAGCGATCTGACCGCATAACAGAGCAGTTCAACAAAGGGCGTACAGGTGCCGGGAACACCATAAAAGATGATCTGCGTTCCGCTTCCCTCTTTTAAACTCTCTATGAATGCCTTAAATGGTCGTAACATCCCCGGGACTCCTGATAATTTCTCTTGTGCAGTCATGATATAGTGTAATAGCACTTCAGGCATCATTAGTGTTGTGATTGCCAGTATGGCATACCGATTATCTTCACTATTCCCTGGTTCAAATATGGAATGAAAAGACGAATAATAACCGGATTTTTGTTCGCAGAAACAGTTATTCACGGTGTATAATGACCTCCGGATGATATCCCTGCAGAATAACTCCGGGTGAATATTCAGAATAATTCCTGTATCATGAGAAAAAGACACGAAAAAGATTGGTGGATGTAGGAGGAATCCAGGCACCCCCGGACACTGAAGGGATGCCTGTGATACTCTTTCATCAGCACATGAGTATTTAAAGCAGTATATCAGGATGATTCCGTATCGTGAACCGGTTGGTTTTATTCGATACTTTCATGGTTCATCTTTTAGTACCTGCCTCTTCGTTATACTGTGGCTTTTATCAGGGTATGGATCTTTCGAACCAAACCATTTGGAATATGGATATTTTGGACCGCAACCGGACATCCTGCCCGTCAGAATAAAACCAGTTGGTCTCCTATTTTTTTATCCTTCTTTAACCGTTCTTCTGCGGTTGCACAGTATTGGGATGAGATGTCAATGCCGATATAATGTCGCTTTAAGCGTTGTGCAACAGCCGTTGTGGTCCCTGCCCCGTTAAAAGGATCAAGGATTACATCACCCTGGTAACTGAAGAGCTTCAGACATCTCTCAACCAGTTCTTCCGGAAACATGGCAGGGTGATCGAACTGTTTCATCCGTCTTTCGGTTCCTATTGACCATTTTGCCACGACCCAGGATTTGAATTCTTCATCTGAGATATCGATCTCTTCTTTCTCTCCGGTTTTTTTGAGGTCTCCTTTGCAGTATATCTCAATAAACTCCCAGGTGTATTTTAAATACGGGCTGCTCGGACTCTTCCAGCTTCCCCAGGAGGTATACTTGCAGTTATAGTTGTTCTTTTCCCAGATGATCTCACCCTTCCAGATGAGTTTGTGTTCCATGAAAAAGTGGGAGATGATATGATGAATGGGTATATACTCTGAAAAGAGCGGCTGAACATTCACAATAATGCGACCCCCCCATTTCAGAACCCGGATCCCTTCTAAAAAGACTGCAAATAATTTCTGGAAATACTGTTCCCAGACTTGCGCATCCTCCTTTTTGTCAGATTCGTAATCAAGACCGAAATTGTAGGGAGGTGAGGTGATGATGATATCAATGCAGTTGTCGGGCAGTCGCTTCAGCACCTCCTCACTGTCACCACAGATGATGGTATCACGGTACTCTTCAGGCAATGCCTTATTGTTCCGGGTAAAGGGATGGCCTGTTGTGTAGTAATATGCCCCTCTCTCCTCTGCCTTCTTTTTTCTGGAGATAACTTTTCGTTCATCTGCATATCCAACAAAGATACGCCGTCCTCCCTTGATCCCGTAACTGCCTATTGCACATATCTTCTCAAGAAGTGTGATAAAGGGATTTCTGCACTGCTCTTTTGCGTACCGCTTCAGAACCGCAGTGCCTGCCGGCCCGGTGATAAAGTCCCGTACTTCTCCTGGTTCCATCTCGTGAAGATAACAGACCAGATCCCCTTCTTCAAAGGTCCAGAAAAAATCTGCTTCATAGAAGGTTCTTGCAAGACCGGCAATAAGAACCTCTTCTTCTGCAAAAGCTTCCCTTGATAAGGGTTCACGAAGAAGAATGTACTCATTTAGCTCTCTTTTTTTATGTCTTCGCCGTCCCATGGTATCCTGGTTCCCCAGATTAATGCAGCTCTGTTCTATATCTGTTCTGTGATGGGAAGGACTTTGTATTATTCATCTCTATTTTTTTCGAGTCGGAAACAATGCATAAAGAGGGTAATAACAGGTTTATTGATTGACCCGGTATTTTTAGTGTAATCCATATAAAATCAGACAGAAGAAGTCACGCAAAAAAGAGAATAAAAGGGCGTATCAGAGGATATTTGGGATTATCGCACCGGGTATTCGATTGCGGTTCTTACAGTCTCTGCCTCAATTCCGTTTCCGACGGTAAGATTAACCGTGTGGGTTCCGGGAGCCGTAAACGTCCATGAAGCAGTCTGACCACTGGCATCGGGGACCCCGTCATTGGTAAAATCCCAGTTCCATGTGGTGGGTGAAGGATACCCGTTCGAGGTATCCGTGAAGTATATCGTAATGGGAGCAACTCCTGTTGTCGGCCAGTAGGAAAAGTCGGCATTAAGGGAACTTATTACAAACCCGTCTGTAAGAGTTGCAGATAATCCGTTTGGATTGGTCACAACCACACTCCACGTTCCTCCTTCCTGTCCGGTCAGGTCAAACGTACCGGTGATGGTGTCCTCTGATGGAACTGAAACCCCTGTCGCAACGATCGGGGTCACCCCGGTCCTGGTGAGCCGTACATCAGCCCCGGTTCCAAACGTATCTCCTGAAATGGTAAATGAAGTGGTTTCACCGCTCCAGCCGTGATCCGGGGATATCCCTGATATGGAAGGCTGGAGGAGTGCCGATGGATCAAAGGAGATATCCATGGTGTAGTAGTAGGTTACATACATATTGTATCCCGGAACTTTGGCACCGTAATTGATATACATGTCCTGGTAATAGGTCCCCATTGGCCGGTTTGATCTGGTTCCCCAACTGTTCAGGACGTTCCAGTACCCGTTTCCGGCTCCGTCATCATGGTAGCCGATGATCGTAACACCGTGTCCGGAGAGGGTTCCTGATGATCCCACTCCTGCAACCGGATCAAAGGTATCATCCTGTCCGTCATATCTCCAGAAGTTCTGGAACTGTTCGGTATTCGGGTACCAGTAAAAGGCAAGGTAGACCGCCTTGTTATTATCCAGCGCATTCTTGATATTGGCGATTGCCAGTTCATCAGAGGTCCAGGTGTTGAGCCTGCCATAATTCATGGACGTTATCGGATAATTCGGGGTGGTTGCTATTCCTGATGCCGGTTGTGCAGTCGGGTAACTGGAACAGCCTTTCCCTCCATCAGCATACCCTGCATTAATGTTAGACCATGGCACCATTCTCTTTCCGCCGGCATTATTGTAGAAACTGGTGAAATACCCGATGTTACCCCCACAACAGGCCCAGGAGGTTCCGGTTCCGCCGTTGTAATTGGAATTAAAGTACTGGATTGAGATCTGATCTTTCTCTCCCGTCTTGACTGCCATCTCTACCTCGGCAAGAGCAGTACTTGCAAAGACCCAGCAGTTGCCACAGGATCCCTGGTTTCGCAGGCTGCCGAAGTACGGGATATACTGGCTTAAGTCCGTGTCCCCGGCAGACGATATTTTTAGTTCTTCTGCAGTCATGAGAGCCATGGGGAGGGCATGTACCTTTTCATAGATGTCCATCTCCTCGATCTCGTGTATCATCTTCTCGTCAAGGATCATGACACCGTATGAATCGGTTTCAGTCTGGCATTCCGGGCAGGAAGAAGAGGTAACACGGTCTTCATCCGGGATAGCAGGGTGCTCATCGTTCCCGACTGAGGTGATAGGATCCCCTGATACCATTGGCACCTTCCCGTCATTGAGCCTGCCTGCCGGTATGAGATCACCGGAACCCGGTGAGAGGATCATGAGGATAAAAAGCAGGAATACCCCGGTTATGAGCAGGGGTCTGATAGATTTCATTGCCTATAAATCTCCCTTTTAGTCTGTTGGTAATGGATCATGTGGGTATTTAATGGTTCTTCATGTGCGGAAAATTGCGCAAAAAAAACCGGTGAATTTACCCTGTTTTAAATCGATACAATTCCCTCTTCTCCTTCCCTGAAGAATGCCTGCATAAATAATCGACAATCCGGCCAATAAAAGACATTTTCTTAAGGATCGTTACTGCGCTTTCTTCCCGATATGGTGAATTATGATAGACAATAAGAAAACCATATCTTTTTTCTATTCGTTTCCGGGAAGAAGAGAATGGGAACTGGATAAGGGTTTCAGGGAGGGATTTCCTCCTCTATCTCTTTCTGATCTTCATCGTTATGATCAGCCTCTTCTTTCTCCTCATCTGATATCTCTTCGGTGCTCTCTTCCTTTTTCACATAACGATGCCAGAGTAGAATTCCCCCGATGAACAGGAAAAGGATCCCGCCAAGACCTATCCATGGGATTGAAAAATCCCATATATTAGAAGACTCTGTTGGTATTGGAGTGCTCTCTACCGGCTCCTGCATGGTTGTTGTGTCTGCAGGTACCGGTACAGATGGAGTTGGTTCCTGACTACTGATCTCCTCGTTCTCATCAGGAATCTCCTCTTCCTGTATCACTGTCGGTTCCATGGGTACCTCTGCCGTTGTGGGAACCGGCCAGGCCAGTGTCATCATGGTTGAGTCAGAGACCTCTACCCTGATTCCGGACACCCGCACCATGTATTCGCCAGGATTCATCCCTCTGGTGTCAGCAACAAACGAGAACCGGTTGTTTCCGTTGTACCCCGGGATAATCCGGGTAGTTCCGCTTATCCCTGAAAACTCCCGATTGTAACTCTTTGGGACCGGCCCGAACCAGTTTTCTGAGATCTCTATCAGCAGTTCATTATCAGTACCAAGGTTTGTCTCTCCGGTAATTTCGATCCCCTCTCCCGGTGATAATACCGGGACCGGGTATATCACGATCTTCGGGTTTGTGACGATAAACTGGCTCGTATAATAGGTATCGTCAATAAAGGGACTGTCCAGTATAGTCTTTAGAGCATAGGCCGCATTGTCTGATTCCAATGCCCCCTGCCCACCTATCCTGAAGACGGGAGAGCCGGGATAGGGATATACTGAGAGGACATTCTCTATTCTTCCGTCCGGGTATACATCAAACTGACCATTGTACATGGGATGCTGTACAACGACCTGGTATTGTCCGGGAAAGAGATAGGAGGTCTGTGCCGCATCAAGGGTATAATCAAATGTACCATCGCTCTCCACGTCAGTCGTGTCATAAAAGACGTAATTCTTCCCAAATATCCATATCGCAACACCACTGTTGGGATCTCCTGGTCCGATTCCTGTAATATGGAAGGCATCTCCCTTAACAAGGGTGTTTTGTGCAGGGGTTACTGACAGGTACGGGTTTCTGAAGGTGATGGGAATGATACTGTACGTGGCACCTTGGAGGTTATTTCGGCCGACCGGCCGGTTTACCGCGTATATGGAGTACGCTCCGGCATCGAGACCAAGGTTGCCGGTATACCAGGTGTACTGCCAGGTCTCGCAGGAATCATCGGTAACACGGGTAAAGGAGTTGGGATCGCCATCGACGACCCGCTGTGTCGGGTTTGTTAGTCTTCCCCCGTTTGACGGGAGATTTGGTCCGGTGATAAAGAGATAGGTCTCACAATTATCTGAGTTCATCCCATAAAGCGGTATATCAGTGCCGAGGAAGAATATCCCTGACGATTCGGTTTTAATTGAGACAAAACCTTCAATAACCGAGATCTTTACCTCGTCAGATCGTGAACTTCCTGAATCATCTTCCTCGATTCGTATGGTGTACTGCCTGTCACGGGTGTCATCGGTTGTTCTCCAGCCAACCGTCGCCGTACCGGTTTTATCGGTTATCACCTGAGCATAGTAATATACTCCGTTAAAGGGCAGAGCCGGAACATCATCACGAATAATCTGCCCGGGAAAAGACTGGACCGGGTGCATTCCAATCAGGTACGGTCCATACTCGGAATCCTGGTATATGCGTTCCTGGGATGGCATGATCATCGGGGGTTGATCGTCAGGACGTCCTGACATCTTTCCCGTTCCTTTAACCCAGATATAGTATTCTTTTTCAGGAGAACCGGTTATTGTTGTGGTAAATGTTCCCCCCTTCTGAATTGAATCAGTGTTCGTCTCAATAGAGAGAGCATCTCTCCCAACGGTAAGAAAGACCGGATTGTTCTTGTCATTTCCGACAGAGCCCGGGTAATTATCTGCAAGGTTATTTAAGCGTATCTCCGGCCAGATAATGTAGGTTCCTGAAGGGTAGAGATAGGTATTGGATGAATCGGTATAGGCGACATTCCACCCGCGATAGGTTTTGGGCTCAACCAGGTACCATGGATTCCGGTCAACAGAAAGATACTCCAGTGAGAGGAGACTTCCATCAGTGTTTCTGACTGCAGAATACGTACTCCCGTGTGGTGTCCGGATAGAGAGGGATACGTATCCGTCCAGTCCCGGATTAAAACCGAAGCGTTCTGTGACCTCATTCAGATTCGTCTCGATCCTGAAATTTATCGCTGAATCCCGAGAGATGGCACGGTTGGTGAGATCACTGTCCATAGGATTTGAGAGGAGTCGTAACAGTATTGTCGGTCTTCTGACAATGAAGGCCACACCTCCTACCCGGCCGCTCCCGATGTCATACTGGTACCATGTTCCGGTCCGGTCCTGAAATGATACCGGAGAGATATACCATGACTGCTTGTTGGATATTGCAAGTATTTCGGTTGGATTTCTCCTGTCCGGGCTGGTTCCCGGCTGGAAATACGCCACATGGGTGTAGGGATCCGGAACGGCCCGGGAGATGTCAAGCCCCTCTTCACCGAGGAACACCGTATCGCCCTGGCTGATGATGTTCGGAGATGCAGCAGCTGGTATGATACATGCAGACAGGATACAGACCGCAAAAAAGAGCATCCTGAATGGTTCCTGATGGTAATGGTTTTTCATCTCCAACCTCCTCGTTTCTCTTTCCCTTTGGTTCAGAAGTTATATCTCACTTATGATGGGTGCCACTAATTTTGAACCTATTACCTGACTCAGAAAAAAGAAATTTTTCCTGATGAGAACTCGTATTTTCATCAGATTTTCAAAAGATAAGGAAAGATGCAGGAGTCACTGGAAACCGGCATGATTACCCTGGTCCTGGTATGTATATGCATCAGGAAGGTGAATTTTCTCTTGTTGTGCCCGGATTACATACTGACCGCAGTTGCTGCCGATATAATTCTCTTCCCCTTCCCCCGTACTGACGATCACTTCATATCCTGCATTTCGCATATCCTGTATAATTCCTGGAATTTTCCCGTCTTTTTTGATTGATGATACAATGTTGCTCTCTCTTGCCCGGTAGGTCGGGTTAACCGGTGTAACTTTGATAAGAAAGATATCAGTGGGAAAATAGCGTATCAGTACACTCGTCTTTACCGGAATGCCCTCTGCCAGAGCGAAGTTGAGTGTTATTTTCCGGTCACCGGCCCGATAAAAAGACCGGCCATAGTCAGATATCTGTTGAAAGTCCCATTTTTTAATGGGAATGAGCCAGTCCCGAACCTTATCGTCGGTTGTGTGCAGTGAAAACTGCAGTTGAAAAGCCTCCGGGAAGAGATTATTCTTTATTTTTAAGAGTTCCTCAAAGAATTTCTCTCTCCCCTGTGGTGCAATCGTTGAGAACGATACGATAAGGCCGGGAGCCTCATATCGTTCCTTAAGTTTCTTTAAGACCGGGAGGACATGAGGGTTAAAGGAGGGTTCACCCATCCGTGCGAACTGAATCTTGAACTTGTGAACCGGAATGGTTCTATCCGGGTAGCGGTTAGATACCATAGTATCTATCTGGAAGAGCAGTTCATCATATGAGAGCACACCCTGGTAGGTGCCCCCCGCATCACAGAACCGGCACCCTGCCGGACAACCGGAGAGGGATGATATGATTAGTACCCATTTCTCCTCTCTTGGTACCGGGGGTTGAACTGATTCAACAAATTCTATCAGGCTGTTGTCATTCCGCTCGGCAACATAGACAACTGCGATATCGTCCCTACCTATCTTTTGTATTACTCTCATGAATTTGTCATCTCACCCGATTGTTCCTGTTGTTTCTCTTTTTCATGAATCGTCATTGCTGCTGATATTCCGTCTCCGATAGCGATACCAGCCTGTCTGTGTCTTTTGTTTGAGACATCCCCAATGAGATGCAGAAGACCGGATTTTCGAAGAGATCCGCAGATTTTTTGTAGATCACTGGTGATAAAACCAAGGGCAGGTCTTCTCCCTGTTGCATAGAGCACGTAATCTGCATGCAGGGTACATGTGCCGGTGGTATCGAAACAGGTCAGTTGAAGCATATTGTTTCTTTTCCGGACAGAGTGTACTTGCGTGTTTTTCCTATAAGAAATCCGAGGTGAATTCATGGCCCGATGGAAGAGCAGATCCAGACACCTGGTCTTATCTCCCCTGTTCAGGATGATGATCTCATTTTGTGCTGCAAGATGAAGTGCGTAATCAAATGCTGCATCCCCTGCACCGATTATTACAATTAACTTATCTTCTCTCTCTAATAGCGGCAGAACGCTCTGGTATATGTGAGTTCCTGCTTCCTTGTCAATAAAAGGGGTTGCTACTGGTCGTGGAACGGTTCCCGATGCAATGATGCAGTATGGTGCGGTTATGGTCCGGTAACTGGTTTTTACAAAAAATGCATCATCATAAAACTCAAGTGAGAATACTTCTTCGAAAAAGAGGTCTGCAGATGCGGCACGTAACTGGTGAACAAGGATATCAGCAAGACAGGAACCAGAAATACCATGGGGAAACCCGGGATAGTTCTCGACACAGTATGCTTCCCGCAAAAGGCCTCCGGGTTGATTCTTCTCGAATATTAGAGAATGTATTGAATAACGGTGCAGTTGAATGGCTGCTGCAATGCCTGCAGGTCCTGCACCAATGATGATAATCTGTGTCACCCCTGTTCTATTCCTCCAGGTTTACTCAATAATTCCCGGGTTGTAACGATCGATGCAAATCCGTCAGAAAGAGTAGTAAGACTTGCGAGGTATAACCGGTATGTGCTTGTTGCAGTAGCATCAAGCGGGATAAAGACGTTATACCCCCTGATAAAAGCAGACCTTGCGGTTGTCTCACAACAAAGGTGGGTCATAACGCCGGTAATCACAACGGTTTTTATATCCCGGTTCTGTAATTCTGATTCAAGTTCGGTCTGGTAAAATCCGTCGTACTGGGTTTTTTTTATGGTATACGCTCCGGGAATGATGAGATCACTGGTGATGGAAGAGTATCTGTTCTCCTTATTCAGCAGATCTTTCCACCAGACTGCCATTCTCCCGGCATCGGCATCAGTATTGCAGTGCATGGTGCAGAATACCGGGCGGTCCTGTGCAGAAAATGCCTCTGCCAGCTCTTTTATCCGGGGTATTATCGGCTTACAAGCAGGAATATAGGCATGAGAATGTGGATCGGTGAAGTACATCTGCATATCAATAATGAGAAGTGCACTCTCTTCCGGGATAAAGGGGATGTCTCGCTGACGAATGTCCCGTCGTAATTGGGACAGAACTTCGGATGTAATGGTATTGATATTCTCTGCTGTAAGATAGGATTCTTTTGTTGCCAACAAGCACCTCTCTTTACTGCTTTTAGTTTTACGGTGAAGTAAGAAGGAAAGGCGACCTTCCTCTTCTCTTTGTAATCATCAGGTACATTACCTGAATAACCACAGACGGGAATGAAGGGATCTCTCTCTCTCTCTCTCTCTTTGTTTTATACCGGGTGAGATATATTCCCCATAAGTAAAGGATACTTCCGGTTTTAAACTGCTCTGGCGGGTGATAATGTGGGTATAATCCGGTCCAAAATCAAGCTTAAACCAGATATCCACTGCTTTCCTGTTTGAGAACTGTCATGGTTTTCTCAAAACAGAAAATGAGGATTTCAGGCAGTGGATCAGCTGATTGGATTGTATCCTGATAACAGAGAAAGAGGGAAAAAAAGTATAATTCTGGCCGAATCCTATCCAGGGAAACCGGAAATGCGAGAAGTTGTTCTTTCACGGTTACAAAAAGTATTAATGAAAACAGGTAATAAAATTAGCCAATACTTTTTACTTCTCTGTCTCATGAAGTTCTGGAAAAAATCCGATGAAATTACGGCATTTCTCCCTGGTAATCCTTTTTGTTGTCCTTGTAACAGGGTTATCCTTTATCACCTTCGTCTCAGTATCGGTTATCGAGAATACCAGCAGGCAGCTTGAAGAGGAAGCAGTACAATCAGTATTGGATAAATCAGTTACTGCTTTGCTGTATCAGCAGCGGGAACTGTCCAAGCTTACCCGGGACTGGGCAGAGTGGGATGATACTTATAACCTCATAACGGTCCGTTCAGATGATAACATCGATTATTACTATAATAATAATCTGAATATCCGGACTCTCGAAAACCTGCTCATTGATTTTGTTCTTATTACAGATCTCTCCGGAGAAGTTATCGCATCCCGTTTCCTGACCCCTGACAGGAATAATTTTTTGCCGGTGCCTGATGATCTTCTCATCATTGCACGTGGCACCGTTTTGTCTCAAAACCTTTCACTTGAGGAGAGGATGGAGAGGACCGGAATTATATCCCTTTCCCATGGTTTTGCAATGTTATCATGGCATCCTGTCGTACCCAGTGACTTAAGTGCAGAACCGGTAGGCATTCTCATATTTGGCAGGTACCAGGATGAAGAGACAAGAGCTGAATTTGCAGACGTTATCGGGGAATCGTATGTCATTACAGAATCACCGGGAGGGATTGATCTTTTGCATGAGGGATTACTGGCGCCTGTAGGAAATACAAAGGATAAATGGATGGTTCGAACCGGGGACACTGTCACCGGGTATACTACCATCTCTGATTTTGCTAACCATTCACCCTTGTATATCCAGGTTGTCACTTCGGTAAAAGAGATTGTCCAGCAGAAAAACACGCAGGTATTATCTGTTATTCTCCTGATACTCATCTCAGTTCTTTTCTTTATCATCTCGTTCCTGTACTTTGACAGAAAAATTCTCAGTCGTCTTGAGTCTATCAGTGATCAGGTAAAGAAGATCTCTCCCGATCGAACCGATCTGAGACACAACCCGGTATCTGTAAGAGGAGACGATGAGATCGCCTTTCTTGCTGATACGATAAACCAGATGGTCGCGGATCTGATTGGTTCCCAGCGGGAATTGTCAGAGAGTGAAGCATTAAACCGGAAATTAATAGATAATCTACCGGAATATGTCCTTGTTTACGGGAAAAATAAAAAGATTCTGTATGCAAATCAGAAAGTACGTTCGTTTACCGGTCTCTCTCTTCCGGAACTGGAGATGAGATCGATCCATGATTTTATTGCAGATGGAACCGATGAGATGTTCCCGAAACCCGGAACGATAGAGAGTTTGGAGTCACGGTTATTCTCACCAGATGTCAGTCTTGTCTCTCCCTCGGGAGAGAGACAGTCTGGTATGGTTAGTACAACTGAGATATCATACCAGAACCAGGTAGCCACCTTACTTCTTATCAGCGATGTCAGTGCGCTGAAGATGACTGAGCAGGCATTATACTCAGCAAATAAAAAACTGGCACTTCTCTCAAGCATCACCAGGCATGACATCCTCAATGTCATAACCGGCCTGATGCTCAGGCTGGATCTTCTCATCATGGATGGGGAGAATGAGGCAATAGCATCACAAAACTCTGCAGCAATACGAAATATCCAGTCAGGTCTTGCCAGGATCCAGGATCTTATCGAATTTACCGGTTTGTACCAGTCTATCGGGACAGATCTCCCGGTATGGATCTCTATTGGCACGCTTATTGCTGAAGGTGAGAAGGATCTGGATCTGGATCGTATCACGGTACAGCACAACCTGATAGAAGGAGAGATCTATGCAGACCGCCTCATTTCCCGGGTTATCTTTACGATACTGGAAAATGCGCTGCGTCATGGGGGGGATCATCTCACAACAATTACCATATCGGCTGAGGTCATAATAGACTCCCTGCAGATCACCATAGCAGATGATGGATCCGGTATTCCGTACGAAGAGAAAGATGCCATCTTTTTACAGGGATATGGGAAAAATACCGGTTTTGGTCTTTATCTTGCCCGTGAAGTCCTCTCTATTACCGGGATATCAATCATCGAGGCAGGAGAGCCGGATAGGGGTGCTCTCTTTCTCATAACGATCCCCCCCGGGCTTTTCAGGATATCGTCAGAAATGCAGGCAGGTAAAGGAGGAGAATGACAGAAAACTCCCAAAAAACTGTCTCAAATGGTTGTTTCAGTTAGTCATGAGTTTAAACCTTACCGGGGTTATCTGATATTCCGGCTGTCTACGTGATTTATCACCTCACTTTCCTATCAATGGCTATGAATTAAGGACAATTGAATCTCCGGTTAACCCATAAATACACCGGAATAATCACTATCTCATCAGATAGAAAAAATGATTCAGGATACTGCAGACTGCACCCCGGTATTTACTTTCTCTTTTTGGGTAAAGGGGGATTTCCAGGGGCGGTATGATAAAAATCGCGGGTATATGTTTTATTCACGTGACGCCTCCAGTCTTCGATTATCATCTGGACGTCAACATCTGACTTAAGCGTTCCCATCTGTCCTTCAATCCCTGCTCTTTTCAGAGTATTTCTGAAATCCTCTGACGTATGTGCCAATCTGAGAGATATTCCCTGTTCGTGTAACTCCCTGAAAAGATCGAGAAGAACCAGAACACCCGTGTGATCAATGACCGGTGAGGACTCCAGATCAATAATCAGGAGTTGAACCGGTTCTTCCTGTTCTCTGAGAAGTTTGATGATTCTTGAGTAGATGACCTCGGTATTTGCAAAAATAAAGGGAAGATCAATCTTTACGATGAGCACCTTTGGTGTTGGTTCTTTTTCCGGTTCCCGCTCGATATCACCATAAAGGGTAGTACCCGGGAAACGACCCAGCATTGGAACCGGTGGATAACTGATCTGGTAAAGTACTGAGAGGAGAGTCAGAATGATGCCGATAATCATTCCCGGGATTATTCCACAGATGATAACCCCTGCACCGGTAATTACTGCCAGGATGCGTTCACTTCTGTTTATGAATCCTATCTCCATGAGACCGGAGATATCAACAGACCAGATAACTGATGCAATGATGATGGCAGCCAGAAACGAGACAGGAAGATGATAGAGGAGGGGTACAAAGAAGAGGATGGTTATGAAAAGAATAATACTGGCAACAAGACCGGCAACCTGGGTTGCAGCCCCGGCCATGAAATTATCCTCTGATCGTTCGGTATCTGCCGAGACAGGAAATCCTGAAAAGAGACCTGATATTATGTTACCGGTTCCGAGTGCCAGCAGTTCCTGGGTGGTATCCACCTCGTACTTTTTTTTATTGGCAAGACAGCGTGTTACTGTTGCAAGTTCGACATATGAGATGAAAAACAGAACAAAGGCGAGAGGAATGATCTGCATCAGGTCAGAGAAAGATACGAGTGGGAGGGTTACGGGGAAAAGACCGGCAGGTATTGATCCGATAACAGGGACTCCCTGATCTGCCATATGCATCCCTCCTGAGAGGAGGATTGCTACCGCCATCAGGATAAATGTCATCGGAATACTGCGGTGCAGTTTTTTTACCACAACCAGGAGAATGAGGGTGAAAAACCCGATACCAACCGAGTAGGCATTAACCAGAGCTGCCTGTTTCATGATACCGGTAACCATCCCGACCAGGTCAGGCGAAACGGTTTCCATTCCAAGGAGAAGAGGAATTTCGAAGATGATGATGAGAATGCCGGCTCCAAGGATGAATCCTTTGAGGATAGGGAGAGAGAGGATGTTCTGCAAGAATCCGAGATTCCATCTCCATGCAATAAGTGAGAGGATTCCGGTAATGACTGCCGTAGCCGACGCAAGGGCCAGGTACCGTGTCAAATCACCTGCTGCCATTGCACCGATGACGGTGATAACCAAAAATGACTGGATAAGGCAGGGACCAAGAATTACCTGTCGTGATGTTCCAAAAAGGAAATACAAAAAGGGTGCAATGATACCTGCATACAGCCCGTACTGGGCAGGTAGTCCGGCAAGGGTCGCATATGCCATGCAGATGGGAATTGATCCAAGGGCAATCAAAAGACCGGCAGGAATATCATGCCAAAGCCAGGAAAGCCGGTACGCTGAAATCCAGTTAAAAACCGGGAGAATGGAGAGGGTCTGTTCTTCCTGCAGATCAAACCCTTCGAATGTATCGTTTTTCATGTATCTACCCTGATACGATGGTATTTGTGTATACCTATCCTTCTTCCGATATTTGGCGGGAGAAGTAAAAAATGATTGGTCTCTCTTCTTTGTTCTACCAGAATATCCCGATGGTCAGGATAAGGAAGAATATCGATACGATAAAAAAACCAAGGACCGTGAACAGTATCGCAGGAATTCTCTTCCAGGCAAACAACCAGGCGATAACCGGGGTGCCATAGAGACCGATTGCCGGTATCCATGAGATGCAGATACAGGAAAAGACACCATATCTCTGAACTACGGTTATCGTATGCATCTTTTCTTCTACTTTTGATAACCATTTCTGAACCCGGTCAGATGTCTGTGCAAAGGTATCACAGATCTCAAAGATAAGGAGGGTCATCCCGATAGCATAGGAGAGCATGATGAGAAGGATGATCACGGGTTTAATGCCCAGTCCCAACCCGATGGGAGATGCGGTCGCCTGAAACAGGATTGCCGAAGAGACCATGGTGATTACCTTCCCATCCGGTACTCCGGTGTACCTCCCCAGGAAGAGAGGAATTCCGATAATAAATACAAGAATAAAGAAGAGTGATTTAATAATCTGTCTGAGCAGCATCGTCCAGACAGGGAGGACCTCGTTCATGCTCAAGGATATGTGTACTGAACACAAGAAAGCATGGGATGCATCAGAAAGAACGGACATTCCTGGTTTTTCAAACACAGGGGGTAATCTGCAGGACCGGGGCATATCGATCATACAATCGATACCCGCAGGATGTATGGAAGATATACATAAACCCGGATGAGATTGATATGATCGTGTACTGTGCTGTTATTCTGACTACAGAAAAGATACCGTTTTTCCTGCGATAGCGGCAGGCTTAACGGATCATGTGTGGACTATCGAAGAGTGGATTCGCTTTCCAACTGTGCAGTTATGTTAGATCACGACCAAGGTTCTCTGATTTTATTTTTTACTATTGAACAGAATTCGTTGAGAAATGTGTCTGAATATTGCGGATGAATGACAATTTTTTCATCTTCAATCTCAAATAGCGGGTTGACACCTGGTTTTAAATTGAATTGCTCACGGATACATTTGGGTATGACTACCTGACCTTTATTGCCCAGAGGACGGATGTTGGAAATTCCTACCACAAGGTATGAATTGGTGGTTTTCTGAAATAATTTTACTGCTTACCCGCTTTTAAAATGAGAGTCAAAACCACTCAGAGAAAAGATACCAATCAGAGCTTTTCTGGCATTATTCCCCATTTCAAAGGGGGCTATTGAGAAAGTAAATCAATTCTCACCTCTAAAAACCTGTAGAACCTGCTCCCGTAATAACCCCATATAAGAACGGGACCCTGAGCTGGGTTACTAAACCAATATTATCCATAGACAATCGACTCCGTACCGGGGTATGGGTGATATCGTGTTGCGGAACGATCAGAACGAACTGACTGTGAAAAAAAATTCAGGTTTTCTCAACAACCGGAGGAGTATAAACCCTTGTTGCAAGTTCCTTATCAAGCATGAAAAGAACCCCTGTTCCTTTCTCCCCTTCAATGAGTTTTAATTTATCTAAGATATCCCGTGCATTCTCTTCTTCCTCGACCTGCTCATCGATAAACCACTGAAGCATGTTATACGAGGCATGGTCCTTCTCTTTCTGGGCAAGATTGACGAGATTGGTGATTAGTTCTGTCACCTTCTGCTCATGTTCCAGCTGGAAGGCAAATGCATCTGCAGGTGTTCTCCATTCGGTTGGCGGTCCGGCGATGGGGGTAAGGGTCACCGCACCGCCTCGGGCAAGAACATAGTCGTAGAATTTCAGGGCATGGTCCCGTTCTTCCTGTGCCTGGATACGCTCCCAGTTGGCAAATCCCTTCAAACCGGAAGAGCTATACCATGCAGCCATTGAGAGATACAGGTATGCCGAGTACAGTTCAGCATTAATCTGTTCATTAATTGCTTTCTCCATCTTCGTGTTCATGCAGATTACCTCTGAAATAGTGTTCTATATCTCCTGATGATACTTATCTGTTGTCTCTCGTTAAAAGAAGGCTTCTTCTGAATAGCCGGTATAAAATTTTTCACACTTCTATTAATACCCGGGATAGAAAGAAAGTGTTTATAACCTTTCCATATAAAAAAGAGCTTTGTGTCTGGATCACCAGACAAGAGTCACATGAACGCTAACACCGTGCATGAGAGGAATTTTTATGAATTTGAGACAACCAAATGCAAATGACGCCACTCATACCAGTAACCGCTCAAAAAGTGTCGTGCCCATGTCAGGCTTATGTACCCGGTGCACTGACGGATGCAAAGGGAACTGTGAGATCTGGTTGGCATCGTTCCGCGGTCGTGAAGTTCTGTATCCCGGGCCTTTTGGAGAGGTCACTGCAGGGGCAGACAAAAACTACCCGATTGACTACTCCCATCTGAATATCCATGGGTATGCAATGGGTGCCAAAGGTCTTCCGGAGGGAGTCGAGGCAAACCCGGATACGGCAGTCTTTTACGATGTAAATACCGAGACCGGGTATGGGTGGGATATAAAGGTCCCCATGCGGGTCCCTATCTTCACCGGAGCTCTCGGATCCACTGATATTGCCAGGATAAACTGGGAACACTTTGCCATCGGGGCTGCAATATCTGGTATTACGCTGGTCTGCGGTGAGAACGTGTGCGGGGTTGATCCCGAGCTCAAAATTGGATCAGACGGCCTTGTCTCGTCTTCACCTGAAATGGACCGGAGAATCAATATCTACAAGAAATTCCATGAAGGATATGGTGAGATTCTTGTTCAGTTGAATGTCGAGGACACCCGGCTTGGAACCGCAGAATATGTTGCATCGAAACACAATCTTGAGACCATCGAACTGAAATGGGGCCAGGGTGCCAAGTGTATCGGTGGAGAGATAAAGGTACGATCTCTTGAACGTGCAGCAGAATTAAAGAAGCGGGGATATATTGTCCAGCCCGATCCGACCCGCCATGATGTGCAGGCAGCTTTTAAGGACGGTGCGATACAGGAGTTCGAGAGACACTCACGTCTTGGATTCGTCTCAAAGGAAGGATTTCTCAATGAATGTGACCGTTTGCGTGATATCGGATTTAAGCGCATCACATTAAAAACAGGCGCATACTCCATGAACGAACTGGCAATGGCCATGAGATGGGGTTCTGAAGCAAAGATCGACCTCCTTACCATCGACGGCGCCCCGGGAGGTACCGGGATGAGTCCGTGGCCAATGATGAATGAATGGGGTATCCCGACCTTCTATATCCAGTCACTGGCATACCAGATGGCCAGCGCACTCCAGAAGAAAGGCATGCGGGTTCCTGACCTTGCAATAGCAGGGGGGATCGCTGATGAGGCAAATGCATTCAAGGCGCTTGCCATGGGTGCACCATACTTCAAGGCAGTCTGCATGGGTCGTGGACTGATGATACCGGGTATGGTCGGCAAAAATATTGACAAATGGCTGAAAGCCGGAGAACTGCCAAACACAGTCGCCAGATATGGAAAGACGGTCGAAGAGATCTTTGTCTGCTATGAAGAGCTGAAAGAGAAATACGGCAGCAGGATAAATGAAATACCACTGGGAGCAGTCGGAATTTATACCTACAGTCAGAAGTTTCGAACCGGGATGCAGCAGATCATGGCAGGAAGCCGTAATTTCAGTTTAGAGTCAGTAAATCGGAATGACCTGATGGCGCTGACAAAAGATGCTGCCGAGGTATCTGGTATCCCCTATGTCATGGAGTCCTACCGGGAACAGGCCTTCTCACTATTACTTGATTAAAAAAGAAGTTCCGGCTTCATTCTCTTTTTTTGATTCGTTCCCGGCAGTATTTCAGTTCCCATGCTCTTTTACCGGTAATAGTTACGGGATCTCATCATGGGGTATCTGGAGGGCATAGGGGATCAGGGTTTTGATGATAGTAAGTGAGATATTTGTGCCAAGTTGTGGTTCTAATGACTCAAGCCAGAGATAAAAGCCAACCTTGGGCGGTGTCCTCCGCTCGTACTTAAAAACTCCGGGGTGATGATAGACCAGCTTATGATACTCCTTTTTCTGCTGGTTCCGGAGGTACAGGAGCGGGGTATAATCTGGGAGATCAGCTGCGAGGATAACCTTTGAGTACCGTTTCATCACGGTCTCAAACGAGAGATCCTCTCCCTTGACATGAATGGTATACTGCTTACAAATCTGCTTAAACGCTGAGATGTATACCGAACCAAAGAGGATCTTCTTGACAAGAGGTGCTGTCCGCTCCGGTGACGGTAACACGAGTTCAGACCCATTCCTGTTGCAGATCTGCTGAATTGCCCAGTTCCGTTCGGTTGCATGAATCGTCTCGTAATGAAACGGAGCAGCGATAATCAAATCATGGAGATAACAGGTATTGGCATCAGGGGTCTTTGGTTTTTCGATTTTCTTTGGCCAGTTGCCTGAGATATAGGATCTCATCTCGGTGCAGGGAAGGGTAGAGATACTGATATGCTCATCAGATCCAAGAACCTTTCTTCCCCCCTTGTAATTTGAGAGGGGAAAGGAGGTAACGAGAATGAAGGTAACTGCTTTCTGGTCAAACAGGTACCTGATAACCTGCTTCTTGTAATAGACTTCCTGGAGAAAATCCTTCAGGTCGGCAGGAGATGTCACCACTTCTACAAAAACAATGGATCCGTCTTTTTTCTGCAAAAGCAGGTCAAATTCTGCGAGATCCTGCCCGTTTCCCCGCAGGGTGAGGTCACCGTTTCTTGAATAAAAAAATCCGTTCTGTCCCATCTTTACCGGTTGCCACCGGTATGGTGCATCAGCACCCTTTAATACAACCTTTTTGATGGTATCTGTTTTTGATACGAGATCTAAAAAGAGTTCATAGGTCATCATCTCAAACCAGTGGCCTTCAGCAGACCGCATAAAAGAGATATCAGGTGAGAAGAGCTGCTTTTTTTCATGCCTGCTAAGATGACGCAGTGCACGGATAGCATGCTCTCCTGTCGGCTGGCAGCTCTCATCATGAGCATGCAGCCATGCCTTGAGCTTAGTCATGCAGTAAACCTGTAATGCGTCCGTGCGCAACCGGTATCATCCGGCCTCTTATTTTGTTTGATGATGCCATGGATAGCCATGGTGAGAAGAAGTATATTCGTATCTTTTGTATTGCACGTCTTCTCTATGGTGGTTTATGTGGGGGTCTTGGGGTTTATCGGAGAGAAATATCTGATTTTTAGGTGGTTAATCAGAGACTGCTGCTTCCTGTATGCAGGGAAGAATCCCCTGGGAGGAGTAACAGATATTATTCCAAAAACAGGAAAATGCCTGTTTTAGAATACAGTATAATTCATGTCTGAATCGGTATTATAATTTATTGCACGCATAGGGATCAAAAGACCTGTTCTTGTGAGGATGAGATTTTTCTTGGTTTGTTATCAGAAAAGTTGTTTTTTTTATCAGTTAAATAACAATCTATATATGTGCAGGTATCATTATATTTATGCTGCAAAATTTGTCTGTAATGTGGGGGGTTCGTAGCTCAGTTAGGTAGAGCGCCTGGCTTTTAACCAGGTGGTCGGGGGTTCAAATCCCCTCGAGCCCGTTTACTACAGTATCGTAGTTTTTCTGCCAGAATCTGGCAAATGCATCCAAGAAGAGGGGGTTTTTGGCGTTGATCGCCCAACAATTAAACGTGCTTAAACATGAGATGGTACCTGAACACAGTATCATGACTGACGAGGAAGTTCAGGCGCTTTTTTCCCGTTATGAGATCTCGGCAGAACACCTGCCAAAGATCTATCATGATGATCCGGCAGTTATCGCAACAAATGCCAGGATATCTGATGTAATAAAGATTGTGAGAAAAAGCAGGACGGCAGGACGCGCTGAATCCTACCGGCTTGTTGTAAAAAGACCCAAAAAATAATATTGGGGCTGATTCATCTGATAGACAGGAGTATTTTATCCCAGGCCTATTTTGCCCGCGATCACGTAGCCCGCCACCAGCTCGATTCGTACAATTATTTTCTGAAGAATAATCTGCAGAATGTGGTAGCAGAACAGAAGATCATTGAGACTGATATTGAGCAGCGTGGAAAAGGCAATGATGCGGTTTCTGTTGAGCTCGGGGAACTGACCGTATTAAAACCACTTGTCCGGGAAGCTGATGGTTCCCAGTCTGAGCTCTTCCCGTGCGAGGCACGGCTCCGGAACATTACCTATGCTGCACCGATCCAGCTGCAGCTGACCCTTATTCAGGGCGGGGTAAGACAGGAGCCGGTTACTGCAACGATCGGCCAGCTCCCGATCATGGTGGGTTCAACCGCCTGCAACCTCCATGGTATGTCTGACAAGGAGCGGACAGATCATGGTGAAGATCCGCTTGATCCGGGTGGTTATTTCATAGTAAACGGGACTGAACGTGTCTTAATGACACTTGAAGATCTGGCCTCGAACAAGATCATGACCGAGTACACCGAGCGGTACAATGAACGTATTTATGTTGCCAAGGTCTTCTCCCAGTTCCGTGGGTATCGTGCACTGGTCGTTGTTGAGAGGAACCGGAAAAACCTGCTTGAGGTTACCTTCCCTTCTGTTGCCGGGCACCTGAAATTCGTTGATCTGATGCGTGCTCTCGGTATGGTAAACGACGAAGAGGTCGTAAAGGCGGTCTCGACCGACAAAGAGATCCTCACATTTCTCATGCAGAACCTCGAGGAGAGCGAGTGTGAAACGATTGAATGTGGTGTCATGTATGTCGGCAAGAAACTTGCTCCCAACCAGACCCGTGAATACCAACGTAAAAGGGCTGAATTTGTACTTGATAACTACCTTCTTCCGCACCTCAATTACATGATGCCCCGTATCGTCGACGAGGATGACGAGGAGTGCATGCGCCAGGTTCACGGGGTTCGTCTTGCAAAAGCCCATTTCCTCGGAAGAATGGCAGAATCCTGCTTTGATCTCGTCCTTGACAGAAGACGTATTGATGACAAGGATCACTACTCAAACAAGAGGCTAAAACTCGCCGGTGATCTCATGGAAGATCTCTTCAGGATCTCTCTGAACCGTCTCACCCGTGATATCAAGTACCAGCTGGAACGTGCCAGCATGCGTCACCGTGACCTCTCGATAGCGACTGCAGTTCGTGCAGACGTTCTGACGGAACGCCTCCTGCACCCGCTAGCGACCGGAAACTGGGTGGGAGGCCGGACCGGTGTTTCACAACTTCTGGACCGCATTGATCATATGAGTGTGTTGTCACATCTGCGGCGTGTCATCTCTCCCCTCTCCCGTTCCCAGCCGCACTTTGAGGCCCGTGATCTTCACCCGACACAATGGGGTCGTATCTGTCCCAGTGAGACTCCTGAAGGTCCGAATTGTGGTCTTGTTAAAAACTTTTCCCAGATGGTTGAGATAAGCAAGGGAGTACCTGATGACACCGAGATCATCCGCCTGTTGTATACGATTGGAGTCGATCAGATCAGGAGTGAGATTTCATGATCACCACGAAATCGAGGGTATTTGTTGATGGTGCACTGATAGGTCTTACCGACAGTCCGAAGGAGCTGGTTGAGCGGATCCGTCTCATGCGCAGACAGGGTGCCATCTCAACCGAGGTGAACTGCTCGTACAAGGAGTTTAATGGTGATGTCATCATCCATACCGACAGGGGTCGTGCAAGAAGGCCGCTTATCGTATTATCAGATGGCAGACCACTCATATCAGATGATGATCTCGCGAAGTTAAAAATTGGTGAAATAGACTATACCTACCTGATTGCGAAAGGATACATCGAGTTTATCGATGCAGAGGAGGAGGAAGATCTGTACCTTGCCATCAATCCCGAAGATATCACTCCTGAACATACTCATCTTGAGATCGATCCCTCCCTTATTCTCGGACTTGGTGCAGCCCATGTTCCTTTCCCTGAGCATAATGCCAGTCCCCGTGTCACCATGGGAGCAGGAATGGTCAAACAGGCACTCGGCTTTGCTTCTGCAAATATGAAGCTGAGGCCTGATACCCGCGGTCACCAGTTACATTATGTCCAGAAACCACTCGTTCGCACCCAGACCTCAAAGGTCATCGGATCAGATGACCGGCCTGCAGGTCAGAACTTCGTGGTTGCCATCCTCAGTTATGAAGGATACAATATTGAAGATGCTCTCATCTTTAACAAGTCCTCGATTGAACGGGGTCTTGGCAGGTCACACTTTTACCGGACATATGAGGGAGAAGAACGCCGTTATCCGGGTGGTCAGCTTGACAGGATTGAGATACCTGACGAAGAGGTGACAGGGGCTCACGGAGCAGATTATTATGCCAATCTTGATGATGACGGGATAATCAATCCCGAGACCGTTGTCAGGGAGAAGGATGTCATCATCGGCAAGACCTCTCCGCCGCGTTTCCTTGAAGAACCGACCAGTGAACTCATCACGGTAGAGAAGAGGCGCGATACCTCGGTTACCATGCGCAGCAATGAACACGGGATTGTTGACACAGTCATCCTTACCGAAGGGGAGAATAACTCAAAACTGGTCAAGGTCAGGACCCGTGATTTACGGATACCTGAAGTTGGTGACAAATTTGCATCACGTCACGGGCAGAAAGGTGTCATCGGACTCATCACTCCTGCAGTAGATATGCCCTTTACCGAGAGCGGCATGGTGCCGGATCTCGTGATAAATCCCCATGCTATCCCGTCACGTATGACCATAGGTCATATGCTTGAGATGCTTGGTGGTAAGGTAGGATCCATGGAAGGGCGACGTATTGACAGTACCGCTTTTTCAGGAGAACGCGAGGAGTATCTCAGGGCATCCTTAAAACAGCACGGTTTTTCCCATACCGGACGTGAAGCTATGTGGGATGGAATAACCGGCCGCCGGTATGCAGCAGATATTTACATGGGTGTTATTTACTACCAGAAACTCTACCACATGGTCTCGTCAAAGATGCATGCACGATCCCGCGGGCCTGTCCAGGTTCTTACCCGGCAGCCGACCGAGGGGCGTGCCCGTGAAGGTGGTCTCCGGTTTGGTGAGATGGAACGTGATGTGATGATCGGGCACGGTGCTGCAATGGCCTTAAAGGAACGTCTCCTGGATGAGTCTGACAAGGTGTCAGAGTATGTCTGTGCCCGGTGCGGAATGGTCGCCATGCTTGATCGGAAGCTCAACTCAACACGGTGTCTGAACTGTGGCGGTGATACCGATATCTACCCGGTTGAGATGAGTTACGCATTCAAACTGTTACTTGATGAGATGAAGAGTATGACGATTGCACCCCGGATGTGCCTTGAGGATGTTGTGTAAGGAGCGTGAGTAGATATGCCAAGCCCAAAGAGAATTGGAAAAATAGATTTTGGCCTGCTCTCCCCGAAAGAGATTCGCCAGATGAGTGTCAGGAAGATCATCTGGGCAGATACCTACGATGATGATGGATTTCCGTATCCCCAGGGTCTGATGGATCTCCATCTTGGAGTTATCGATCCGGGTTTACGGTGTAAGACCTGTTCCCAGAAGTCAGGGGAATGTCCTGGTCATTTCGGACATATCGAACTGGCAAAACCGGTCATTCATGTCGGGTATACCCGGCTTATCAGAAAACTGCTGCGTGTGACCTGTCGTGAGTGTGGGAGGCTCCTGCTCTCTTCTGATGAGATAGAAAAGATCATCGGCACCGATATATCTGCAACAGGGGATTCATTAACTGAGAAAGATATTAAAAAAGAGCGAATCTGTCCGCATTGTGGTGAGCAGCAGTTAAAGATTAACTTCGAGAAACCGACGACCTTTGCCGAGATTGCAACCGATGAACGGGGAAAGAAGGTTGAGAATAAACTGACTCCTGCAGACATCAGGGCACGTCTCGAGAAGATACCTGACGAGGATCTCCGTCATCTTGGTATTGATCCCGTGGTTGCACGTCCGGAATGGACTGTTCTCACGGTTTTACCCGTTCCTCCGGTTACCATGCGTCCGTCAATCATCCTAGAGAACGGTCAGCGTTCTGAGGATGATCTGACCCATAAACTTGTTGATATTATCAGGATAAATCAGCGGTTTAAAGAGAATCAGGATGCAGGAGCACCTCAGCTCATCATAGAAGATCTCTGGGAACTGCTCCAGTACCACGTAACAACGTACCATGATAACGAGGTGGCAGGATGTCCGCCCGCACGTCACCGGAGTGGACGGCCCTTAAAAACCCTGTCCCAGCGGTTGAAAGGAAAAGACGGCAGGTTCAGGGGCAGTTTATCAGGGAAACGTGTCAACTTTTCATCCCGTACGGTAATCTCTCCTAACCCCAATCTCTCTATCATCGAGGTTGGAATCCCCTTACGGATTGCAAACGAGATGACGATACCCATCAGGGTGACCCAGTTTAACATCGAGGAATTACGGGAGATCGTCAGGAATGGTCCTGACCGGGAAGATGTACGGGATCCCTGCGGTGCCAACTATGCCATTCGTCCTGATAAGCGCAGGGTACGACTCACGAAAGGTGCTACCTCGGAGGATGGAAACCTTGAGTTTATCGCCGAACAGATGGAACCCGGCTGGACAATCGAACGCCACCTGCGGGATGGGGATATTGTGCTCTTTAACCGTCAGCCTTCGCTGCACCGGATGAGTATCATGGCTCACCGTGTCAAGGTGATGGATGGCAAGACATTCCGGTTAAATCCTGCGGTATGTCCTCCTTATAACGCAGATTTTGATGGTGACGAGATGAATCTGCATATTCCCCAGACCGAGGAGGCACGGGCTGAGGCATTTCTTCTCGCATCAGTCCAGGAGAATATTCTCTCACCCCGGTTTGGAGGTCCGATCATTGGTGGTATCCATGATCATATATCAGGGATCTTCATGCTCACCCATACCCGCCGGTGGTTTAACAAGGGTGACGCAATCAGCATGCTGCAGAATTGTGACATAAAACGGATGGGAGAGCCTGATAAGATCGAAGATGATGTTCCGTACTGGACAAACAAGCAGATATTCTCTCATATTCTCCCACCAACCCTTAACATGGTATTCCAGGCATCGTCATGTGAGAACTGTGATCAATGCTTACGTGAGAACTGTGACAGGGATGCCTATGTCAGGATAGTCGATGGAGAACTGCTCTGTGGTACCATCGATAAAAAAGCCATTGGTGCATTTGATGGTGCAATTGTACATCGGATTATCAGGCAGTACGGCTATGCACGGGCAGTGCAGTTCATCGATGACGTTACGAGACTCTCAATCCGGGCCATCATGTATGATGGATTTACCTTTGCCATTGATGATGAAGATCTCTCAAAGAGTGATTACGGGCAGATCCGGGAGGTTCTTGAACGTGCAACTCATGACGTGGGACGCCGGATTCAGATATACGAGGACGGACAGCTCGAACCGATGCCGGGAAGAACAGAGGAGGAGACACTTGAGATGCAGATCATGCAGGTTCTCGGGAAAGCCCGTGATAATACCGGAGAGATTGCAGGGAGACATCTTGGTCTCTCTAACAGTGCTGTTGTCATGGCAGTATCAGGAGCCCGGGGTTCAATGCTGAACCTGACACAGATGGCAGGTTGTGTCGGCCAGCAGGCAGTTCGTGGTGAGCGTATCATGCGTGGATACGAAGACCGGACTCTCCCTCACTTTAAGAAGGGAAACCGGGGAGCAGAAGGGCATGGGTTTGTCAAGAATAGTTACAAATCCGGTTTAAATCCGACTGAATTCTTTTTCCATGCGATTGGAGGTCGTGAAGGTCTTGTTGATACCGCAGTCAGGACCAGCCAGAGCGGGTACCTGCAGCGGAGGATGATAAATGCACTTCAGGATCTTAAAGTGGCGTATGACGGGACTGTCAGGACCACGGGTGGCCGGATTATCCAGTTCAATTACGGAGAAGACTCAACCGATCCGATGAAGAGCAGTTTCGGACAACCGGTGGATGTTAAGGGCATCGTTGAGAATATTCTCAAGGAGGCGGTCTGAATGGCAAAAGAACTTACCACGAACCATGCCTTCGCGATAGAAGTCCTTTTGTATTTCTCTGATCGGAAGATAACAAAAAAATTTCCTGACGATGTCCCTGATGAGATTCGTGAATGTCTTCTGACGATGTATGAGGACCAGAAGAAGGTGGAAGACCCTGATTTTATCCTCGACGATGCAGGATTTACCGCAGAGATGGACAACCTCGTCTCATCAGGCCAGTTTTCAGACTGGCTTGAGGAAGTATTCCGTCCCCTTGCAGAAGAGGTGATAGCAGAAGATGCAGAGAAGTCAGAGACTGATAAGACCGTCCCGGTTTCCTCTCCTATCATCCCGGTTACCAAACCCTTTGTTCCTGATAAAAAATCACAGGAAATACGCGATTTTTTTGCAATTCATCAGATTAATGGGGCTGAAATTCCGGAACTTCCCGCTAAAATCGAGAAAATTCTGAAAGATAAGGTGCGTGACATCAAAAAGGAAGAAAATCCTGCTTTCAGACTGACCCAGAAACAGTTCCTGATGTACCTCACTGAAGTTACAGAAACAGTGGGATTCGAAGCATGGCTCTGTAAAACTTTCCCTCTCTCTGATAATGAATCCGAGTATGCACATGATGAGGGAAGTTCGAAAATTCTCTATTCCGAATCACAGGTACCCCTTCCGGAATGGGTTAGTATTGATAGATTTAACCTGTTGGAGCGGTTTAACCGGGATAAATTCAGGTGGCTGATGCGGGATCATGCCCGGGTATTAGAAGAACTCTCTTCTGATCCGGCGGTCATATCCCGAATTCATGACCGTATCTTTTCACTGATAGAAAAAGACCTGCCTCACCAGACTAATACCGATCTCGCAACCATCATCCTTAACCGTGAACTTGAAGGACTAACTGATCCCTCCCGGGTGATCACCGATGAGCAGGTAGAACAGATACTAAACCAGATGATCAGGGAGTACGAGCACACCCGGATTGAACCCTGTGAAGCCGTCGGTATTATTGCAGCCCAGTCAATAGGAGAACCCGGTACCCAGATGACGATGCGGACATTCCATTATGCCGGTGTGGCCGAGATCAACGTTACCTTAGGTCTGCCCCGTCTTATCGAGATCATGGATGCAAGGAAAGAACCCTCAACGCCTACCATGACCATCTACTTACGAAGTGGATACGCGACAGATCGTGACAAAGCCCGTGAAGTATCGTGGTATATCGAAGCAGCCAAGCTCCTGGAGTTTGGTGATATCACGACAGATATGGCAAACATGCAGATCGTTGTCACTTTAAACAAGCAGGTCTGTGATAAACGCAAGATATCTGTCGCAGATATTCTTGAAGCAGCACCACGCAAAATCAAGGATCGTCGTCACTATCGTGATTTTGAGTGTGAGATCGATGAAACTATCCCGAAAATGACCTTCATCCCCAAGGACCGGGAGAGTTACCAGAACCTGTTTCAGTTAAAGGAACATGTGCGAAATGTCATCGTGCAGGGAATTGATGATATCGAACGTGTTGTTGTGCGAAAAGAGAACGGCGAATATATCCTCTATACCGAAGGATCAAACCTAAAGGATGTCTTTGCCGTAAACGGGGTTGATACAACCCGCACGCGGACAAACAATATAAACGAGATATCACACGTTCTTGGGATAGAAGCTGCCCGTAATGCAATTATCTTTGAAGCTATCGCAACCCTGCAGGAGCAGGGTATCATGGTTGATGTCAGGCATATCATGCTTGTGGCAGATATGATGTGCATGGAAGGGGAGGTCAAACAGATCGGCAGACATGGTATTGCAGGAGAGAAAGAGAGTGTCCTTTCACGGGCAGCATTTGAGGTCACGGTCAACCATCTGCTGGATGCAGCTGTTGCGCACGAATCAGATATTCTCTGTGGTGTGACCGAGAATGTGATTGTCGGCCAGCCGATTCAGCTCGGGACTGGAGATGTTAAATTAGTTGTAAGACATACCTCATAGGAAGAATTGATATGGATTTTAATACGTCGCTCAGGCGAGCAATAAAGACCGGAAACGTTATTCTCGGACAGAATGAGACCGCTGTCTGTATCGAAGAGAAGAAGGCAAAACTTGTAGTGATGGCTGAAAACTGCCCTTCCGCATTCCGGAAAAAGGTAGAAGAAAGAGAGGATACTTCCCTTTATATTTATGAAGGCTCAAGTGTTCAGCTCGGTCGTGCCTGCGGTAAACCGTTTATGGTAAGTGCCCTTGCCATTGTCGAGCCGGGAGAATCAGATATTCTCTCTCTTTCCAGGTAGGTCGGGATATGGGGGTTGTTCTCACTGAAGAGAGCATGGCTCGTATTGCCCAGTTTGAGAAACTGACCGGTGCGGGAAGCAGAGACTGCGTCATGGATAATGAACATGAGCGGCTGATATTTGTTGTAAACACCGGGGAGATGGGATTTGCAATCGGAAAAAAAGGTGTCAACATCAAAAAAGCAGCAGATGCCTTTGGTAAGGAAGTCCAGGTGGTTGAGTACTCAGACGATCCGGCACAGTTTTTACGGAACTGTTTTCATCCTGCAAAGATCAGGGAGATTCAGTTTACCGATGTAGATGATGGAAAAATTGCTCATGTCATGGTCATGGACGATGACCGTGGTATCGCCATCGGAAAATCAGGGCGCAATATTAACCGGGCTAAAGAATTAGCCCGCAGACAGCATCAGATCGTCAATGTAATCCTTGAGTAACAGATTATTCGTATATCTTCTTTTTTCTTTTTTTAAAGAGAACTATCCTGCGTAACAATTCGCAGGAATGCAGGCCATACTTATATATTGTCTGAAGAAAGATAGTCTCTTATGACCATTACAAAGCGGTATACCGTACTCATCGGGGTGATTCTGTTCGTTCTCTTATTCGTTTCCCTCGTTTCTGCCTGTGATTCTGTTGCGCAACCTGAAAAAGAGAAGGAAGTAGCTGTTCAGATAAACCAGATGGGCAAGGATTACACCTTTATCTTTCGTGGTGGCGCAGGTCAGTCACAGGTGAAGGATATAACCGTGGAGGTGATAGCCCCGGACGGAACAAAACAGACCGGAACTCTCTCTCCGGACCGGGTCGGTAATGAGGTAACGATCACCGGTACCGGGTGCGGGGACCGGGTTTTAGTCACCGTTACGTATATGAACGGGTATTATTATGTTATCTATGATGATCTCATGGATGTAATCAGCGGTTTTTGTGATACCCCGTACTATGTTGCACAAAATCCCTGTGAGGGTACATCAGAATCATCTTATATGCAACCGGGAGGAGTTGCTGTCATCCCTGATGACCGGAGTGTAATAATCCAGGCAAACCCGAATTTAAACGAACTTGAAGTTCAGTTTCGCGGAGGATTCGGGCAGAATATACTCTCGTATATCGAGGTTGAATTTATCGAGCCTGACGGAACCCATGAAGTGAAAGAGCTGAGTAATGCATCAGGTGATGAGGTAACCTTTACCTCTACCCAGTGTATCGGAAGGCTTGTTGCAACAGCATACTTCATGGATGGGATGTCATACCGTTTCTACGACAGTCTCATCAGATTTTTAGGCAGATATTAGGATTTTTTACCATCTTTCTCTTTTATCGGTCAGACGATTCCGGGATTATCCGGAAAAAAAAGAAGAGCGGACCTGAGGGGATTCGAACCCCCGACATTCGGGTTAGAAGCCCGACGCTCTATCCTGGCTAAGCCACAGATCCATCGCCTTTATAGTGTACTCATCAAAGGAAATGAATATTTGGGTTTTCCATGATGGGGTAACAATTATTTTGCCCGGAATCGCACCGGACGCACAACCTCAACCCTTCTCGGGGTGATTAACGTACACTCAAGGATCGCTTTTATTGTTGAATCTCCGATATATTTTGCCTTTATCCGGGCGAATGTCTGTTCCCGTTCGATGACATACATTCCATGGGCAACATCCACAGACTGCTTGATATTTATCGATGATGCTATCAGTTCAAGGATGATTCCTGTGTCACCCGGGTTTAAGTCTTCACAGTTCTCAGAGGTCATAAAGATCGACTCCCCTGGTTTTACACCTGCAACCGAGATGATATTATGTGCACTGTTCAGCTCGATCGTCCTTGGGATTCCTTTTTTCAGTTCCCTGATAACATGAGCTGAGATTCCGGTAAGTATTACGCATTCCATTTTTCTCACCCGTACATGGGAAGATTCTCCCGTTTC
This sequence comes from Methanospirillaceae archaeon, assembly GCA_016926505.1. GTDB lineage: Archaea > Halobacteriota > Methanomicrobia > Methanomicrobiales > Methanospirillaceae > JAFGOM01. Next base: position 54,362 of record JAFGOM010000052.1, read on the forward strand.
ATGATCGTATCCTCTTCTGCACTTTCAATTTCAGCAGCCAGCTGATGCATTGATGATTCTATCTCTTCTGCCTGTTCATACAGGGGTTCGAGGTCGATCCCAAGAGAGAAGAGTTTATTGACCAGGTCAACGATAGAGGCAGCAGCACGGGGATCCGGTGCATTTATTGTCTCTCCCATCAGACCGAGGGCCGGTATTCCCCGGGTTTTACACTCAATGAGAATGCTTGCGGCAATACCTGATATACTCCCGATAGGAAGAACAAATGCCATGTCACCAATCTTTTCAAGCATCTCTGTAGTTGTTGCAACACAGAAGAGGCGTTTCTCATTCTCATTGGTAATAAGTCCGGCAAGGTTTATGACAGCACTGACCTCAAAAGGCTGGATCCAGTCAATGATTGCATCAGCAACCTCGTAGCAAATTGAAGGAGGGACAGGAATATCGGCAAGAATAGCAATTAGTCCTTCCCGTTCATAAATCCGTACCGGGATATTTATTATCCCGTTCCCCATCATGGCCATAGGTGGAAAGAACCTGCTTGTTATCCATCCGATCTCAGCAAATTCCAGTTGATCTATCAGATATGCGAGAGCGATGCTGCCAACAAGTCCGCTTCCGGGAAACCCGATGATAACATGAGGATTTTTCTCTTTTGGTGGGGAGGCATGGATGATAACATCGGTCCTTTTCTCATCTGTCATTCATAACAGTATTGTCATCCTCGGAAAAAGGGTTATCTCTTCTGAATTTTCCTGCCGGATACCAATTTTATTCCGCGTTTTTTTCTTCTTTCTTTGGAATCTGTCAGGTTGAATGCCGGTATCTGTCCTGGTTACGGTTTCCCTGTCTTTTACGTACGCCTGTTTATTCCGGTTTTTCGCATACGAATCGGAAAGGATGCCTGCAGATCCACATTTTTCAGACTCGCTGTCTTATCCCCGCACTGAAACCGGTTTGCACTGCTCCATTGGATTATTAAGAGACAAATTACAACACTATGTGCAGTTATGCAGGTCTGGTCAATACCGGATACATCGCCCTGTTATTCACCGGGATTGTGTAAAACATGTACCATCTTCGTCCAGGACCTGCCGGTACGGTAATTCCCTGATGCAGAGATACAGGAGAGATACGATGCAGGAATACAAAGTTAAACGAACGGTTATAAAAGAACTTGAAAAGAACGCAAAAGAACAGTTTACGGTCTGTTTCGGGGTACAACCAAACGAAGAGAACAATCACTTCTGGATAGAGTATGGTGTGCTGGATAAACTCGAAGTGTGGCTGGGTGATACGAAAAAGACCCTGCTGGTTCGTACCATCACCAAAGACGGAGTTACCGATGATGAACTCATTATGGATACCAACAGGCGTTTCCGGAGGTACTTAGATGCAGTGACCGGATACAACTCCAAAGAACGTGCAAAAACAATGAAAAGTGTAGAATAGATCCGGCACCTGTCACATAATAATAATAGCCGGTTTATAGGGAAGAGCAGACTGTGCCTTGCTGTGATGGCACTCCCCTGCTTTATACACCGTCACGGTAAGGGAAAATTCCCGTTCCAGGAATTCTTTTGCAGCGATAAAGAGATCATATTCTGAAAGCCGGCTCTGTACAAGGCTGGATACGAGGTCCGGCGGGAGCCGGTGGAGATGGGAGGTACATTGCTTTACCGTATCAATGGTCTCCTTTCCCCTCTGTTTCATGGTCTCATCCTGCATGATCTCCTTAATCAGGGTTTTATTTTGGGGAGATTGTGCAACCTGACTGAAAATTTTCCATTTCCATTCAGGAGCGATGCAGATAGAGAGTTCTTCCGGCTTTATCTTTATTATCCGTAAAATTGACTCGATATCTTCGACAGTCCGTGCAAGGAGTTCCTCACCCAGTTCTGCGTCTGTGCATATGGCTGATGTATCAACGACAGGCCAGGGTGCAGTAGAGACCAGTCTGCCTTCGTTGGTCTCCTGATACAGTTCCTCGCAGGTATAGGGGATAATGGGAGCGACCAGCCTCAACCATACTGATGCAAAGGAACCAAGGATTTTACTGGCATCTTTCCCCTGTATACTCCCGGTTCTTCGCCGGTACCACCTGAGATCGGCTTCGACCGCATAAAACATCTCGTACAGTGCCTGCCGGGTCTGAAACCGCTCCATTGCAGCGGTTCCCTTTGCAACATGATCCTGCATCCGTGACATGAGCCACGGATCAACGGGATGAACAGGGCCGTCTGCCTCCATGCAGCTTTGAATCGTTGCAGCAAATTTATCGATCTGCTTCTTTGTAGAGGCAACGAGATCGTTTCTCCAGTCAAAGTCCTGCCAGGGTTCACCACTCCCGATAAGGAACATCCTGACCGTATCGGCACCGAAATCATTGATGGCATCCTCAAGGAGGTAAACATTCCCTTTGGATGAGGACATCTTTGCCCCGTTTAGAAGACCCATACCAAAGACAACCATCCCTTGGGGAAGGAGTTCTCTCGGGAATATTGCACAGTGATGGAATATCTGGAAGGTAAGATGGTTTGAGATGAGATCTTTAGCAGAGAACCGGTAGTTGTACGGGTACCAGTACAAAAATTCTCTCCTTAACTCGTCGAGGAGTTCGGGATTTGGAAGCCCTTCCTGCTTTTTTCCAAGGAATATATAATCAAAAACCGCCGGCGTCAGAAGCGTATGATCAATCTTTTTGATACCTGCTGCTATCGTGTAATACGCCATGTAGACGGTCGAATCAGACAGGGGTTCAATGAGCCATTCCGGATCCCACGGCAACCTGGTTCCAAGACCGATTCGGCGGGTACATGCCCAGTCGTTCAACCAGTCAACGGTCCGGTCAAATTCTGCCCGTACCTCCGGAGGAACAAGATCCATCCTTTGTAACTGTTCATGAACCTGTTCTTTCCATTGGGGATTACTGTACGAGAGGAACCACTGGTCATGGAGAACCCTGACAAAGACCCTGTTGTTGCATCTGCATACCACCGGTCTTGTATCAAACTCATACATGATTATCGAACCATGCCGATCCGTGAGGATAATGCTTACCTCTTCACGCGCTATCTTTACCGGTTTTCCGCCGTATTTTTCACGCATCTTTCCGGTTGCATGTTCTGCCGAGTAGACCTGCTGGGTCAGCTCCAAAAGCCTGGGATCGTTCTGGTCTGTGATCCCTGCAGATTCAACTGCTTCAACCGCGGGTGCCGTGCCGAATCCATCAACCTGGATAAGACCGACCGGTGTAATGGTGGAGTACTTCCCCTTCTGCTGCAGGTCACGCAATGCAATATAATCGTATGGTGCATGAGCCGGGACACTCATGACAAGTCCGGTTGCCATGTCAGGATCGACAAAGGACGCAGGCAGAATGGGGATATCACCACAGAGATCATGGTGAACAACCCGATCAACGAGGTAGGATCCATGAATGGTTCCCAACTCTTTGATATCATGATCCTGCAGGCTCAGCTTTCCCATTGCTTCCCGGCTTACAATCCAGATCTGTCCGTCGATTTCTATTCGCACATACTCGGTTTCAGGATTGACCCAGAGATTCGTGACCCCGTACACGGTCTCGGGTCGCAGCGTAGCACAGGGGATATATCCCTCTTCGGATGAGAAGAGAACGAGCGTAAACTGTTGAATCTGTGCGGTATCCCCTTCGAGAAGATCGTGATCCCCGACAGGATTGTCACACTGGGTACAGTATCGTACCGGGTGTGCACCCTTTACGACATAACCGGCATTTTTGAGGTGATCCCACTGCCATTCAATGAATTTGCTGTATGCCGGTTCAATCGTAGTAAAGGTCCGGCTCCAGTCGATTGAAAGACCGGCTGCCGTCATAACCCGCTGATACTCGCGGGAAAAGTACGTGACGATATTAATGGGATCCGTGAATGTTGCAAGAACATCGTCCGGGACACGATAGAGATCCCGGTAAAGGGTGATAGCACTCTGGTCCTGTCGTGCAATCCGTTTGGATATCCCGATAACCGGTGCCCCCGTTACATGGAAAGCCATCGGGTATAACACTTCCTTTTCCCGCATCCGCCAGAAGCGTGCGATCACATCAGGGACGATATAGGTTCTGCCATGACCGACATGCATCGCACCGCTCGGATACGGGTATGCAACAGTGAGATAGAATTTTTCCTTGTCAGAGGGTTTTGCAGTAAATGTCTCTTTCCATCTCTGCATGAGGTTAAGAGGGCCTGCTTCTCTGGTTTTTCTGGTATCCAATCCTGGTCACCTCCCCTTATACGGTCTTTAACCTGATAGGTTCCCCGTCTTCGTACCTGCGGATCATCTCCTGTGCGATTGTACTGTTCTTGGCAAGATGAATCTCTCCGGTATCAGCGACCGTTGCTGTAAAGAGGTACTCCCGCCCTGCAAATACATCGACAATCCTTCCTTTATTCTCCTGGGAGATGATGGTAAGCTGCTTTTTATCCATCCGGATGGTGATTCCTTCTGATACCTCAATCTCCTCCTCCGGTGGAGATACCACGAGACGGGTTTTCTCGAGATTTGAGAGTGGCCTGATATCGATACCGACTCCGACCTTATTTACAATCGCAGCGATATTCTTTCCACCCTTTCCGATGGCAGCAGGCACATCCTTGTCCTCTATGTAAACGATAGCCTTCGTGGCACTGAGCATCTCTACAGAGATTGCACCACTGGTATACCGCCCGATCTCCCGCTGGATATCCCGCTCGGTTATCTCCCATGAGATGTTCTCTTCCTCGTCGTCATCGATAACCTCCTGTAGAGGAACTCCTTTTTCTATCTCTTCCGTAACCTCTTCTTCCGGTTCAAGATTCAGTACCGGTTCAGGTTTTTGTTCTGCCTTTACCGGGATATCCCTGCTCTTCTCTTTTGGTTTAGCCGGCACCGGTGCAGGTTCTTTCTTTAATTGCAGAACCGGCATCACGAACGTCTCCTGTTCATGGGTAAAGATCTCAAAGGCGGTCTCGCCGTTCTCCATCACTGATGATACCGGTTGGAGATGCATATTGTTCTCCATTCCGTCAGGGATCTTTATTGCAAATCCGGTCGAGAAGATATTCTCAATGGAACCGTTTTTGACAAAGAGGATCGTGGAACAGACCTGTGGCAGCATCGAGAAATCAACCCGGTTACAGAAACGCTGCAGTGCTCCCTGAGGAGAGTCAGCATGCATGATCCCAATCATTCCGATCCCGGCGAGTTGCATATCTGAATATACTGAAAAGTCCTCTTTTTTATGCAATTCATCAAATATCACAAAATCCGGTCTGACCAGGAAAAGAATATCTGCCGTGTTCTCCATGCTCCCTTCAAGGGTTGTGTACTGGGTGATATTATCCGGGACCTGAAGTTCACGGGGAGACTCCATCGTCTTTACGATATTTCCTGAATGAGCAAGAAAGAGAGCGATACTCTGGGCAAGGGTTGTTTTCCCCGAACCCGGTGGTCCGGTGATAAGGATACCTCCATGCCTCCCCTGTATTATCTCCTTTATCTCTCCTGATCTCTTGTAATCATCAAGTGAAAGGTCAACAATGGGACGTACGGCTGTTATTTCCATACCGTCTGAGAGAGGTCTCCGGATGATGGTTATCCTCATCGATCCGATCTGGGCAACAGTAATTCCCCGTTTCTCTATCTCGATAAAACCGTCAGGGTCACGTTTTGCCCGTTCAAGAACCTCCTGTGCAATAATCCGGAGTTCGTACTCATTTGACGGATATTCGCGTATCTGAACGAGTTCTGTTGCTCCGATACTGCCCTTCCTGGCAACCGGACTTGCCCGCTCTTTTAAAAAGACAGCACTGGTAAATTCGTCAAAGAACTGGTCGATTGCCAGGGGAGTAAAATCCTCAACCTGAGGTTTTAAGTAGATGACATCCAGTCCTTTTGCTTTTGCAACCTCTGACTGAACGACATCACTGGTAATAAAAAGGGCCTTGTTCTCGATAGCCACATTCCTGATGAGTGCATCGATCTCTCCACCGCTTGCCAGTTTTACCTGTTCCAGTGTTGGCCGGTGACCGATAAACTCGATCTCTATTGCACCTTCACTTGCGCGTTTGCAGAGTGCCTGAAGTTCAGCGAGTCCTGCAAAACCTATTTCACGTCCCTGGTTTGCCTGTGACTCCAGTTCTGCAACAACGGCTTCCGGTATTATTATTTTTGCCCCGTCATATTCTCCGGTATCGAGTAACGAGGTGATGCGTCCATCAATGACAACGCTTGTATCTGGTACTATTATCAAAAATATTCACCACTAATACGTTGGTTACTTATCCATTATAGTATGTGGCGCCATGTCCGGACATCTGCATACGACAACCTGGTGATCATCTCTCTTTCCTCCGTCAGACACGGTTGAATCATCTCAAGACCCTGTCAGTTTAAGAGATGTTTTTTTACAGGAATGATCCCAGGATGATTGTAAAGATATCACCGAAAAACGCTGCTGTGAAAAGACCGGCGGTTATTGGTATGAGAAACGGAACCCCGTAACTGATCCATATCGATCCGGTTCCGTGGTACAGCTGGATAAGATCCCGGTATGTCTCTGGTTCTTCTTTTAAGTTTTTTGTATATATCCGTGTTTTACTGCCCCGAATCATATCGCATATCGCCTGTTTCATACCAATAAACCGATGTTCAATACCTGAGTCCGTTTGTTTTATCTCTTCCATGATAATACCAAACTGGTTTTCTATCTCTGCTCCTGGAACAGGAAACCCTAATACCATATATCTGAGCGGAGCCCGGTTCCCTTTCGCGATATTATAGACTAATATCCCGGCTGGCACGAGGAGATTGAGGAGCACTGCATTGACCAGGACCGAGAACGGGAAGAAGACAAACGGTGGGATCCCCATATAACTGTAGCCACAGATCGGTACAAACGGAAAACAGGGGATAAATAACGTGATAAATATAAGTGCTTTCGCATCAGCCATTCCAAAGAGATGAAAGCAGGTAAAGAGAAAGAATGCAATCGAGAAGAAGACGACCATCACGAGAACGGGGATGAGGTATGCTCCCCACCCGGCGGTAAACATCGAATAATAAAACCAGAGAGTGGAAGGGACGGCAATGAGGAGCATTGGGTACCAGAGGACAACCGGAACGGCACGTTCCCTGATATCATACCAGCAGCCGGGCAGTAACGTTATGAGTAGTGCGGCAAAACTGAGAACAAGGGGAAGAAAACCATCAGGAACGGAAAGGAATGGGCACATACCTATGGATAAGACCTGGTTGTATTTGGCAATTTGGAAATGATACCTGAGAATCCGGGATCAGATGATCCCCATATCAGAGAGACGGGCGGGCAGGTATTCTCTCGAAACAAAATCCAGTCCACGTGCGGCAAACGCCTGTTGTTCTGATTTAAGATTCAGTTTTAACTGCAGGTTAATCTGATCATGCCAGTACTGATTATGAAACCGCGGGTCGGTCAGTTCAGATTTGAGTGCACCAATGTCACGTTCGGTCAGGATATCTGACGGGAGATTGTAATCCCTGATATCTGAAGGCTGAACCCCGATAAACCGGGCCTGTGGAGTTGCGAGCAGCTCAGAGATATGGGCACTCTTGATTGCTCCATAGGCAACACTGGCATAGATGCGGTACGACCAGGGGTCACCGTCGGTAAAGATACAGATCGGGATGTTACAGGTGTTTTGGATCTTGTTCAGGATTCTGCGTGTGGATCGCGCCGGTTGACCTTTTAAGTGGACGAGAATAGCATTATAATCAGCATCAAAATTATTCTCAATAAGGCGGGCATACATACCACCGGTCTCGATTGCTATCAGAAAGTCAGCATCATGCCCGATGCATTCTATCTGCTCGACATTACTTGGGATCTGGTATCCTGCCTCCCCTACGTCATCCTGGCAATGGATCTCCCGTGTTCCGCGCCGCGTCTCTTCACGCAGTTTCAGTGGTCCAAAGATGCTTGCTCCGTCTTCTTCAGGGCGCAGGTGAAAAAATTCCCGCTGGGTATCGGTCAGGATCTCAAGATCCTCAATCAGCATGTTCGAGTCATTCTGGGCTGTAAATTTGGCTCTTTTCCATCCTTCTGAGATGTAATACAGTTCTCGTAATGTGGATGACCGGTTCTCAGCAACCTGTTGCTTGATAAACCAGATAACATATGCCATGCGAAGGATGTGCAGCGCACTCTTCTCCTGTGCTGCCGCCCGGGTATGTTCCCGTTCTCCGTATTTCCAGACCTCTGTCTCGTTATCGAATGCCAGATTATTCTTTGTCCGTGAAGGCAGTGAGATCGACGGGATCTCTCCCTGTTCCATCTGGGAGTACCATCGTTCTGATATGGCGAGGAGTTTTTGTATGGCATTGGTTCCTGGTTTCCCGCCGTTTTTTTTCGGTTTCGTATCAGATGTCACAGTCAATCACCACTTTTTTTGTCTCATCGATCCCCCTGAGGTCGATAGTCACAGTATGGGTCCCCCGAAATGATACCGACCAGCTCGCCTTGTCAGGCAGGTGGATCTGCCAGACAACGGTCATTTCATCATTTTTATCCTGAATAAATGTTGGTTGTATCGTTGGTTCCTTCAATTCACCATACAGGAAGGCATATGCCATGAGATCAACCGGTCTGCTGGTATAATTATCGATAGTAACAGTGACGATGCCGTCTTCTGTCCGTTTCTTTGCGATCAGTTTCTTCATGATCCTCCCTTCGATCGGAGCAGTGTCGGGTACCGGTTTTTCAATAGTCTTTGCAACAATCATTGCAATCTCAGGAATTACGGCGCAGATTGCCTGGGCACGGGCTTCATCTGCCTTTTTACGGTCTCTTCTTGAGAGAAACTGCTTGAGATCCCTCCCAAGGTCCTGCAGCACAAGTCGTATCTCCCGCTCAATGTCCGGGATGGATGCGATAGCATCCTTACTCTCACTGGTGAAGGGAACGTTGGTCGATGCAATATGGACAAGGATGATAAGCGGCCCCAGGGGGAGACCCTGCTGGCTGATATTATATGATTTCCAGTTGATATCAGCGATTGTTGTAGTAATTGCACAGGCCCCCTGCTGATAGAGGAGGGGTACCCGGTTGGCAAACCTGAGAATCCGGGCATTTCCTTCCTGCAAAAGGAGGCCGCCGTACCCGATTGCAGCCTCGATGAGAAAGGGATGGCCACTAAATACTGCAGCAGGTCGTGTGCGTGCTGCAACATAATCAAGAGAGAACTCCTTCTCAAGTCCCTGACGGATAAGTGGTTCTCCGATAGGCGACAGGCATAATGCTGCCAGGGGAGGCTGGATCCGTGTCTGTTGCATAGCAGAGAGGAGCGAGGTTATCTCCGGCATTATGAGATTTTTTGTGATAACATCAGGGGAGAGGTGTGCAGATGAGCAGATCAAAGCAGCAGCCTTCTCTCCAACCCGCGAGAAAGATGTCATCAGAAAAGATGCCAGTGGTATTTCTGCATCAGATACAAGACGTTTGAGATGACCTAACTCGATCCCGTGGGGGTGGGGTAAGATGCTCTGCGGACTTTTTATGGGATCATCACTGGTCCGGTCAAAGACGAGTTCTTCCTCGTCGATGGTCGCGGTGATACGTGCGTGAGGGTTTACGATGGAAGTATACCTGAGGTACTCAATGAGACGTTTCTTTGCCGCGAGGGTACTCGAAAAGACCATCTCTATCCGGGTCCCGTGGATCCGTTCCCATGCAATCTCTTCTCTTTTTTGGATATCAGGTTCATTCGTTTCGGTATGGATCTGAATCAGGAACTCGTAGGCCTTTGTGTCGGATCCACAGCGGGAGATGATCCGCGTGGGGGTTCCGGATGTTATCTGGGCATACAGAACTGCTGCTGATATCCCAATCCCCTGCTGTCCCCGTGATTGGCGTATCTGGTGAAACCGTGAACCATAGAGTAGTTTTCCAAAGACAAGCGGAACCTGTTCCGGGATAATTCCCGGCCCGTTGTCCTCGATGACTATCCGAAATGCTCCGGATATCTGCCGGTAAATCCCGACATAAAGATCAGGCAGGATTTCAGCCTCTTCGCAGGCATCGAGGGAGTTATCTACCGCTTCCTTTACGGTGGTGATGATCCCCCGTGTCGGTGAATCAAAACCAAGGAGGTGTTTGTTCTTCTCAAAGAACTCGGCAACACTGATACTTCGCTGCTGCTTTGCCAGTTCATCGGCACATGTGGTAATAATGTTCACTCCTTGCTTCTCATCTCTTTCGCATAATTCATGCTGCATGACGTACCTGATCCGGTATATCGGGGCGGCTATCGAAATTCTGGTAACAATTTCGGTTATTTCCCCCCGGTGGTGATGAGACGGGATGAAATTAAGCAGATCCCTGTTTCCGGTCGCCTCTGCGGATCGTTATTCATCTATTGTCACATGGATACAACAGCAGGAGTCAACCGGCATTTTTAGATAAATCGAATCAGATCTCCTTTCCTATGGTAACTATCCCTGCTCTGTTCACGGGTTGGCGTTTTTAATCCCTTCCCGACTCTTATCTGCCTTCCTTTACCTGATCGATGACGGCTGATAATGGTTTTTCCTCCTGTATCCCGGTCAGCAGATCCTTTATCAACAAGGTTTCCTTTCCCGCATGCTCTGTTCCGATGATGATAGCAAACTCTGCAACCTTTGCCGCAAGACTCATCTGACCGGCAAATCCCTTTCCCGAGATATCCGTCTCGGTACAGATCCCTGCATCCCTGAGTTTCCTTGCGACAGACAACCCCTGTATCTGCGTCTCTTTGGTAGTGATAACAAAGATACGGGGACGGTTCGGAGGCTGCAGATCTCCTCGTGCAACCATAACCCGGTCAAATCCGATTGCAAACCCGCATGAAGGGGTATCAGTACCGCCAAAGAGGTGTGCCAGCCGATAGGCACCACCCCCGATCACCTGGTTTTCCGATCCAAGTCCTTCTGCAAATCCTTCAAAGACCATGCCGGTATAGTAATCAAGTCCCCGTGCAATCGATGGATCGATCGTATATCTGACACCCTGGGAGTCAAGGATGGAAAACATCTGCAATATTCTCTCCCTTTCCGGGAGATCCGGAAGAACCGCGAATAACTCGTCAATACTGCGTGCTGCTGTCAGGTCTTGTAAGGGTGTTATCTTTTCATGGTGTCCGCGCTCCCGGAGATAGTCACATGCCCCCTCCAGATTACGTTTATCAAGGAAGGTTCGGATCATCTTCTGTTCTGCAGGGGAGAGATCAGAGAGAAGGTACCGCATCAGGGAAAGGTCACCGATATGCAGGGTATATGAGATACCGCTTGCATGCAGAATATCATCTGCCACCATGATAATTTCAGCATCAGCAGAGGCCGAGTTTGCCCCTATCAGTTCGATACCAAACTGCCAGAACTGCCGGTATCTCCCTTTTTGTGGCCGTTCATACCGGAAACAGTCTGCGAAATAGAACCATTTTATCGGTTTTGGTATCGATCTCCCTTCGTTTACGTAACACCTGAGGACCGGTGCAGTGATCTCAGGCCGAAGCGTCATTTTTCGCCCACCCTTGTCGGTAAAGGTGTACATCTCATCGATAATTCCCTCCCCTGATCTCGCGGTAAATAACCCGAGTTCCTCAAAAGCCGGAGTGATAATCTCTCGGTAACCATATGCCCGGGCTCTCTTTCGCATGACAACCTCTACAGCACGGCGGGCTTCTGTCTCGTCAGGCAGAAGATCCCGTGTTCCTCTTGGGCGTGTTATCATTTCAGTCATTTAAAAATCCCTTTATCATCTCTTCTTTCGGTTCGCATTGGTGCCCGTCCAGAAAACCTGATCCAGACCTGCTCGTTGGTCCAGATCCGTTCGCGCGTATTTTTTCCCTGGAGATAGAGGGCGAGAAGAATTAACCCGATACCGATGAGATTTACGTTCTCAAACGAACCGGTTACCATCAGTCCGAAAAGCGCCAGTGCGGTGTAAAGAACTCCCTGGTATGCTGCCATGCGGTACCCTGCAAGCCCGGTTCGGTAAAAAATCCGCATATCCCGGATCCAGAGGAAGCTGACAACAGCCGTGCCGAAGAGAGCAACAAGAAAAAGGCTGTTCATTGTGAGATATTAATTGTATTACTCAGCATATCTTTATTATTACAATCATGGCAGATGAAGAGTACCTGCAGCACCTGCTTGTTCGTGTGCAAAATGGTGAGATAGATCCGGATCAGGCACTGGCAGAGATAAAAAGCCTGGAGATTGAGAGAGTTAGTTCTATAGCCCACCTTGACATCGGCCGGGAAACGCGGTGCGGTATTCCTGAAGTTGTTCTTGCACATGGCAAGGATGATGCCCATCTTATAAGTATTGTTACCAGTTACGTGCAGAAGAGCAAAAGATGTATCATAACCCGTGTTTCTGAAAAAAATGCCATAGAAATCAAGGACTTATCTGAAAAAAACGGGTATCAGTGCCGATGGAATACCGATGCCGGAACCATGGTTGTTGAAGACGGGAGCAGACCGGTAGAACGCAACCGGGGTATTATCGGTATTATCACAGCAGGCACATCTGATATCGGGGTTGCAGAAGAAGCGCGGGTGATCGCAGAAGAGATGGGATGTACCGTGAAAAGTGCATTTGATGTCGGAGCTGCCGGTATCCATCGCCTGGTCCCGGTTTTAAAGGATATGCAGGATTGTCATATCTTTATCGTTGCAGCCGGCAGGGAGGGGACACTTCCTGCAGTTGTTGCCGGTATTGTGAACCGGCCGGTTATCGGCGTTCCCGTCAGTACCGGGTACGGGTACATGGGACAGGGTCGCGCGGCCCTCGCAAGTATGCTCCAGTCCTGTTCCGTGCTGGTTGTCGTCAATATCGATGCCGGGTTCGTTGCCGGTGCTTTTGCAGCACGGGTCGCGAAACTGATGGCAGGGGGTAAATGAAGTGAAACGGGCTTTATATATCGGGAGGTTTCAGCCGTATCATAACGGGCACCAAAGTGTTCTTTTTGATATTGCACGGGAAACCAATGAGATTGTTATCGGGATCGGCAGCGCACAGCTCAGCCATGAACCTGACAATCCCTTTACTGCAGGAGAGCGGGTTTTAATGATAACGCATGCACTTCGTGAACTACCATGCCCGTTTTATGTTATTCCGATTGAGGATATCAAAAGAAATTCATTATGGGTTGCCCATATCCGTTCGATGGCTCCACCTTTTTCCGATGTTTTCTCTGGCAATCCGCTTGTGGTCCGTCTCTTTGAAGAGGCAGGAATCCCGGTTTTCTCCCCTGCCATGTATGAACGGGAGACCCATAGCGGAACTGAGATCCGCTCCCGAATGATTGCCGGTAAACCATGGAAGGATCTCGTTCCTCCTGACGTGTACCAGGTTATCAGGGAACTTGACGGGGAACGGCGCGTACAGGCACTTGCGCTTGATGACGGGGCAGGATGTGGGAGATAAACAAAAATGAAAGGATCCGGGTGATCAGGGAGATAATCGATGTTTCATGTTTAAAAGAATAAAAGAGATATTTGGCGCCGAAAAAACACCGGAATCGGTATTTGAGTTATCACTTCATGAGATTCCTGACTGGCTTGATACCCGGACATCAGCCTGTACATCGAAGCGCACCACTGCGATGCAGCCTGCAAAAGAGAATATCGAGAGATATATGCGGGAGATAGGGCCCGTTGTCGATGATCTTGGATCAGAGGGACATGATGAGCCGAAGCATCCCAAGGTGAAACAGGTTATCAGGCACTCACTCCCCCTGTTTAAGAAACGCATCGGGATCCAGATAACCCGGGAATTTGAAGGTGATGATGAAGAGGTGTACCGCCAGATAGCCGAGGTGGTTCAGGGGTGTTTTTTAGCCCTGAAAGGTCCGGGACGGTACCTGCACCAGTTGTATCCTCTCGGAATCAAGGATTTTAAAGAGATAATGGATGCCATGGGCCGTGAATTAAACGTTCTAACCAGGATTATCACGGTATCGCGGCAGCGGCTCGGGCAGATTGAGGAGGTACGGATCAGGTACCGTGAATACACCAACGCCATCGGTGAGCGAAAAGACCTCCTTGTGACCCTCTCGGGAATCGCAGAAAAGAGAAAGGAGACCGATCGGGTTTTTGCAGAGGTTACCAAAAAGGAGGAAGAACTGGTACAGTCTGATCCATATCATTGTTACGAAGAGTTACTGGCAGAAAAAGAGCAGTGCCAGGAGAATTATCTCGCTACTCTGGATCGGTTTGAATCAGCCTGCAGAACTACCGCTTCAGTCTGCAGACGGGCATCGCGACAATATGGCGATGCCGGCAGGGGAGATTCTCAGAAAACAATCGAATTACTGGAAAATACCTGTATTCAGATTACCCGGGATTGCCATGATCTCAAAGTCCTGATTCAGAAGAGTATTGATCTCATCTTTGCCCTCATCCGGTCAGAAGAACTGATTCTTAAAAATGCCTTTGAAAAGGCCTTATTTTTAGATGATGACACTTTTTTTGAGGGACTTTTTGGTGCCTGCACAGCAATGAAAAAAGCTTATGATGAGTACCTGCACAAGGAGGAGATCTGCAACCAGCATCCCGTTGCAGATGCGCTTTTTTCCTTACACGAATCGATTGAGAAACAACGTGCAATAAAAGAGAAGATAATCGAGGAAGAGAAGTTTTCCCGGGAGCGTCTCTCACATATTAAGGATACCATTAAGAAAAATGAAAGCAGCCTTATCACGGCACTATCTGTGACCCTTGGGAAAGAACCTGACATGATTCGAATCCCTGGTCTTTATGATCCCAAAGACGGGTGTAGTGATACACCGACAGAGACAAAGAAAGAAGAGCCTGGGGATGAAGATCGATGATTACTCTTCCGGTCCAAAAAGGGAGGGTTTCCTGTCCCGGAGGAAGAGATGAACCCCTTGAAAAATGTCGTTTTTGTGTTCATTCATCACGGTTTGTTATTGTTAACCGGGAGATAGAATCTCCTGCCCGGGCCTTTTGCCAGATGAGTCGCGCAACAACATCCGTTGATCTGTCCCGGGTCACCGGTGTTGTCTGCGACGATTCCAGAGGAGAAGGATACCGGAGTATCCTGAATGTTATCTCATAGGATTGCATAATTACATAAGGGAAGAGGGGATAAAAACAGGAAGAATGGTATGGGATTATCTCCAGAAATGAAACCATTTCCTGTTCTGGTAAGGTACAGGGGGACTCATCTTTTTTGTCTCTGTCTCAATGATGTGGTGAACCAGCCGTATCTCTTCATGCAATTCTATTAATCCCTGTTTTACGTCACGAATTTCTTCTTTTATCTCTTTATACTCCTCGAAAACAAACTGATTCGTAACGACGACCGGTTCCCCCTCAGACCGGCTGGTAAGACCGATGCTGATAAGGCTGTTGATCGCCCCGTTGCGTGTAAGTCCCTCGCGATGCGCGAATTTATCGATCTGATCACGCATCTCTTTATCCATCTCAAATGATGCACGAATTTCCTGTCTCACTGGTATGCCTCTGTGTAATTTGTCCTGATTAACCTGTATGCGTGAATATTAGTTACTTCTCTCATGACTCTTTTAAACATCCGGTTCATGCAGGGTTCTTCTCTTCGCCGGTAATAATCCGTGTCAGGTATGGTATATCCAGGTGAGCCGTGACATGGTCGGCAAGATGTTCAAACCCGTATGTCCCTGCATCATCGGGTATCTGGTTAAATGTCATCCCCTTCTTTTCGGCAAGATAGGTGAGCAGTGCGTTGATGGCAGTGGGGTTTAAAAAAAGTCCGTGCATGTAGGTTCCAATCACGAGCCCGTCGTTACTCACCGCACCTTCTCCTGCAAAAGCCGGATGGACCTGAGTGGTATCGGTGGTTCCCATGTGGATCTCATACCCGGTCACTTCATTCATTGTTGATAAGATTGGCCCGTGTTTCTGCGGGGTACGGGTGACCTGGACCGTAGTCTTGTGATACCCGGTAAATTTCGTGGTACATGACAGGAGTCCCAGACCTTTGTATCTCCCTTCCTTCTCCTCAACACCACTGTCAAAAATCTCCCGGCACAGCATCTGGTATCCTCCGCATATTCCAATAACCGGCACACCCCGCGCATTAGCTGCAAGGATCTCTTTGTATGCCCTGCTTGTCAGGAGTGCCTGCATATCGCTGATGGTATTCTTTGTTCCCGGGATGATGATGGCATCATAGGGGAGAAGAGACTCCGAGAGGTTGGTATATCTGACACGGGCATAGCGTTCGAGGAGTTCAAAGTCAGTGAAATTTGAGATATGGGGGATTTTTATGATTGCTATCTGTATCGGGAGATCCCGTGAGATCTTATCCCCCAGTGAGAGGGAATCCTCACTTGGGATACTGAAATCAGTATAGGGGATTACCCCTAATACCGGCAGATTGCAGATATCTTCGAGGATAGCTATCCCTTCTGTGAAGAGATCCGGATCACCCCGGAATTTGTTCACGACAAGACCGGCAAGGAGTGGCCGTACATCTGGTGGAAGGAGCATGATAGTGCCATAGGCCTGGGCAAAAACACCGCCGCGTTCAATATCGGCAACCAGGATAATAGGAACCCGGAGGTTTTGTGCAAGCCTGATATTTGCGATATCCCGATCATAGAGATTCAGTTCTGCCGCTCCCCCCGCTCCTTCAATGATAAGATGACCGTACTGTTCTCTCAGATTTCCTGCTGCAGAAAGTGCAACAGAAAGAAGTTCGTCTGTCTCCTGATAATATTCACGTGCTGCAGTATCGCGGTATGGTTTTCCCATGAGAATAATCTGGGATTTCTGGTCTCCTTTTGGCTTGAGAAGAATGGGATTCATCCTGGCATCAGGGACTAATCCGGCACTCATTGCCTGCATGGCCTGGGCTATCCCGATCTCACTGCCCTCCTGTGTCACATATGAGTTCAGACTCATATTTTGTGATTTAAATGGAGCGCAGGAGATACCCTGACGGTAAAGAATGCGACAGATCGCAGCAACAAGGGTACTTTTTCCGACATGAGAAGCAGTACCAAGAACCATGAGTGACATTAATGCTCATATGATATGAGAGAATCAGGTATTAAATCCCTGTAACGCGATGCTGTCCCTGGTTATCGTTATCCTTCATTTGGGCATAATATTCATCAATTCCTGTTGTAACCTGTTGTGTATCAATTCTCTTTTTCCTTATTCAAACCGGCTGTAAATCCTTTCGGTTCTGCAAAACCCGGATAGGGGTAGTCAAAGAAATGGTGATGAAGAAAGGAGATGTAGAGTGATATCAGCCATGCAGGGATGAATGAGTTATTGTGCCGCTATTGGTTTTTCTCCTGAATAAACGGTTTTAATGGGACGTGCGGTATATCTGGTGCAATTCCTGCTGGTTCCCCTAAATTTTTCGGGGTTTCAGATTTCCCGGTATCATGATACCGGTGTATATCCCGGGGCAGAATACAAAAATCGGTTCTGATTTGTGTAATGAGCAATTCTTCTGCCATCCTTGCTTCTATGGCATAGGTTTGGAAGCACAGGTCTGCATTTTCTGATTAGATGCCAAATATTAAATAACGCGAAGAAGATGGTATAGTAATGAATGGTGGTATCTGCTCCACATGTGGGCTGCCAAAAGAGTTATGTATCTGTGAAGAAGTTGCGAAAGAACAACAACGGATTAATGTCAAGATTAACAAAAGACGGTATGGAAAAGAGGTAACCGTCATTGAAGGCCTTGATCCCACTGATATCGATCTTGATGTCCTCTCAAAGTTTATGAAGAATAAACTGGCCTGTGGGGGAACGGTTAAAGGAAATTCGATTGAGTTGCAGGGTAATCATCGGGAACGGGTCATCGCCCTTCTGGGGAGTAAGGGTTACGCGGTAGATAACATCAGCTGATTGAGTACGAAAAATCTGCCCTCTGATCCTATCAGGGTAGATTTTATTGTTTCTTTTTCCGCATCATTGAATGCAGGTTCAGGCGGTACTCTCCGTCAGAACCGATTTTTACGACCCTGTCCGGAGATTGTGCCATCTGCACGAGGTTGATATCATACTCACCGGGTCTGACAATGGTGATACTCTCAGGTGAATCTCCGCTCGGAATATGAGTTTTTGTATCCGTATTACTCTCTTTTACGTTCTTTGTTTCATCAGGTCCCTTTTTTTGGGACGCTATCGGGGAGTCATTTTTTTGTGACCGTTTTTTTTGGTAGATAAACGTTGTACTCCCGCAGACACATCCTTTCAGGACCTCTTCAGACGCATCGGGATATTCTTTTCCACAACGGGAGCAGATATGAGGCATATTATCCGGTAGTAATCCAGGCACTGAGGAGATCCTTGTTCTTCTGGATCAGGGTAAGTTGATTGGCAGGACCGATAACGGTCAGCCGTGATCCTTCATCTGGTGATCCCTGATGAATAAACCGGGACAGAACGCCCCCCTGCCGCGTTCTGCCCGGGTATGTCTCTATCTCAATCCCTGAGAACTGGTCAGGTTTTATCTGCATCATTGTCATCTCGATGAGTTCGCTCTGCTCCTGCGGGCTTAAACCTGATTCAAGGATGACAATCGTCCCTTCCCTGACCCGCTCAAGAATCAGCTGTATCTTCTCGGTTGATGGCATATTCCTCAACCGGTTTGCTGATATCAGATCAACCCTGACTCCCTGCATCAATCTCACCGGAAAATCCGAATCATTGCATCATACAGTTCATCTATCTTCATCCCTTCAAGGCAGGAAACCGGAATGACCGGATGCTGTGGAAAGGCATTCCTGATGGTATGCGGAGCCGCGTCAGGGAGGTCAATTTTGTTTGCTGCGATGACGACAGGAAGGTTTCTGCTTTCAATGATGCCTACCATCATGATATTTACCTGGATAAAGGGATCTTCTGTGGCATCCATCATGTATACGACGCCGTCGATGTCTTCACGCAACCAATGCATGGCCTCGGCAACACCTTCGGTTGCTTCCCGTGCACGTTTTATCGCTTCTTCCTTGCAGAGTCCGAACTCCAGGAATTCATTATAGTCTACTTTTGTGGTGACACCCGGTGTATCAACGATATCGATGGTGATAGAATTTCCCGAAGAACCGGTAATTGAGATATTCTCATTTCGGAGGGCCTTCCTTGTCTCATGGGGAATATCGCTAATCTTCCCGTCATTACCTGACACTTCCTTCCAGTCGTGGGTGATCCGGTTCGCAAGGGTTGTTTTTCCTGCATTGGGAGGTCCATAAATCCCTATCCGAAGGGTTTTTTTCTGGAAAAGGCGCGACAGGAGCATTGAGAAGGTCTGACTAAAGCCCATGGTGTATCCCTGGTATAAACTGGTTAGCGGGGCAGATATGTGGGTATGGTGTATGTGATTCTGTAACCCGCTGCGTATATAGTGTTTCGTTCTTGAAGTATTTGAGTGATCTTTTTTTTTTGGCGGTAATCAGGAGACCAATTCATTATTTAGGATGATGCACTATAATGGGATCTTATAGGTCTATTACGATACAGGAGGTGATGTGTATGACATATAAAAACGACTCAATGCAACTGGAAACCCATCTGCCGGTTAAAGAGGTGATGCGGTCTCATGTGAATACGATTGACGATAATGCAACGGTAGCAGAAGCCGCTCTACGGATGTGCAGCAAAGAACCCAGTGGTAGTTGTATCGTTCTTCGTGATTCGATACCGGTGGGGATAGTAACGGAACAGGATATCAACTGCAAGGTCGTTGCGAGGGATAAAAAACCAGGAAAAGTCCTTGTTAAGGAGATAATGACGACACCTCTCATTACGTTGCATGGCGACAAGACCGTTGAGGAGGCTGCCCGTCTCATGACCCAGAAAAGAGTGAGGAGGCTGCCACTTGTGGATGACCATGGTGAAGTGATAGGTATTGTGACGGTGCGGGATATTGTTGCGGTGGCAACGACAATCAATGAACTCATGGAGAACCTCATTGAGATTAACAGAAGCGGAGAGGGAGAATTTGGTATGTGCAGCAGGTGCGGGAAGATGACCGATCAACTGCGAAACGCTGACAGTCAGCTTCTCTGCCCTGCCTGTTATGAAGAAGAGAGATTATGAGTGCAGGATTGAATATTTTATCTGCAAAACTCCCTGTCTCATTCTACAACTCGAGGGACGGACCCGGATATCCATTCGGAATTTCATGATTAAACGATTCTTGCGATCAGGTTTTTGGTATTGCAGATAAGATATGAATCCACCCCGGACCCATGCCTTGTATAATACAGAACTTCCGATTCCGGGAGTTCCCCTGAAGTGCAGGGACTGTTCCCATAATCGCGACAGATACAAATGACTGGAAAAAAACAGAAGAACAGGGATAGTGAATCCACAACTGCTGACCTGGCGGAATCCGGGTCAATTATGAAAATTGCTACCCGCAATGTAATATCCGCACCCCCTACCATGCGAATTTATGGTGCGGTCGAGACACTGGCGCACTGGGGATTCCGGCGGCTTCCCATCGTGGACCCCGGAACGCACCGGCTTAAGGGAATCCTGACGATTCCCGACCTGATTAATTTTCTCGGGGGTGGAGAGAAGTTTAATCTTATCAATGTGAAGCATGCAGGGAACTTTCTGGCTGCAATTAACGAGAGCGTTTCAAAGATCATGCGCCAGGATGTATGCACTCTCCATCCTTCAGCCACCGTTGAGGATGCGATTACCATCATTGTCAAAAACAGAATAGGTGGTATTCCCATTGTTGACGATTCCGGAATACTGGTTGGAATTGTGACAGAACGCGATGTTTTACGGGTTCTGGCAAAACGATCATCATATCAGCCGATTCGTGATGTGATGTCGACACGACTCATTGTCGCAGGTCCTGACCAGTTGCTTTCAGAAGTAACCCGGATATTAAATAAACATGGATTCCGGCGTCTTCCTATCATCAGTGACAACATTCTCTTTGGCATCATTACTGCCACAGATATTATGAATTATCTCGGGTCTGGAAAGGTTTTTGAGAAGCTTATAACCGGCCATGTTGACGAGGTTATCTGTATACCGGTTCGGGAACTCATGAGTACAAAAAATCTTTACTTAACAAGCCCGGACAGATCTGTTTCAGAGGTCTGCCAGGAGATGCTTGAGAAGAAGGTCGGTGCTTTCCCTGTGATTGAAGATAATCATCTCGTTGGTCTTGTAACTGAATTCGACATGGTACAGCTCCTCTCAAAGGAGTGATTTTTTTATGATAGTATCAGACAGCATGTCATCACCGGTCTATGTTGCGTCTCCGACAGATACCGTGGCATATGCCCGAAACCTGATGCTCAAACGGCATGTATCACGGATCCCGGTTGTAGAGAATAACCGGCTGGTAGGTATGGTAACAAAGAAAGATATCGGGTACAGCCTGCAGAAGAAAGGACCGGTCTGGAGAAACAGGTCTCCTGATTCTGCATTGCTGAACACTCTGATGAGCACCGATCCGGTTACCGTATCACCGGGAACAGGAGTCAGGGATGCCATATCGATCATGAAGAGTCATGAGATATCCGGCCTCCCGGTCGTTGAGCAGGGGATGGTTGTGGGGATATATACCAAGACTGATATCCTGTCATCTGACCTGGTTGTAACATTGAAAGGAAAGGTGCGGCATTATATGAATCCACCGTCACTGGTATCAGGGGATCATTCTCTGGATCATGTCATTGACTGTATGCGAACCGGACCTGGAAAAGTCTTTGTGACCGGCGAAGATGGCATGGTTGCAGGAGTTATCTCTGAGACGAACCTTGCCTTTTATCAGGTACGGAATGAAATTGAGAGGCACAAAGAAGATGATAAAACCGCTTCACATGTAATGACCAGTCCGGTAATCTGTGTCAGTCCTGATGATAAAATTAAAGAAGCAGTGCGTCTGATGCAGCAGCACCGGATAACCAGCGTGTGTGTAACACACAAGGGATGTGTGAAGGGAATAGTAACACGAAACGATATAATACACGAGGTAATACGATGACCAATACGTTAACAGTAAAAGATTTGATGTCAAAACCAGTAACGGTCGCTAAATCAGTCCCCATCACAGAAGCACTGGATAAGATGCTTGATGAAGAGATAGATCCCCTTATTGTTGTGCATAATGATGAGGTTGTCGGGACCGTCTCCCGGTTTTGTGTTGCAGAGAAACTCGGGACAAAACGGAACTCAGATCTCTCACCTACTGCAATCCGGGTAGCAAATGCAATTGATGAAGATTTTACCATTATTTACGAGGATGAGGATCTTGATATCTTAATTCCGCTCCTGCAGCAGTACAAACTGGTGGTCGTTTATAATGCAGATAATAATCTGATAGGTCAGGTCACATCCGGAGATCTGCTGGCAAGGGTGAGACCGGAGGGTGATCTCTCATCGGTTGTTCAGACTGCTTCCCGTATTGATGCAGATGAACGTGTTGTGCATCTGAGAAGGAGAATGATAGATGAGGAGATATCGCGGTTTGTTGTCACGAATGGTGATGAGATTGTCGGGGTTGTATCTGAGACCGATGTTGCGGTATCGCTTCGGAAGTTCCGCGAATCAGTAGAGGACCGGTACCAGGAGCATCAGGTCCGGAACATTCTTGTCAGGGATATCATGAGTTCTCCGGTGATATCTGTGGAAGAGGACGCTTTGCTTCCTGCAACCATCGACACCATGCTCAATAAGAAGATCAGTTCTATCCCGATCACCCGGAAAGGAAAACTGGCCGGTATCGTGACCCGGATGTCTCTTATTCAGGCGCTCTGATATTCTTTTCTCTTTTCCATTTAATTGCTCTGTTTTTTTAATCATGGTCATTCTGATTCGAGAAAACCGGTTCAATAGTACTCCGGTTCCCGGATCATGTATCAGTATCCTTATATCAGAACCAGACGAATTGATTCAGCAATGAATATGAGACCCACACAGGCAGTTGTCCCTGAACCTGATATAGAGACATTGCTGATGGGCATGAGCAGAACCGGATTTCAGGGCAGGAAACTGGGAGAATCGTTACAGGTATGGAAAGAGATGTTACACGAGCCTGATATCTGTATCATGCTCGGGTTATCTGGTGCAATGATTCCTGCCGGGATGCAGGAACTGCTTATTGCTCTTGTGCAGAACCATTTTGTCGATCTCATCGTATCCACGGGTGCAAATATCTTTCATGATGTCTGTGAGCATTGTGGGATCAGGCATTATCTCGGACATCATCATGTTGATGACCGGGACCTCCTGTCAAGGGGGATAGATCGCATCTATGATGTATTTGCCTATGAAAAACAGTTTCGTGAAGTGGATACTATCATCGCCTCTTTTGTCAGTGGGATTGGAGGGATAAAAGGATCATCCTCTGATTTTCTTAAAAGTCTTGGAAAATGGCTAATTGAGACATATCCCGAGGGTCATTCACTGACTGCAGCCTGTGTTACCCATGATATCCCCATACTTGTCCCGGCCCTTGCTGATTCTTCCATTGGGATTGGCCTTGTTATCGCGAGGAGGAATGGTGT
The DNA here is from genome assembly GCA_016926505.1 of Methanospirillaceae archaeon. Classification (GTDB taxonomy): domain Archaea; phylum Halobacteriota; class Methanomicrobia; order Methanomicrobiales; family Methanospirillaceae; genus JAFGOM01. The sequence continues at coordinate 77,901 of JAFGOM010000052.1, forward strand.
ATCTGTTCAGGTAGACCAGATTGCCGATGCAGATATCATAACAGGGATGGTAGAGGAGGCTACAAAGACCGGTGTTGTCTATATCGGTGGGGGAGTGCCGAAAAATTTCATTCAGCAGACCCAGGTGATTGCATCAATTCATTGTGCCGACTGCGGGGGTCACGATTATGCTATCCAGTATACTACTGATTCTCCCCAATTCGGCGGACTCTCTGGTTGTACCTTTGAAGAGGCGATATCGTGGGGTAAGGAGTCATTGCAGTGCAGACACGTCCAGTGTTTCTGTGACGCAACCATTGCATTGCCGCTCATTGTTTCTGCATTAGTGTCTGGTGGAATTACCAGGAACAGGAGATAATGCAGAAATATCTCTCAAAAACCTCTCCGGGTCTCTTCAGACACACCCTCAAACGATATCGGATCCATAAAGCCGGGATATCTTCTCTCTTCCGGCAATCATGTTTATATTTCGGGATCTCTCTTTTAACAAAACTTTTATATGGGTATATTACGCATGTAATAAAGCACAATTACTGTAGCAACAGGTATCTGTTGCGAGTATCCAAAAGATGCGAGATTTATTGTTGAGATAGCCAAGCTTGGTATGGCGCAGGGTTGCTAACCCTGTGTCCCCCTGGGACTCGGGGGTTCAAATCCCTCTCTCAACGCTTGAATCAAATCTCCAAATGAGGATTTTGATGGCTGAAGAAGATATTAATTATTTCGTCAGGATCAGCAACACTGACCTTGACGGTACAAAACCGGTTCTTGTATCACTCACCGGCATCAAGGGTGTCGGCAGGCATACTGCACATATTATTGCAGAGAAGGCAGGTGTGGATAAACATGACCTGATGGGTAAGCTTGATGATGCATCGGTTGACCGTCTGCGTGAGGTTGTTGATTCCTATGGTGAGCAGGTCCCCGACTGGATGACAAACCGTCCAAAAGATATCTACACCGGGGAAAAACGCCATCTTCTTGCAGTTGATGTCTCCCTGACACTGGATGATGACATCAACATCCTAAAGAAGATCCGTTCATACCGTGGTATCAGGCACGAGACCGGTCAGAAGGTCAGAGGTCAGCGTACCAAATCCACAGGCAGGACCGGAATAACCGTTGGTGTCAGAAGAAAGAAGAATTAGGTGAAGATTGAATGGGATATCCAGGAAAGAACCATAAACAGTATCAGGCACCAAAACGACCGTTTGAACTCTCACGTATCGAGGAAGAGACTCATCTCGTGATAAATTACGGTCTTCGAAACAAGCGTGAAGTCTGGAAAGCAAAAGATGCTCTTCGAAGGTACCGAAAAGCAGCACGTGATATTATTGCGTTAATGTCCGCGGGAACCGATCAGGGGAAGATCCAGGATAAGAAGGATCAACTCGTTGGTTACTTAAGTCGCCTGGGTCTGCTGGCCCCTGATGCCGGTATTGATCACGTGCTCTCGCTTAAAGTTGAACAGCAGCTTGGTCGCCGGCTCCAGACCATAGTATACCAGACGGGTCTGGCACGGTCCCCCAAACAGGCACGCCAGTTTATCACCCATGGTCATATCGCAATAAGCGGTAAGAAAGTAACGGTACCTGGTTACCTGGTAAAGAAGGCAGAAGAGGAGAGTATCTCATATTATGGTAAATCTCCTCTTGTCAGTGATCTGCATGCAGAACGTGGGCGTATCGCAAAGACAGGAAGGTAACGATGGCATCTGAAAAGGAAAAGTGGGGTGTAGCCCATATATTCGCGTCCTTTAACAACACTATCATCACCCTGACCGATTTAAGCGGTGCTGAGACTATCACAAAGAGCAGTGGTGGAATGGTTGTCAAACAGGATCGCAACGAAAGTTCTCCATATGCAGCCATGCAGATGGCACAGAATATCGCCCAGGCAGCCCATGAAAAAGGCATAGTGGGTGTTCATGTCAGGGTGCGTGCTCCCGGGAGAGGAAAGCAGCGAAGCCCCGGGCCCGGTGCCCAGGCAGCAATCCGTGCACTGGCGCGAGCAGGGATGCGTATCGGGATTATTGAGGATGTAACTCCGGTACCCCATGATTCAATCCGTGCCAAGGGTGGCAGGAGAGGTCGGAGAGTCTGATGAAACTGGAATTTAAAGACCTTCTTATTGATCAAACCCGTTTTATCCTGAGTGACAGTTCCCCGGCTTTTGCCAACTCACTCAGGCGTGCCATGACCAGTGAAGTGCTGACTTTTGCCATTGAGGATGTCAGGGTCTACGACAATTCAAGTGCTCTCTTTGATGAGATGCTTGCACATCGATTAGGATTAATTCCGATTGTTACCGAGTATGCCGGTTACACTCCCCGTGATGTATGCAGTTGCGACGGTGCCGGGTGTTCTCAGTGTTCGGTGACCTTTACCATGAGTGTGGAGGGCCCCCGTATGGTCGCCTCCGGAGACCTTATATCACAGGATCCCGTGATTAAACCGGTATCTGATGATATCCCGATAGTAAAGCTGGAATCAGGGCAGAAAGTCGTCATAGAAGCACGGGCAATCCTGAATGCAGGGAACGAGCACGTGAAATGGCAGCCCACGACGATATGCGGTTACAAGAACTATCCTGTCATCCGTATTGATGATAATTGTGATGGTTGCGGCCACTGTGTCGAGGCATGTCCTAAGGGAATCCTGGCAGTGGTTGATGGAACCGTCTGTGTAAAGGATGGCATGGACACAGAGTGTTCATTATGCAGGCTTTGTGAGCAGGCGTGTCTTAATAGCGGGATTGGTGAAAAACCTGCGATACATATCGATATGGATCCAAAACGGTTTCTCTTTACGATGGAGAGTTGCGGGTCACTTCCCCCGGCAACGATAATCAAAGAAGGATTGCAATTCCTGAAAAATCAATCAGACAACCTTCTCGAGACACTCGAGGACCTGTAATGAGGTGCTGGAGATGAAGAAGAATAGTATAAAATCAAATCCACAGATATCGGACCTGATCTCAAAATTAAAAAGAACATCACGCGAACAAGATGTAAATATCTGGCGGGATGTCGCAATGAGACTGGAAAAACCCCGGAAGAGTTATGCTGAGGTTAATATCAGTAAGATCAACCGGTATGCATCAGAAGGTGAGATACTTCTGGTACCGGGAAAGGTTCTGGGAAGCGGGGTGCTGGAGTTTGCCGTTTCTGTAGCAGCACTCAATTTTTCAGAGGCCGCTATTGATAAGATAGCAGCAGTATCCGGGAGATGTATGAGTATTGAAGAACTTGTCGAGTCAAATCCGACCGGCAGCATGATACGGATTCTCAGGTGAGGCTTGCATGGTAACGATTATTGACGGTGAAGGTCTGCTCCTTGGAAGACTCGCAAGTATGGTTGCAAAACGTGCTCTTTTGGGAGAAGATGTTGCAATCATTAATGCAGAGAAAGTAGTCATATCAGGAAGCAGGGCACGGGTCTTAAAGATATATAAACAGAAGAGAGAACGGGGATCCCGTGAAGGTGGTCCTTTCTTCCCAAGACGACCGGATCACATACTGAAACGGACGATTCGTGGGATGCTTCCCTATAAACGTCCTCGTGGTGCGGATGCACTCAAACGCGTAAAAGTATATGTCGGAATTCCGTACGAATTCCAGGGGCAGGTTACCGAGACGATTGAAGGGGTCCACAAGAATACCCTTAATAATCCGAATTACGTGACCCTTGCTTCAGTCAGTTCCTTTTTGGGAGCAAAGTTCTAATTGCGGTGAAATAATGGCAAATGCAATAAATACAAGCGGAAAGAGAAAGACTGCGATTGCCAGGGCAACGCTTCGACCTGGAAAAGGAGTTATCCGGATTAATTCAGTTCCTCTTCATCTCTATTCAAGCGAGCTTGTACGGATGAAGATATCTGAACCGTTACAACTTGCCCCTGAGGCGATTCGTAACGTTGATGTCTCTATTAAAGTTCGTGGTGGTGGAATTATGGGTCAGGCTGAGGCCGTCCGGACTGCGCTGGCACGAGGTATTGTCAGGTGGCATAACGATCCCCAGATAAAGGATCTGTACCTCTCTTATGACAGGGGTCTGCTGGTTAATGATTCCCGTCAGAAAGAGACAAAGAAGCCTCATGGTCGTGGAGCCCGAAAGAAATTCCAGAAGTCATACCGGTAAGAAATTTAAGGATGAGAAGTAACAATATGGGCACACATACATGATACCGATTCGCTGTTTCACCTGTGGAAAGGTTATCTCCCGGGGATATGAGGAATATAAACGCCGGAGAACCGAGGGAGAGGATCCAGAACAGATCCTCGATGATCTTGGTATGGATCGGTATTGCTGCCGGCGTATGCTCTTAACTCATAAAGAGATAATCGATGAGATTAATCCGTATCAGTGAGGGGTCGTGGGGTAGCCTGGACTATCCTATGGCGTTCGGGATGCTGTGACCTGAGTTCAAATCTCAGCGACCCCATCATTATCGAGTATTTTGAGGATTGTTAATGCAACAGTACACACGCTATGAAAAATCCCGCATTGTTGGGGCACGTGCCCTGCAGATATCCATGGGTGCACCGATTCTGATACAGACAACGAGTATCGACCCGCTCGAGATTGCACTTGAAGAGTTTGACAAGGGCATGGTCCCGATAACGGTAAAGCGAAAGAAGTAACGGTATGGTATGACGAACATACGCAAGATTCACCTGCGTGTCATCCTTGACTCACGGGGTAATCCAACAATTGAGGCAGATATCACAACCGATCATGGATACGGGCGGTTTGCTGCACCCAGTGGTGCGGTTACCGGCATGTACGAAGCACGGGTCCGGGACCCGGTTGAGGCTCTCTCCTATGGCAGGGAACATGTTATCCCGCGTCTTATCGGTGAAGATTCGCTTGACCAGATAGGCATCGATGCCCTGCTCCATGATATTGATGGCTCATCTGATTTTGCTACGATTGGAACGAATCTTGCTATCACGTTATCGCTTGCGAATGCAACCGCCGCCGCCGCATCAACAGGAGTCCCCTTATACCAGCATATCGGCGGACTCTTTATCGCCGGACCACCGCTTCCGCTTGCTCATGTTCTTGGGGGCGGGGTATCAACCCACATGGAGACAGGGATTAAGGAGTTTCTTGTCGTACCTGTCGGAGCGCCATCGGTAACCGAGGGCGTATTTGCAAATGCCCAGGTTCATCATGCGATCGGATCGTTGCTTGCCGCAGAAGGTATCTTTTGTGGAAAGGGCGATGAAGGAGCCTGGTCAGCACAGGTTACCGATACAAAAGCCTTAGAGATAGTCAGCTCTGCAGCAGCAGAGGTATCTGATGATTGCGGGTTTGGTATTGATATTGGTATCGATGTTGCTGCCGGTGAGATCTATGATCCAGAGACCAAAATGTACTGTTCCCGCCAGGGGGACCGGTCACCGGAGGAACAACTGGCATATATATCAGAACTGGTTCGCGATTATCATCTTGTGTATGTTGAAGATCCGCTTTTTGAAGATGACTATGAACTGACTGCAGAACTGACCGCAAAGGTCGGAGGTTTTTGTCTTGTCTGTGGTGACGATCTCTTTGCTACGAATACATCCCGTATCAGGCAGGGCATACAGGCCGGATCTGCCAATTGTGTCTCGATAAAACCTAATCAGGTCGGGACACTGACCGATACATTTGAGTCGGTAAAATTAGCCCGCAGCCACGGGCTTGAGACGGTTATGAGTCACCGGTCCGGTGAGACCACCGATACTACTATTGCACATCTTGCTACCGCTTTTGAGTCGGTTTTTCTCAAGACCGGTGCTGCAGGTGGAGAACGAATTGCGAAATTAAATGAATTAATTCGAATAGAGGAGGAAATGGAATGAATGAAAATGAGATGGAGATAGAGATTAACGAACCACTCGTGAGCGTAGAAGAGTACCTTGCTGCAGGTGTTCATATCGGCACCCAGCAGAAGAGCATTGATATGAAGAAGTTCATCTACCGCGTACGTGGTGACGGATTGTATATTCTTGATATCAGGGAGACTGATGAGAGGATAAAACTTGCTGCAAAGTTTCTTTCACAGTTTAATACCTCAAATATTCTCGTGGTTACATCACGACAGTACGGACAATGGCCTTCACGGATGTTTGCAAAGAGTCTCGGTGCAATGGAGATGATTGGACGTTTCATCCCGGGACTGCTGACAAACCAGAATCTGAAAGGATACATTGAACCGGAGGTTGTTGTTGTCACCGATCCCATCAGCGATGCCCAGGTTATCACCGAGGCAACCCAGGCAGGAATTCCGGTTGTTGCACTCTGCGACACGAATAACATGACCCGGTTCGTTGATGTTGTTATTCCAACCAACAACAAGGGGAGAAAAGCACTCTCAATGGTATACTACCTTCTTACCCGTGAACTTCTGAAATACAAAGGGATTATCACTGACCTTACCCAGGAAGATTTCGAGACAGATCTGTAAGAGAAAGATTCATCTTACTCTTCTTAGATCACAAGATAGTATGAAGATCCGTTCGTGCCAGCTGGCCGGGATGTTTTACCCTGCTGAATCGTCCCGTCTTTTACAGATGATGGAGGACTTTTTTGGTTCTCCGTGTACCGGGTGCCCTGATGCACTGGGTATTCTCTCTCCCCATGCAGGATATGTATATTCCGGGAGAACTGCTGCCATGGCATATTCGGCAATACCGGAAGGATTTGACGGGACGTTTGTTGTTATCGGACCAAGCCACCGTGGATTTGCCACAACAGTATCCGGTATCCCCTGGGATACACCACTGGGGCCGGTAATGACTGATACCGGTCTTGTTTCTGCATTATCGCTCCCGGTTCATGAAGAGATAATGGCTTATGGGCATGAAAACTCAATTGAAGTTCAGATACCGTTTATCAAATACCGGTTTCCACAGGCACGGATTGTTCCTCTCATGATGGGTCCGCAGACCCGCACTGAGGTACAACGGATATCAGAACATCTCGCTTCTGCAATGATGGATTATAAAACCCCTGTCCGTATCGTTGCATCCAGTGACTTCTCACATTACATCCCGGCAACAGAAGCGCGAAAGAAGGATATGTACGCTATTGAGGCTCTGATAAACCTTGATACCTGGGAATTTTTCCGCAGAATAAAAGAGCAGGATATCTCAACCTGCGGGTACGGACCGGTCGGGGTTATGATAGAAACCCTAAAGCAGGTCTCATCTGTTCATAAAGCATACCTCCTTTCGTATACTACCAGTGGGGATGTCAGTGGCGACTACGATCAGGTGGTTGCCTATGCCGCCCTGGCGGTGGTGTGATGGCCACGTATAGTGCCCCGGGAAAGGTATTCTTATTTGGTGAACACGCGGTTGTCTATGGGAAGCCAGGTATTGCCATGGCAATAAAACCACGGGTATATGTAACGGTCAGGAAGGCCAGCCAGGTTCATTACGGGAAATCGCCTTATATTGAGGCATGTTTCAGGGAGATGGGTGTTCGTGGCAGTATTTACATCAACTCCCAGATTCCCAGTTCATCAGGTCTGGGATCATCTGCAGCGGTAACCGTAGCAACCCTTGCTGCGATAAACGATGAGTACGAGATGGGAATGACCCGGGAAGAGATAGCAGACCGGGCATTTAGTATCGAAAAGAACGTTCAGAAGGGCAGGGCAAGCCCTACTGATACGTCGGTCTCAACCTATGGCGGGATGTTCTTTATCATGGAAGGGAAAAGGAGACGGCTTGCCCCTCAAAATTATAACCTGGTGATTGGCAATTCCATGATCTCTCACAGTACCACACGGATGATAGAACTGGTGGCAGAGATGCGGAATAAAAACCCTGAGATCTGCAACCCTGTTCTTGATGCTATCGAGGGTGTTACCATGGAAGCGATGCGGTACCTGCATGATTCTCAGCGCCTGGGAAAGCTCATGGATGTGAATCATGCCCTTCTTGATGCTATTGGTGTCGGCCATCCGGTTCTGACCCGTCTTGTACTTGCAGCACGGGCTACCGGTGCCTATGGTGCAAAGACGACCGGAGCAGGGGGTGGCGGTTGCATGATTGCACTGGCCCCGAAAAATTTCAGAAACCGTATTGCAGGTGCAATCGAGGTCTTTGAAGGGCGGGCTATCATTACATCAGTAGATACGGAAGGTTTCAGAAAGGAGAATGATGGATAGACGGATCCTTCTCAAGATCGGAGGCAGTGTTATTACTGACAAATCCGGTTCCGGAGAGGTAAGGATGGATGTGCTGGATTCCATTGCAGGAACCCTTGCCGCATACAAAAAGAGTCTTGGTCATACTCCCCTGCATCTCCTTGTTGTGCATGGTGCCGGAAGTTATGGTCATCCCGAGGCCTCCCGGTACCGGATACAAAAAGGAGTTACCTCTGCAAATGTCGCCGGTATTTATCATACGCACCGGGCAGTCTCTAAGCTTGATGAGATAATGGTATCATCGCTTCGGTCAGCCGGACTTGAAGCGGTTGGAATTCATCCTCTTCACGGATCTCTGGCAGAAAGCGGACGGTTAATACAATATCCTGTCAGCCAGATAAAACTAATGATGCAGGTGGGTGTGATACCGGTTCTTCATGGAGACGTGGTTATGGACTGTGTAAAGGGTGCATGTATTGTATCCGGAGATCAGCTGGTACGCGTCTATGCCCGGGAACTTCAGATGGAAAGGGTCGGTCTTGCAACTGATGTACCCGGACTTCTCGGAGCAGACGGTCAGGTAATACGGAGATTACATGCATCGCAGAATGGAGAGATCCATGCTTTTTCCTCGAACGCTACCGATGTGACTGGTGGAATGCGTGGAAAGATAGATGAACTTCTCCCGCTTGCGAGAGATGGGATACCTTCAGAGATATTTCATATCTCCCGGCTCTCTGCTTTTCTTGCAGGGACCGATCATGGCGGGACCTGTATCTCTTTGGGGGTCTGATGGAAAAGAGTGCGTTTACCCCTTTACGGAAACTGGATCACCTGCGAATCTGCCTTGAAGAGAACGTGGAATCCGGATGGACCGGGTTTAATGATATCCGGCTTGTTCACAACGCGCTTCCTGATGCCGATATGGACCGCCTTTCATTACAGACACGATTTCTCGAACATACCTTTGGATCCCCTCTCTTTATCTCGGCAATGACCGGTGGTCATCCCGAGACAAAAGCAGTGAATAAGAACCTTGCACTCGCTGCAGAGAAGTATCAACTCGGAATCGGTGTTGGATCACAACGTGCTGCCATCGAGGATCCCGGTCTGCGGGATACCTTCTCTGTCGTGCGGGAAACTGCACCTGATGCCTTCGTGGTTGCAAATCTTGGTATTGTCCAGATACGTAATTTCGGACTCTCATGGGCAGAAGAGGCGGTCTCGATGATAGAGGCAGATGCCCTTGCTGTCCACCTGAACTTTCTCCAGGAAGCAATTCAGCCGGAAGGCGATCATGATGCAATCGGATGCCTGCAGGCTCTCGATGAGGTATGCAGGGACTGCACGGTCCCGGTTATTGTCAAGGAGACCGGGTGTGGTTTTTCTTACCATACCGCTGAGCAGTGCTACGCAGCCGGGGCTGCTGCGGTTGATACCGGTGGCTGGGGCGGATCCTCATGGGCAATGATCGAGAGTTACCGGGCCAGGGATAGTAGTGAAATATCTGAACAACAACTTGAAGAACTCGGACAGTTATTTGCAAATTGGGGAATACCAACAGCGGTAAGTGTCTTTGAGGTGAGCAAATTACGTGGCCCTCTCATTGCGAGCGGAGGGCTGCGAACAGGGATTGATATCGCAAAAGCACTGGTTATGGGGGCAGATCTTGGCGGAATGGCCCTTCCCCTGCTTAAACCTGCATGTACAGGCCCGGATGCCCTTTTTAAAACGATAGATTCGATACACCGGCAGATCCAGGTAGCGATGTTTTTGTCAGGATGCAGAAGGGTATCTGATCTCGCACAGGCCAGGTGCTACATAACGGGGAGAACCCGGGATATGATACCTATGATACATAATAAGGAGGATTATAATGGAGATTGAAGTCCTTGCAGTGGGCGGCTATAATGAATTTGGAAGGAATATGACCGCCGTCCGCTGTGGGAAAGAGATAGTTATCTTTGATATGGGAATCAGACTTGATTCGCTCATGATGAATCCTAATATCGAGATGGAGAACACCCATTCGTTGGATTTAATACAGATGGGAATTATTCCCGATGATACCGTGATGAACGGGATTGAAGGGACAGTAAAGGCTATTATTCTCTCGCATGGTCATCTGGACCATATTGGTGCGGTACCAAAACTGGCACACCGGTACAATGCACCTATTATCGGGTCACCATACACGATTGAACTGGTCAGGCAGCAGATAGAGGGAGAGAAAAAGTTCAGTGTGACCAATAAACTCTTCTCACTCAAGGCCGGACAGCGGTATACCATATCAAATACACTCAACGTTGAGTTTGTCAGGACACAGCACAGTATCATCGATACCGTCACCCCGGTCCTTCATACTCCCGAGGGTGCCATCGTGTATGCACTCGATTTCAAACTGGATAGGAACCCGGTTATCGGGGATCCTCCTGATTTTGCCAGGTTCCGAAAAATAGGCAAAGAAGGCGTGCTCTGTTTAATCGTCGAAGCAACCAATATCCATCGCCCCGGCCGCTGTCCCAGTGAACAGATTGCAAAAAGCATGATACGCGATGTACTTACCAGTTACGAGGACGAGAAAAATGCCATCATCATGAGCACGTTTGCATCCCATATCGCACGGGTAAAGACCATTGCCGAGTGTGCCCACGAGATTGGGAGGAAACCCGTCCTTCTCGGGCGTTCCATGGAGAAGTACTGTGCGACTGCAGAACAGATGCGTCTTGTCGGATTTCCCGAGACCACAAGTATGTTTGGAAACCGGAGAACGGTTGAACGGACGCTGCGACGGATCATGAAGAGCGGAAAGGATCAGTATATCCCCATCGTTACCGGACATCAGGGTGAACCCGGTTCAATCCTGACCCGTATGTCAGAGAATGATACACCCTACAAGCTGGAGAAGGGCGACAAGGTCATGATAAGTGCCCAGCTCATCCCGAACGATATGAACCGGGCACAGCGGTACAGGATGTTTAAGTTTATCAGGGACAGCGGAGCCCGTATCTTTGATGAACTGCACGTGAGTGGTCATGCCTACTGTGAGGACCACTACGAGATGATCCACATGTTAAATCCCCAGTCCATTATTGCAGCACACGGTGGTGTTGAGATGACATCAGAATATCTTCAATTAGCCCGCGATTGTGGTTATAACTTCAATGAATCGTTTTTTTTGATGGCAAACGGTCAGAAACAGAAGTTACAGGGGCGGCGATAGGATGGATCTTACGACATACTTACAGGTTACCGCAGAGGAGGTAACACAACTTCTTCATTCCTATTATGGGAGCCCGGACACGACACTTTCAGAAGCTGCCAACCATCTGCTGTTTTCAGGAGGAAAACGATTACGTCCGGTCCTCTTTAAACTGGCTGCAGAGGCAGTCTCACCCGGTTCTTCCAGAGGGATTATGCCCGCCGGACTTGCGCTTGAGGTAACTCACTGTTTTACGCTCATTCATGATGATATCATGGACAAGGATCAATTCAGGCGTGGAAATCCGACCGTTCACACAAAATGGGATGAACCAACCGGAATTTTGGCCGGAGATGTTCTCTATGCCAGGGCATTTGAGCTCATCTCTCACACAGAGGCTCCGGATAGCGCAAAAGTGAATGCTGTCCTGATGCTGTCACAGGCATGTGTCGAGATCTGCGAGGGTCAGCAGGAGGATATGTCATTTGAGAAGAGAAATGATGTATCACGGGATGAGTACCTCTCGATGGTTCAGAAAAAGACCGGGGTTTTATACGGGGCGGCTGCAGGGATTGGTGTTCTCTGTGCAGGCGGCAGCGCTGCCGAGGTCGCGGCACTCTCTACCTATGGGAATAGTATCGGTGCCGCATTCCAGATCCAGGATGATATCATTGACCTTATGATCCCTTCAGATAAGAGCGGTAAAGATCAGGCATCTGATATCAGGGAGGGAAAACAGACACTTCTTGCGATTTATGCACGCGAAAGGGGTCTGGATCTCAGTTCCTATCGCCGATCTTTAAAACCTTCTGAGATCCAGGATCTCATCGCTCTCCTCTCGAAGCATAACGTTATTGCTGATGTACAGCAGGAAGCAGAAGATCTCATCAGCACCGGTATTGATTCCCTCTCCATATTAACCGATTCTCATGAGAAGGAACTGCTCATTGAACTCGCCCACTATTTTATCAGGCGGAGTTCCTGAAGATGCAGGATATGAAACCGATACTCTTCCGTTATGCCCTCTTTAATGCAGTAGAGCATGCCGGTACCCCGCAGGCAGGAACCGTGCTTGGGATGGTCATGAAGAATCATCCCGAATTACGGTCCATGGCAGGTGAGATGAAGGCAGTGCTTGTTCAGGTTATCGATGAGATAAAAGATCTTTCACCTGATGAGCGGGAAGATGCTCTGTACAGGGTATCCCCTGAGTTATTTGCACAACTGCACCAGAAGAAGGAGAAGAGACGGGAGCACGGGCTGCCGGATCTTATTGGTGCTGATGGCGGGGTTGTAATGCGGTTTGCTCCGAATCCTTCCGGTCCGCTTCATCTCGGGCATGCCCGTGCAGCGTTTCTCAATGATACCTATGTAAGACGCTATGGCGGCAGGTATATCCTTCGGATAGAGGATACCGATCCCAAGCGGGTTGATCCAACTGCCTATGAGATGGTGCAGGAAGATATCTCCTGGATGGAACTTGGGATACATGAGACCGTGTATCAGTCAGACCGGTTCTCTCTGTACTATTCGGTCGGAAAGGAACTCATCTCCCGGGGTGCAGCCTATGTATGTACCTGCGAGAATGATGCCTTCCGGGAAATGAAGATGAAGAAGGTGGCCTGTCCATGCAGGATGCAGACCGCTGAAGAAGGAATGGCAGGGTTTGATCAGATGCTTGACGGCGGTTACGAGGAAGGCGGGGTCACCGTCAGGCTAAAGACCGATCTTTGTGCCCCGGATCCGGCAATGCGTGATTTCCCTCTCTTCCGGGTTCTGACCTCTGTTCCCCATGAACGGGTGGATGCTATCGTGTACCCGCTGATGAACCTCTCGGTCGCTGTCGATGATCACCTGCTCGGGATGACCCATGTTATCAGGGGAAAGGATCATATTGCCAATACCGGGAGGCAGCGGTTTATCTATGATTACATGGGGTGGGATCTCCCCCACTATCTCCATTATGGCCGGATGAGTATTGACGGGGTCGTCCTCTCGACATCAGGGATGCGGGAAGGGATACAGGAGGGGGTATATACCGGTTGGGATGATGTTCACCTCGGAACGTTGCGTGCTCTTGCCAGGCGTGGGATCTCACCACTGGCTGTCAGATCTGCGATGGTTGATATCGGGATCGGGGAGACTGATATCTCATTCTCGTGGGAGAACCTGTATGCAAAGAACAAGGAGGTCGTGGATGCCGGTGCAGACCGGTTCTTCTTTGTTGCAGATCCCGTGGAGGTAACGGTTCATGGAGCAGAACCACAGGTAGCGTCTGCCATGCGGTATCCTGGGGATCCAAAGCGGGGGTATCGCATGATTCCCTTTGAGGGGACCGTTCTCCTACCTGCAGAAGAGATTCGTAAACGACATTCGATGGTCAGGCTTAAAGATCTCTTTAATGTTCGCCTGCAGTACTCTGGTGATACTGTGACTGCTACCTATGCGGGCACGGATTTAAAGGAGGCGAGGGATGCCCGGGCACCGATTATCCAGTGGCTCTCTCCCGGGTATGGAACGTTATGCCGGCTGCTTTATCCTGAAGGGGATATAAGCGGGGTCTGTGAGCCGGTTGTGCAGGATCTGGTGGGTCAGATGGTACAGTTTGAACGGGTCGGGTTTGCGAGGGTGGAACGATCCGATAGTTCTGGTCTCACCGCAGTCTACTCACACCGGTAAGGGATTCCGGTTTCATGGACCGTTTTTCTGCAGGATTTCTTTTTGGTACTGATGATCGCAAAAGAAGGTTCTCTTCTTTCTCCTTTTTTCAATTCGTTTCCTGTTTTTGAAGTGAACCGTTCATTATAAGGGAAAAGATGTTATAATCCCTGAAAACAGGGTTAATAATAGTAGATCTTCTCTTCAGAGTCTTCCTGCAGGTTCATCTGTTCCCGGTAGTCATTTGAGGCTTCTTCGAGGAAGATAAACCGTATTTTATGATATGTATCGCCTTTTACCAGCGGGAACCCGGTCTCGAAGGATATCGTATCTGCAAGCACTTCCCGGTAGGCGTACCAGAGCCGGTCATGCGAGAGGAGAACACGTCTGCTCTCTCCCTGCCCGATAAGTGCTCCGTCCCCGGGGAGCCGTGTCGAGACCAGAACAGTTGCATACCCGTCGTTATTCCTTCCCTCGTTGATTGCATCAACAATCGCCTGCGAGGGATCATACGATCCATACAGAAAGTCAGGAATGACGGCGAACCGGTTCTCTTCATAAAACTGGTCTCCCCTTTCAGGGGATACCCCGACAAAGACCGGCAGTTCCTCGATAGTAAGCCTGCTCAACGTTATGCCATTCTCAAGAGCAGTGACATGGGATCGAACCGGTCGTTGGGGCGGGGTGACTTCCGGTGCAATGCCGGAAAGAAGGTACTCATGGAGCAGATCCCTGTTGGTTTTTGATTCCAGCCAGTTCATGCTCTCATGAACTGCAGCAGGGACCCATGATGTGGTCTTTTGCGGGGCATCAAGGATTATCCTGGTATTATGAACAGAGATGCCATAGTTCTGGTCACAGCGTGCATGCTCTTTGCCGATTGCACTGAGATCCTCAATAGTAAGGAGGCCTTCTTCGTAATCTTCCCTTGCCTCCCCGAGGTTCCATTGCTCGACATAACCTGACCGGTAATCAAGGTAATTTCCAACAGCGTCATTGTCTATGATAAAAATTCCTGATACTGCGGGTAAGAGGAGAGAGAGAACGATAAAAAAAAGACCTGCTTTCCAGGACAGCAGAGAAAGGATACCTGTAGTGGTACGGTTCATACATACCTGTAGGTCAGAATGAATAATATACTCAGTGATACCTGCATTTGATGAGAAGGAACACCGGACGATGCGGTTATTTTCTGTCCTGTCTCATCGCAAAGATTGGGGAAGGGATCCCGGACAATCCCTCTTTCGAAGGGATATCCCCGCTGTCCCCCTGAAAAGATAAAAAGAGTATCGGGTTTAATAAGGGGACTGCGGTTCGATGAGTCCGATTCGTTCCTGGTACCATTCCGGCATCTCTTCAACATACAAAACCCGGACCTTTGAGTATTGATCTGCGTTTGCAGGAGTAAACGGCAGGTCTAGCGCGAGTGAGTCGGTTACGACTTCCCTGGTAACGTACCAGACCGTGTTTCTCGGGAACAGCATTCTCATATCGTCCTCGTTTGCTGAAAATACCGAATCACCCTGTTCTGCCTGGATAACAAGGAGATTTGCATATCCTTCATTATCCCTGCCTTTTTTAAGAGCATCTGCAAGGGCAATACTGGGATCTAAGGAACCATAGGTGAATCCGGGATCCGGGTAATACGAGATGTCATCTGACTGAATCAGTTCGTCGCCACCGATACCTGCAAAGATCTGTATATCCTCGAGGATTTTTGCAAGACTGATCGCATTATTAATGGTTGTTACATGGGATCGCACACTCCGCCCGCTGCCATCGGTATCAGGAATGGTACCGGAGGAGAGGTACTCACTGACTGCATCCCTGTTCTTCTGGTCAGATACAAACCATGCAACACTCTCAGTTATCTCGTCAGAAGGAACCCAGGTGTAGTACCCTTCCGGGTTCTCGATGGCAAGGGTGGTTGAATCAACCGTAATCGAGGGTGTCCGGTCATTCATCGCATATTCCTGTGATACGATTCCCATCTCAGCGCTGGATAGTATTCCGGCAGCAAGGTCTTCTTTGGCTTCGTCAAGGTTCCACTTCGCAATAAACCCTGTTCTCATATCCAGGTATTTCCCGAGAAAATCTGATATATCACGGGGCTTTTCCTGTTTTACCGGGGTTGTTCCGCCAACACCGGCGCTTACCTGAGCAACAGCAATAAAAAGGAGAATCAGGCAGATGGTAATCAGTATGATAGGGGTGCTAACCCCGGCCTCAGTCTTTTTCATATAACCTCTATACTATACCATGCGTATCTCCTATCAACTTTCTGTTCAGCCCGGGTTTGATCCCATCGTAATTGAGATGAATTGTGCCTAAAAAGAGAAGGGTTCTGGTTGGTTAAACCTGCCCGTCATAGATAAGAGCAATGTAGCGGGCAAAGAATATTGCCCAGGCAGGAAGGATGATGATTATGAGAATGAGTCCCAGAGGGGGTAAGGGAATTAAGGATAATCCAAAACAGATGATGGCAAAGATAAACGTCAGTACCCAGAGCACGATCCAGAGTATCAGGTACTCAAGCCAGCCTGTCTTTCTGGATATATCTGCCATAATTGCAGAGATTGAGAATGCTTCGGTAACTGATTGTTTCCGCATCGCCCTGACCATAGCCATGAACATGATAAGGGTGAGGAGAACAAAGAGAATGCCTGCAATGGCAATCCCGAAGATACCGATAACATCAAGGAGTGATGTAAGCAGGATATCACTGCTTCCCTGTACCAGTGAGAGTGCTGACTCAAATGTAATAAAGGAGAGAACACCGAAGAAGACAAGGATGATTATCGCCGGGATAGCATACAGGATGGCGATAAGGTTTAATTTCCATCCATCAATAAAAAGACCTAGCCAGTTCTTTGTATCAGGGACCGGTTCCGGGGCGTGAAAAATCCGTGCGATATACCCGTTTAACAGGGGGATAAGGCAGAGTGATACTGACTGGATTATTGAGAGAATAATCAGAATAATCCATCGTTTCAGGTCTTTTGTTACGCCTTCACCCACGTATTGTGATGCTTTTGTTACCGCTGCTATTATGGTCATATGCGTACTCCCATATATTGATGGTAAGTATGATAATTAATGGTTATTCTTTCTGTCTTTGGGGGATTTTTCCGGGTATATTCAGGGAACGGCCGAAAAGCAATTCATTCTCTTCGTATCACAGATTACCTATGAGCCGGTATACCGGACAGGAAAAGAGATGTCGGATCATAATTCTTATAGGTATTGTCTGCAATCACTCTACGATGAAGGGAACCTGCCCTGGCATATGCCCGGGGTTTATACAGAGGGCTGGAAGGATCTCTTTTCGTGAGAAGGTGGTGGACAGACGGTGAAGTGCATCTCAATTGTTGGAACCGATCCTCTCTACCCAATTGAGTACCGGTATGGGAAAGAACGGTTTACTACAACCGTCTTCCCGGAAGCGGTATGTGCATTTTATCAGGTTGATGAGGTTGTTCTCCTGACGACAGATCGTGCCTGCACGGTTAATTATCCGTTTTATGCAGAGAAGATCCCGGATGCAAGACCCGTCTGGATCCCGGACGGAAAGGATGAGGCCGGGATGTGGCAGATCTTTGAGATCGTCTGTGCACAGGTTACGGAGGGTGAGGAGATTGTCTTTGATATCACTCAGGGGTTTCGGACCCTTTCTCTTGTTGCGTTCATGGCTATTGCATATCTAAAGGAGATAAAGCAGGTTACTTTTGCACGGGTGCTGTACGGGGGATACCATCTCAGGTCAGATGACGGTTCTGATATCGTTGATGTACTTGATCTGACCGGATTTATCGATATACTGGACTGGATATCAGCGGTTCATTCCTTTCTTCATCATGCTGACGGCTCTTATCTGCAGGAGATGGTAAGCTCCATTCATTCCCGTATGAACCAGGACCAGGTACCTCGTCCTCCCCGGGCTCTTGCTCCCTGGGCACTTCAGGCGAGGTCATTTGCATCGGCAGTCCGCCTCTCCCGGCCGATAGAAGCGTGTGCTTCTGCCAGTCGCATCGTACAGGGACTAAAGAGTGCGGCATCAGAGGTGCAGCGGTTCATTCCGGCACTCGTTCCCCTTCTGGATCGCATCCGGCTGCTTGAACCGTTTGCCTCACTTTATCCAAAAGAAGGTCTGAATGCCGCGTACCTGGAGAAGATGTTTTGCCTGATCCGGTACCAGGTTGATCTCGGGTTGTACCAGCAGGCAGTTACCGTTGCACGGGAATGGATGGTATCGGTTCTTATCCTTGTTCATGGGGGATATGAGTATGAATGGCTCAAAAGAGAGGTTCGTGATGCCATGGAGCAGGCTGTTGGAGGAGCTCTTATCAGGGTTCAGGGTAGTGCATATGAACGGTCAGTGTTTTCAGACTGGTACGAAGGGCTTTCTCATTGGGAAGAACTCACCGCTATCTGGAGCAGGATTTCGGGGTTGAGAAACGACCTTGCCCATTGTGGCATGTATGAAGAGCCAAAAAAAGGGAGCAGCAAGATAATCGGCCAGATTGAACGGCAGGGGACGGAGATTGTCGGGGATCTGGAACGGTTTTATGCGATCTGTCATTCCTCAGGTATGACCCGGTTGCAGGATCCCGTCTGATTTTCCGTTTCTCATTCTGCCAATTTTCGGTATTCTTTTTCGATGACAGTTATCGGGTACGAAATTTATTCATGGTTCTCATCTCATTACTACTTCCACAATGACGATAGTCCTTCTTGATCTCTTTCTTCATCTTGATGATTCCCTCGAGACGATGTCTCTCAAACTTGGTCTGCTCATCTATCTTGTTCTTTTTTGTATCATCTTCTGCGAGACCGGGTTTGTGGTCACACCCTTTCTGCCGGGTGATTCTCTTCTCTTTATCTCCGGTGCCCTTGCAGGAAGCGGGATCTTATTCCTGCCGGCATTAATCATCGTAACTTTTGGTGCTGCTGTCATCGGTGATACGGTTAATTTCTGGATCGGGAGATATGCCGGAACACGGATCTTACACGGACGGCTTTCTGCCTTTGTGAAAGGAGAGTGGATCGATTATACCCGTGAATTTTATGCAGAGTGGGGGGGAGCAACCATTATAATCGCACGGTTTATTCCGTACGCACGAACATTTGCCCCGTTTCTAGCCGGCCTTGGCGAGATGAACTACCGGCTTTTTCTTTTCTATAACGTGATCGGTGCACTCCTCTGGACCAGTGGTATTATTCTTGCCGGGTATATCATCGGCAATATCCCGTTTGTAAAAGAGCATGTCAGTCTTCTCATGTGGATCGTGCTCTTTTTATGTCTCTTTGCGATCGGTCTTGTTATAAAGACCGTGATCCAGGTCATCAGGCACAAGAAGATGGAGTGAGAGGTGAATTTTCCTCTATTTATTGCATCAGGCATGTACGTGCATATCACACTTTTACTGCACATGAGGAGTATTACTGGTTTTTTTAATTCCAAATCCCTAATTACTCTGAAAATCTGTTTAGGGATGTTTTTTAATGACTGAATACAAATCAGCACCATTATGATCTTTGATGACTTTTTTCAAACTTTTATCTGACAGCTCAATAAAAACGATGCCCTGCCCTCCCTCGATCGAACTGTTTTCTCTTTCTGAACCCGTTTAATAAGACTTTCCTGTTGATAAGGAGTTATTACAGGGATGTATTTATCTCTCTCAATTTACAGGAAACATGGTATAAGATGATACCCGGTCAGTTTAAGAAAGGGAAATGGAAATGAAGGGACCAATAATTATTTAATTAAAACAAATAAATATGTTTAAAGGAGGTCAGACAATTTTCCAACCTTTAAAGGGTATGAGGCATCTGGTTTTTCCCGTGATAAAAAAAGGATCCTCCATGCAGGATATGGTACAGAGAAAGGGGTATGTTGAGATATACACCGGTAATGGAAAGGGAAAGACAACCGCAGCTCTCGGGGTTTCGCTGCGAACACTGCTCGCAGGGGGGTCGGTTTTTTTTGCGCAGTTTATCAAGGGAAGAGGTACGGCAGAACTCAGACTTGCCAGCCTCTTCCCTGGTTTGGAGATTGTCCAGTTTGGAGACGGCGAATTTGTTGGAATGCATGCATCAGAAGCTGACATGGCTCATGCCTGGAAAGGGCTGCAACGCTCAAAAGAAGCAGTTACTTCTGGGAAGTATGATCTCGTGGTGCTGGATGAGATCCTGGTTGCCATATTGTATGGCCTTCTTTCGGTTGAGGATATCAGAGATCTTCTTAGGAAAAAGCATGAGTATACCGAGGTGATACTGACCGGCAGGAATGCTCCGCAGGAACTCATTGAGGCAGCAGACCTCGTGACAGATATGAAGAATGTCAAGCATTACTACAAGGCAGGTGTTCCTGCCCGGGAGGGGATTGAGTTTTAGCGGTTTCATTTGATTTTGATTTTACTCTATTATCTGGTTATCCCTTTGATTTAAGAGGAGGTATTGTGCAGGAAAAGATACCGGGGTCAGTTCCGGCCATTATCATGGGGGCCTGAAAATAATTTGACAGGAAAGTTAATACGATGTGTGAGGGATGAAAGGGGATAATTACTAATAATAACCATGGGAATCAGCATTCTGTTTCAGCATATTCATAAAAAAACGATGATGTCGTTCTCTCCAGATACACGGTGATTGATCTTTTAGGTACAAAAGGTATTCAAATTATGCCACTCATAAAATTATGTGAGATTTTTCAAAAAAAATTATAACTTTTGGATAACATGTTATGGATAATAATGTTCTCTGTTATGCAGTACATCCCTGGTGGGTTCAGGTTTGTAGAGAGAATTTTCAGGATGACCGGGTTTCTTCTCATGGTCTCCAAAATCTGTATGGAGGGATAATATGATGCAGAAAGGCGCCCGGATCCCGGATAATAACAGACTTACTCATGCCTTTTCAGAGATCCCTTCTGCAATACTGATTGAGAATCCGGATCTCTCGATACAATATATAAATAAAGCAGCCGAGCTGCTGCTCGGCTTTCGATCAGGTGAAATTCAGGGGTACTCGTCAAAAGTGGTGTATGATTTCCTGTCTTTTATATCCATACACCGAAGCCAGATGCAGATGAAGCCAGGATCGACCTGGAGCGGTTCAGGTACCCTTGTTACCCGGGAGGGAGGCTCCCTTCCATGCCAAATCTCCATCCAGAGAATGGCAGGGCATACGGATTATAATCCTGGTTATATCACCGTTTTTCATCCCATTTCTACCGGATGTGATTCCTGCAATGATAGGGATGCAGGAGAAAAGAATCCATTTGCGGTACTAATGGATTGTGCAGGTCTTGTATTCTGGGAGCGGGACGTAACTTCAGGGCATGTTTTTTTGTATGGCGGGCTTCCCGGAATACACGATTCCTCTGTATCTGCATTGCAACCCATTCCACTCGGTTTCGATGAGTTAATTCACCCTGATGACCGGGCCCGGGTCTCTGAAGCAATAGAGAAGCACCGAAATAAAGAGACTGACCTGGTATCGGCCCAGTGGCGGATCAGGTGTAAGGATGGTTCGTACCGGTGGATCCTTGATAACAGCCGGTTTGTCAGAGTGAACAAAGATAACCGGGATGAGCGGTTGGTTGGGTTTTACCTGGATATCACTGATGTACGAAGGGTACAGGATGCCTGCAGAAAAACAAACAAGACATTGCAGTTGCTTTCTGCCAGTATGCGTCATGATTGTGCCAACTACCTGACTGCCCTTGGTTCCTACTGTGAGTTGTGCCACGAGTTTCTTCCTGCTGATGCCCTGCCTGCTGACTGGGTTGAAAAAATTTCTGATCTACTCAAAAAGCTGATGCACCTCCTCTCGTATAGCAGGAATTACGAGACCCTCGGGATTGCAGAACCATCATTTCAGCGTGTCACTGATATCCTGAATTCGATTCCCGAAAAGAACCTGGCAGGATTTGAGATAATCACCGATGAATCAGTCAGGGGTCTTGAGATCTATGCTGATATGATGCTATCATCTGTCTTTACCAATTTTATTGATAATGCAGCACGTCACGGTGAAACCGTCTCTTCCATGCAGATCCAGTGGAGTTGTATGGGGCCGGATGCCATCCTGCTCATCGAAGATGACGGGGCGGGTGTGCCTCATGAGGAGAAGGAGAAGATATTTGAACGGTCATTTGGAAAGAATACCGGGCTTGGATTGTTTTTGGCACGGGAGATCCTTGCGGTGACCGGGATCTCACTTACCGAGACCGGAGAACCGGGGTGCGGTGCACGTTTCGAACTGTATCTTCCTGCAGGTACGTGGCGGGTGAGGGAACATCTTTAATGTAACGTGAATGTATTTACACGAGTCCTGCAGAATTCCACACAATCGGGTGAGAATATAAACATATACGGGTCAAGCATACAACCTGAGAAGATATGTCACGAATCATGTACCTCTATGTTCTGGACACCATGTCAGACTGGGAACC
>JAFGOM010000053.1 GCA_016926505.1 Methanospirillaceae archaeon
GTATCAAGATCCTGCTTATCCCTGATACCTCCCCCATGAAAGAGAATACCGTTATAAGCGTCCCGGTATTGCTTCGCTTTTGTTATATCGATACCTGCTTTTGTTCCGACAGATGAAATATCAAGAATAATACAGCCGGGAATAGAGTTCTCCTCTGCACCCGATAGCAGGGCAACGGGATCTTCACCTCGTGGAATGACCGTTCCGTCCCTGATATCAACACTCAAAAAACCGGAACGGAATGCTGATAATGAAAAGCCTGCCGTTTCTGTTCCAAATATCGGGATAATGGCTGGATCATCCAGAATATCTGCAGGTTCCCGTGAACCGCGGTCACAATACAGTCGTGTAACGAGCCCTGCACAGGAACGTATCATCTCATCATGGTTCCCGGTCCCCTCAATCCGATCGAGATCAGCGATATAGAGATATTCCGGATCGATCTCCCTGATATATCCCACCGGCCTGCAGGTCGATGCGAGACCCCAGTCAAGGGGAGAATAATCGGATCGGTTCCCGCTCTTCCCGTGAACCACCTGATTGTTCCGTAAATCCATTGCCAAGATAAGTTCCATGATCTAAACGCAATCACTATTTAGATACCGGTTGCATAAAATGTATGCAGTTATTAGTCAGCCCGGCCAGCCTGGAAGAAGCAAAAGCATCTCTCGCTGCTGATATTGTTGACGTTAAAAGACCCGCAGAAGGATCCCTGGGGGCGAATTTTCCCTGGATAATCCGTGCTATTAAAGAACTGGTGCAAAAACCGGTCAGTGCTGCCATTGGTGATTATGCATATCTTCCCGGCGGAGCTTCCCTTGCTGCGCTGGGTGCAGCTGCTGCCGGTGCCGATTATATCAAGATAGGTCTTATGTTTGACGGTGAGGATAAGGCACGTGACGTTATAGAGGCAGTTGTAAGGGCAGTAAAAGAGAACTATCCTGAAAAAATGGTAGTTATCGCTGCATATTCTGATTTTAAACGACTGGATACAATATCTCCCATGGATATGGCACCTCTTGCAGCTGCAGCAGGTGCTGATTATGCTATGATTGATACCGGAATAAAGGATGGAAAAAGTACTTTCGCTTTCATGGATGAGGCTTTACTGAGCTCATTTTGTGAGATGAATAAAAAGAATAAGATACGATCGGCCCTGGCCGGTTCACTCCGGTTTGAAGATCTCCCGGTTTTAAAAAGGATAAATCCTGATCTTATCGGAGTTCGGGGAATGGTATGCGGGGGTGACCGGACCGCGATGGTCAGATCTGATCTTGTGGCAAAGGCGATCGCAATGGTGCACTAATATGTACTGCACGAAACTCGATGTTCCGCTTTCCCTGACATTTGACGACGTTCTGCTAAAACCAGCTGCGTCTGAGGTAGAGCCGGATCAGGCAGATGTATCCACCAGGTTCTCACGCAACATTCCCCTTGCTCTCCCGATTGTCAGTGCTGCGATGGATACCGTAAGCACATCGGTCATGGCCATCGCTCTTGCCCGTGCCGGAGGGATCAGTGTAATACACCGGAACATGCCGGTTGAGGATGAAGTACACGAGGTCATGCTGGTCAAACGTGAGGCTGAATTAATTGAACGTGACGTCCTTTCTGTCACTTCAGATGAGACCGTTGCCAGTGTAGAGAGGCTCATGAATGCACACGGGATTGGAGGTGTACCCGTTATCGACAACGGAAAGGTTGTTGGTATCGTAAGCAGACGGGATCTGCGGGCAATCGTTTCACGCAGGGGGGACGATGCGGTCTCTCTGGTGATGACAAAAGAGCCCATCACTGCTGATGAAGAGATATCCATGGAAGAGGCATTTGATATCATGTACTCAAACAAGGTTGAGCGTCTCCCGGTACTGGCAAAGGATGGCAGTCTGCTGGGAATCATCTCGATGCAGGACCTTCTTTTGAAACGACAGTATCCCTATGCTTCCCGGGATGAAAAAGGGGATCTGCGGGTAGCAGCGGCGGTCGGACCATTTGATCATGAACGTGCCTGCAAACTTGATGAAACAGGGGTTGATGCCGTTGTTGTTGATTGTGCTCATGGCCATAATATGAATGTTGTCAGGGCAGTCCATGATATCAGGGAAAGCATCACATGCGATCTGGTTGCAGGAAACATTGCTACAGGATCTGCTGCAGAAGCCTTTCTGGATGTTGTTGATGGGATCAAGGTTGGAATCGGGCCGGGTTCCATATGTACCACCCGGGTTGTTGCCGGTGTTGGTATTCCCCAGATAACTGCCATTGCGCAGGTATCTGATATTACCGGTCCTGCAGGAATCCCGTTGATTGCTGATGGAGGTATCAGGTACAGTGGTGATATCGCAAAAGCAATCGCAGCAGGTGCTGATACCGTGATGATGGGACAGCTCTTTGCCGGAACCGATGAGGCACCAGGCCAGCTCGTGACTATCAGGGGGAGAAAATACAAACAGTACCGGGGTATGGGTTCACTTGGAGCCATGAGTAGCGGCGTCTCATCAGACAGGTATTTCCAGAAAAAAGAACTGGGAAAAACAAAATTTGTTCCGGAAGGGGTCGAAGGGGTCACACCCTATGTCGGGCCGGTATCTGAGGTTATTTACCAGCTTATCGGCGGACTGAAGTCTGCCATGGGATATACCGGATCACGCACCATTGTGGATATGCATGAGAAGACACGTTTTGTGCGAATCAGTCCCGCAGGATACCAGGAAAGTCATCCTCATGATATCACCATTACCGATGAGGCTCCGAATTATCGGAGATAAGACTATAATACAATATTCACTAACATATAGTAAGTGTACCTGGACCACACGGATATTGCCTCTTTACTTGATATCCTCGGAAATAAGAACCGAAGGCGTATCATTGACCTTCTCAGGGTAAAACCCTGTTATGTCACCGAGATATCACAACGTCTGACCGTCAGTCCCAAGGCAGTGATTGACCATCTCCAGATGCTGGAACAGGCAGACATCCTCAGGTTCAGGCTGGATAAACACAGAAGAAAGTATTACTATCTCTCGAACGATATCAGTATCACCGTTGATCTCAAGAGGCAGGAACAGGCGATTGTCCCGTTACACCGGGTAGAGAACCTGGTTTTACATGATAATCTCGTACGCCTGCAAAATCTCGTCTCTATGCGGGATGAACTGGAACGGCGGATAGAACATCTTGATATGGAGATTGATAACCAGATAGGTCAGATTGCCAGGACGGGGTCAGAGATGGGTGAAGGGGATCTCAGGATGATGGTTGCCATCTCACTCGTGTTCGGCCCCCAGGACGAGCACACTCTTGCCAGTACAACAGGGGCTCATTCTGATGATGTCAGACATGCACTTCATGCGCTCATGGAACAGGGTATCGTTCATAAAAAAGGAATAATGTATCAAATACGAGGACCATATGCAAAATAATCCCTTTGATGACCTGCTTAAGAATCTTGCACAAATTCTTGAACAGATATCGCAATACGAAAAACAATCACAGAAAGAGTCAGAAGGGGAGGATATTTCGAGAATTATCGGATGTGCTTTTATTACCCGCATGGGAAAACCCGATGCCCTTCATATGCCGGACGCAGAAGCGGCAACAGATGATCCGGATGATCATTCCCACGAGATATATGCTGAGATAACCCCGGGTGATGACTATCTGTATATCACTGCAATCCTTCCCGCAGCTCATCCTACAAACCCGTGCGTTATGCTCACCCCGGATCGGGTAATTATCTCTGCCGGTTTCGTCGCAAGAACTCTCCCGTTACCATGGACTGCAGACCTGAAAGCCAGTTCATACGAGATAAAGAACGGTATTATCGATATCACGGTGACTCGGGCAGGAATATGCTGCGAAAACCCGGAATCCCCGGTTGAAGAACCGAACCGATAACACCGTTTTTAAAAAAAAGACGTATCTTTTTTCCCTTTTTTCGTATGCTGATATCAGGATGACACGCACCGTATCCTGAGAGTCCTTCCGGCAGAAACCAGAAGGATATCCGCTCATAAGAGCAAAAAAGCACCCTTTCTTCCCAATACACGGAAAGATAAAGCTCACAATCTTTAATAAAAATTTACCGATCGCCTGATCCCACTGATCCTGTTATGATATACCGTGGGATGTCTCTCTTATGCGCGTAATAATCACAGAGAATCGAACGTTCTCTTACATTTCAGGCTCATGAGAAAGGATAACTCCGGATTTGGGAGGAAAGCAATTGAAACGATTCGAACAAGAGAGACGTGTGAGGTGAATCCTATTATCAGGATCAGGTGATTTTCTCGCGAAATCTCATCTTTTACCAGATCAAGTACTGGGTATGATAGTTGTTACCGGTGGAGGGCCGGCCGGCCGTATGGCAGCAGTCAGACTGGCTTTGGCAAAAAGAGAGGTGACTCTTGTTGATCATCGGAAAGAGGGTCTTGGCGGGCAGTGTCTCTTTCATGGCTGCATGGTCATGAATGCATACAACGATCTCGCGAGAGAGATCTCCCGCATGCGGGAACTTGCTTCCCTGGGTATTATCGATACCGTTCCGGTTGTATCATATGAGGCGCTGGTTTCCCGGTTACAGGAGATCCAGGGGATTATTACCCATGTGCTTGATACAGAGACCAGACAGGCAGGGGTACACGTCTGCCAGGGTTCTGCCAGCATCACGGGCAACAGGGTTTTTATTGATGGAAATGAGATTATCGCAGAGGCGATCATCATTGCAAACGGTTCTGTTCCGTCTCTTCCGGATGATTACCAGACAGACATTCCCGGAGTGTATACCCCCCATACTATTCTGAATCATAAAAAACTCCCGGAAAAACTTACCATTATCGGCAGTGGCATCATTGCTGCCGAGTATGCCTATGCTTTTTATGCACTTGGTGCCTCGGTTGACATTATTGCCCGCAGTTCCCTTCTCAGATCGATCCCCCAAAACCAGTGTGATGAGATGAGAAAAGATCTTGATGGGATTACTATCCACGAGGAGACACATGTCATTGGTATCGAGGGACGTGAATCGGTTACCGGCGTCAGGATAATAAAAAACAATAAACAGGAGGTTATTCCCTCTGATTGTGTCCTTCTGGCAACAGGTCTTGTCCCTGAAACCTCTATGATAACCGGAATACCGCTTGACAGCAATGGTGCCATCATCGTTGACGAAACCATGCAGACAAAAATCCCCGGGGTATATGCAGTTGGAGATGTAACCGGGCCACCATTCCTGACTCCGGTTGCCAGGCGCCAGGGGATTATTGCAGCAGATGCAATCATCGGACGAAAACCCGGTAAAATGCCGGTTGTTATACCACAGGTGATACGTCTGCGACATGAACACGGATTTGTGTCTACTCCTTCGGAAAAAGAGCGTGCGGCCGGCATCCCGTCACCTGCCGGACCCGGGACGTTCTGGTCGGTTCCTTTCAGAAACACAGGCAAAGCATTCATGGAAGTTGATGGGGATAACCGCATCTGCCGTATCTACGAAGCATCTCCCTGTGCCGGAACAGTTGCTGCATATTACGCACAGCTCATGAACAAAGGGGTAACACCAGAAGAGATTGCAGACGGAATTGAAGTGCATCCTTCTGCTGACGGACTTGCCTGGATAGCACGATACCTCACAGAAACCAGAGAAAATGAGTTAAATCGGTGAACTTGCTCGTGGAACCGAGATAATCCCGCATACCACAAAGACCATTCCAAGGACCGCCGAGAAGAAACCTATCAGTTGGAGAAGGAGAAAACAGGATTCACCTTCCGGAGAAGATGTCGGTATTGGAATCCCGGCCATCAGGATAAGAGCATACATAACATCCCCGAAAAAAGCAGAGAATGTAAGACAAAGGATACCCCCCACAAGCATCACTATCCCAAGCACCAGTAACCCGAGGCGCATAGTGAGAGATCACATCAACCATATAAATACATATTGGTAAACCCTGGTATGAGTGCTCTCCAGACCAACCTGAAAAAACCAGATCTGTTCGGGTGAGAGTAACGGAAAAACAGGGATGGCGGAATTTTGTATCCTTAACGATCAGGACTGGAATTATTGCGCTGCGGGTGATGCATCAGCCTTCTTCAGACCGCCTTCATACCCGGCACTATCAGGTAGCCAGGCCGGAATCCCTTTCATCTCTCCCTTGTACTCGCGGAACTGCTGAAGGGAAACCGTCAGATCGCGGGTAAATGCAAAGTACCCAATCTGTGTACTGGTACAGAGCCGCATTGCCATCTCCATGAGCCCCCTTGGATCCGGTCGTGACTCACCAAGCCAGATATGGAAAATATTGCCACCGTCGACGATAGGAAAGAAGATGTGCTCAATCTCTGCACGTTTTGCAAGCGAGATATCTGCGCCCGGTGCCACATGAGTCCCGTTTGTATAATAAACCGGCAGATTCCGAGTCGTCCCAAGCATGAGAAGCCCGCTCCGGATATTTCCCTTGATAACAGGAATGGCATCATCACGGTACAACCGGTTCAACAGATCTGATACGGCAAACCTCTGGCCAGTCGTCTCGGCCGGGGTTCGTGCAAGAGCAATGGTCATATTATGCTTTTTACTGAGTTCTTTTCCGTAGAGTTCCATCTCGGTCATGGTCCGGACTGCAAGATGAAGTGCCTCACGGGATTCGTGTAATTGTGAACCGGTCATATGCTGGACCAGTTCATTTAATCCGACAATCCCGATGGTATACACAAGCCCGTCCAGATCAACGGCAACTGCCCCTCTCTTACCGGTTATCGGGTCTTTTGGTCGCTGCATCGCAAACGGCATCCTGCCTGAAGCCCTGATAAGTTCCATCCACCTTCGTTTAATCTTAAATACCTCAACGGCCCCGTCCATAAGCGATTTCAGTTCAGATATCAGGCAGTCCAGGTCTTTTCCGGAACGGTAGCCTGCACGGGGGCAGTTTAAGGAGACAACCCCCCAGGAGCCCATCGAGAAATGGAGTCCGTCTTCAAATAAGAGTTTCTTATCAAAGAGATCATCCTCATCTGCAATTGTAGAGAACTGGTATGCACAGCACTGGTAACAGGATATTCCCTTCCCGGCACCACGGTACGCAGGGAGCTGGTTGTCATAGTAGGGAGTCCCGAATTTCGAGGCCAGTTCAAAGGAGAGCAGGTACAGATCCGCATACGTGGGTAGATCCGGGTTATTCCGGTTAAATTCCTCATCTTCGCTGATAAAATCCGGTTCGATACTGATCTCGGGCTTTGGAAAGTTAAAAGGCTTGCCCCAGTAATCACCCTCAAGCATCACCTCCATGAGCGCTTTAAAGAGAAGCCTGACCTCGCGTTCAAACTCTCCGTACGTCCGTAGAGGGGCCTGCTTCCCGTCCCATACCCTGCCACGGTATACACAGGGTTTGTCACGCCATAGATCGGGAACACCGGGTGAGAGTTGAACCGATGAAAAGACAAGCTGACCACCCCGTGCTACCATCATCTGGGTCATCTCGTACACAAACATCTGCATCATCTGGAGTATGTTCTCGTAGTCCCATCCCTCGAAAAATGGTGCAATAAAGGTGAGGAAATTATAATAGCCCTGCCCGCCTGCAAAGTTTGTCTGTGCACTCCCGAGAGCCTTGACTGCATGAAGGATCGCAACCTCGGCACGCTTGGCAGGTCCTGCTACTGATGCCTTAGTCCCGTTACCATCAGGCATCAGGCCATAATAAAAGAAGTATCGCAGATCCCAGTCCTGACAGAACGGGCGGCTCCCGAAGTACTCAAGATCATGGATATGAATATCACCACACAGGTGCAGGTCAGCAAGATGAGGAGGTAACTGAAGCAGGTACTGCTCCTTGCTTATCTTATCAGCTTTCTTTTTATGCGAAGTCTCGGCATTATCCTGCAGATTTGCATTATCCTTTGCTTCAAAACCTCTTCCCACATCGATAAGATGTGCATCAAATACCGGCGTTCCGACCCTTGTACAGACATTGCGGTACTGAATCAGTCCCTTCTCAAGAAGGATGATATTTGCTATCTCGCGGATGAGCGGACCGGATAATGTCTTTAACGATAATCGCCTGATTCGCTCCTCAACAAGGGTGGCAATCTCCTGCGCAATCTCATTATCTGCACCCTCTGCCCCGTAAAATGTCTCAACCAGCTGGGTTTCCGTAAGGATCTGCCTGACAATCAAACCCGAATCCCATTCTAAAATATGCCCTTCCGATGTCCTGACCGGGGGCATCGTCGGGATAGCCAGACCATCAAGCGTTGTCTGGCGCGATTTCCGTATCACGCTGATACACCCTATAAAAGTCCCTGGATCTTCTCTTCTCTCACGCTATCCCCCAAAAACATCTCATCTGACGTAAGAATTTTTCCCCCTCTCTGAAGAACCGGCGCCTCCCTGACAAAAACACCGTTCATTCTCAATTCTGTCATCGATTCTGCAGAACTCAGATCAGAGATCCGGAAGGCGATGTTATGTGAATTGAGATACCCTTTGAGAATCTCACACCGCGGACAGAACTCTAATGTATATACAATAAGGTCAGACCCATCACTCATACTGATAACACTGTGTACTCTATTTGGAAGTCATTTGTTAATTATGATTGTTTGGATGCTATCATTATCAGAGAGGATACCGCTCCCGTGATAAGAAGATACAATAAGCACGGTATCAGATCTCTCTGGAAGCTGGTTAGACCCTGTCATCGGGGTCTGTACAATCATGCTATCAAAAATGGTGATGAAGTGGTTCGGGCTTTTATTGCGCTACCCCTCCCAAGCGAGATACAACAGCAGATTGCTCTGGCAGGAGAGGAATTAAAAAGAAGCAGGGCACAGATTCGAAGAGTCGCGCCTCATCTGATGCATATCACGCTCAAATTTTTAGGAGAGATCTCTTCCGATCAGACAGGGCAGATCACTGCAGCGCTGCAGACAATATCATCGCACCCGTTCAGGATTGAGATAGGACCGATACGTGGCAATAAAAAGAGAGACCCCAGGGTAATATGGACGGTTGTATCAGATGAAGGGCAGTGCCGGGATCTTGCAGACCAGGTAGACCAACTGCTAGAGCCCCTTGGTTTTCTGCCTGAAAAAAGAGCTTTCCAACCTCATATCACCGTAGCACGGGTAAGGGAACAGCACCCTGACCTGAACCAGATAATCGCATCACTTCCGCAGACCCGGTTCTGTTTTTGTACCATCGATCGCTGTATTCTTTTTAGAAGTGATCTGCATCAGGATGGGCCGGTCTATTCAGAGCTCGCGGGGGTCAGGTTTGAATAGAACACCCATTGAAGAAGAGGTTCTGCAGAGGATCAGGCCAAAGAAAGAGGAGATAGAGAAGATATCAGACCTTGCAGAGAAGATTATCGCTGATATCAATGCAAGCGGGATCGCAACCGGCATGGTTGTCGGTTCTGTCGCCCGTAAGACCCATATTGCCAACGACCGGGATCTGGATATATTTCTCCTCTTTCATCCCACCATTCCCCGTCTTGAACTCGAAGAGAAGGGGATTGCACTTGCGTATCAGGTTGCCCGGCAGTATACCGGGATGATGCATGAGAAGTACGCGGAACACCCCTACTTAAACGCAACCATCGGTGATATCGACCTGGACCTGGTTCCCTGTTACGAGGTCAGAGATCCTACAGAGATCCAGAGTGCTGTTGACAGAACACCGTTTCATACCAGGTATATCAGATCGCATATCCATTCTCTTACTGATGATGTGCTCCTGCTCAAGCAGTTTGCCAAGATAAACGGAGTATACGGATCTGACCTGATGACAGAGGGATTTGCCGGATATCTCTGTGAACTTCTCATCCTTGCCTATGACGGGTTTATCCCCCTGCTCACCGCTGCTTCAAAATGGAGACCGGGCATGGTAATCGATATTGAGAACCACCAGGCCATCTCTTTTTCAGACCCGATGGTGGTTATTGACCCGGTCGACCCGCGAAGGAATGTATCTGCTTCTGTATCCCTGACCCGTATGATGGAGTTTGTTGAACTTGCACGGGGATATCTTGCAGAACCGGATATTGGATTCTTCGAAGAGCATGAGCCGGCTCCTCTCAATCCCTCCTGTTTTTATTCAATCATGGAAGCACGGGGTACGGCACTGTATGCCCTCGTCTTTAAGACTCCTCCCTTTATCGAGGACGTGGTTGTTCCACAGCTGAAGAAAAGTGCGGTATCTATCAGCCATCTCCTCACAAGGCATGAGTTTGTCGTCACTCGTTATGCGTGGCATATGACACCCTCATCATCAATGTTACTCTTTGAACTCCTGATTGATACCCTCCCCCCGCTCAGGCGACACACCGGACCTCCGATAACTGCCGGATCCAATGCCCAGAAATTTCAGGAGACATACCTTGAAATGAGAGAAGAGATCCTTGCAGGCCCGTATATCGAGGAGGATCGGTACATCGTTGAGATCAGACGGAAATTCAAAACGGCTGAAGAGATCTTTCATTCACCAATCCTTTTGTCGATATCTCTTGGAAAACATATCAGACAGGCACTGGAAGAATCATTTTGGGTTTTGAAAGGCAAAGATGTCCTGATCCCTGAGTTTACGTTGTTTGTCTCGCATTTTCTCAGGCAGGAATCACCGGTTACCCGGATAAGACGCAGAAAAGGGGAGAGGGAGCCCGGGAACTAATCTCATTGGATATAACGTAACCAGAGACGCAGTACTATATTCTGCATGCAGGTTACCCCGGGTTCTATCCCTTTATGTACCATGAGGTGCATAAAGGGATCGGATTATGAGAACGACAGGAGTTGTGACGCTCCTTATACTGGGTATCATCTTCTGTGCAGTGCAGCAGGGGGGCGCTGAGACTGCAACAGACTGGTTTTCGAAAGGAAATGCATTATATGCCCAGGGGAACTTCAGGGAGGCTAATGAAGCATTTGAGCTTGCGGTTCAACTGGAACCGGAAAACCCCAGGGCCTGGTACAATAAGGGAGTGGCTCTCTATGCCCTTTCTGAGTACGATGCTGCAGTAGCAGCATATGAAGTGGCAATACGACTTGATCCACGGGACCCGGTGGCCTGGTACAACAAAGGGAACGCCTTAAACCGTCTGGGTCTTCCTGCAGAGGCATATGCAGCATATGAAGTTGCAGTCCAGCTCGATCCAGGGGACGCTGCTGCATGGATGAATAAAGGGAATATGCTGGTTGCATTGAAACGGTATCAGGAGGCTATTGCTGCATATGAAGTCGCAATCCAACTTGAACCAAAGAATGCCGTCACCTGGTTTAACAAGGGTAATGCACTCTACAGCCAGGGAAGAATCGAAGATGCCATCGATGCATACGAGTATGCCCTGCGCTTGAACTCGAAAGACTCACGAACCTGGTTTAATAAAGGAAATGCATATTATAGTCTCGGAAAACTGGATGATGCACTCTCCTCGTATAACCTCGCGCTGGTTTATTCACCACGGGATCCGGTTGCTTATACAAACCGGGGACATGTTCTGGACGACATGGGAAGAACCGAGGAGGCGATCTCTTCATTTCAAAAGGCAGTAGAGATTACCCCACAAGATGCGTTAATATGGATGAATATCGGGCAGTTACAGAAACAACTCGGCAGGCTGGATGATGCATTGACAGCCTATGACCGTTCCCTTGCCCTTGACCCGGACAACGCAGTAGCATGGTCGGGGAAGGGAAATATTCTGATGGCAAGCGGCATCTATGCTGATGCACTGGCATCATACGATGAGGCAACGAGACTTGATCCCACCGATGCCGGGCCCTGGCTGCAGAAGAGTGCAGTCCTTGCTGCATTGGGAAGAACGGAAGAGACCCTTGCGGTATTACAGATAGCGATAGCACTCAATCCAAACAATCCGGAAGCGTGGCTCAGGAAAGGTGAGATGCTTGAGAAGATCGGTGAATATAACGATGCAGTAATCTCATATGAAGTCGTTCTCCAGCTGGATCCAAAAAACAGTCTGGCAAATACCAGAAAAACAGAATTACTATCGCCCTTTGAACAAAAAACGAATGCAGAACCCACAAAGATCTCATTTTTATTCCAGGATACAGATGAGATGAAACAAAAAACCGGGATGCCTGATTCCTTACATAATCGTTTTGAGGGGGATTTCATACCCGGGGTAACAGCCATCCCATCGCCATTCTCAAATAACACCATGATGGCACTCTCGCTTATCAGTCTCGGGGACCTTGACTATCAGAGAGGAGCATATGAGAAAGCGTATGACTGGTATCTGCGTGCCAGTTCTTTTGCTCCGGATGATGCCGATCTGTACCGGAAGCTGGGAACGGTATTACGAAATCTTGGAAGAGACCAGGAAGCAGAAGACGCATTCCAGCAGTGGAACGATCTCTTACAGAATGAAAGTGAGAGCAATCTCACTGAATCCGGATATATGACAGGATCGATTATTCTCACTGCACCCCCGTTAGCGATACCGGTTCAATGGACAATGGCCGGAGTATTATCTGCTCTGGTCTTTGCACTTATTCTCTATCAGAGAAAGGAAGAAAATCCCTGAAAAATTACTCTCTTTTTATCGGCAATCCCGTATAGCAGAAGTCATACTAATGGTTGAGGACGGTTGATTTTATCCTTAATCGCTCTCAAAAGCAATCTGCACATGTAAGTGACTTGGACCACAAGTAATCACCGATCTCGTTACCGGTTATCCGGGCTTTAATCTTTGTAATTCTCACATCTGATAAGACAGGAGTGATTGATCTGTTTCCCATATCTATGCACCCGGATTATTCGGGATTCTTTCCTGAAACGATCAGATACGTGAATTCATGAATCGCCTGTCTCTTTGGTATCATCATCCCATCCCAAAAATGAAGGTTCTCTCTATTATTACAGGGGCATCACCGGTTCACAAGAGAGAGTGCCCAATATCGCTGTCGGATCCATCCCAGTCAGGATTCCAATCATTCTTGTCTTCATACTCTTCCCCATAATCCAGAGGATCCTCTGCCAGCTGAATAATCGTATCTCCTGCTATCTCAATGATGTTCATATCAGAGTAATCACCTTCTCCCTGATAGTATTCAGCATACAGACCTGATGCATACTGCCCGTCAGGCAGGATCGCAAGGACAATATCCGTCTCTTCGGTGACCGTGATCTCACCAACAGGGATCAGCTCCTCTTCTTCATTTGAATCAGACAGGAACGAGGCATAGGTGATGAGAGTATCTCCGGGGGTCAGTAAAAGAGCTTTTTTTGCATACAGCACATCTCCGTCCGGCCGTATTGTGTATGGCAGGATGGAGAGAGACGTCTCTCCGGTTACGGGGCTGATGATTGAATGCAGGAGTCCCATCTCAGTCTTTCCGTTATGCACGAGATCGATATCAGAACTAAAGACAAGGGATCCATCCGGGTTCTCTTCGATGAAAAACATCTCAAGAAGTGCATAATCCTCACTGCCATCAGGATTTTTAAGATAATACCATCTTCCATTCCAGTCAGGTAACCGGTAGTATCCATCTTCATCAGGATAGGCGGGTTGTGATCCAAGGATGAGTATTCCATCATCATAGAGGGCATAATAGTCAATAGAAACATCAGCAGTTGCATATTCATCTACAAGGAGGTAGGAACCTCCTTCTTCCGGGATGAACTGAGGTTTCCCGATCTCTTCAGCCTTTTTTGCGACAAATGAGGAGAAAAACCGGTCCCATCCTGCTGTCAGGGAGAGAGTATCGATATTTTTATGATATGTATCACTGTCAAGAAAACGAGGTGAGGCGATAGCAATACCGCCGATGGCATCAGAAGAGCCGATATGTTTCTCAGCAACAACAAACGATGGAAAAAGACTAAAAAGATGCGATACCTGTTCCTGTACCTCGGGAACGGCTTCTTTGAGATTTGTCAGCAGGTGGGCCAGATCGAGAGACGGTTCTGTCTGTTCACGCGGGATTGAACCGAATGCCTTTGTCTTTTTGTAAGCAGAGCTGATGGCAGCAGAGACTGACGGGTCTTGTGACAAGAGAGACAGTTTGGAACCCAGATCTTCAAGGGAAGAGAGAAATGGACGGGCATTGTTTAAATCCATTAGAGAAAGGGTTTTGAACTCCTCTTCACCCCGGATGAATGATTCCATGACGATCTCACCAAACCGGACCGGATCCGGATCCCCTGTCGTTGCAAGGTATGCAATAACCGGAGCGTAATCCCATCCCTCCCCCGGAACTAACTCCTCTGATGCAAGGAAATAGCGGGTATAAGGGGTAAAGCGGGTAGCTACTTCAATGGTTCCCATCAGGCATGCATCAAATCCGATAAGATCATACTCATTATTCTCTTCCTCTAATGCCGCAATGATATCAGGAATGGTAAGCTGCTCTGCAAAATTCTCATCATAGCCAAACCCGAGGTATGCATCACCGTGGTCCCAGAATACCAGGTAGGTATGTTCACGCGGGAGATCATCAAGGTATGAAAGAAAACAGGAAAAGGATTTAATATCCCCCATATTAGCGTCCCTGTCCCGGAAAAGGTAGGAGTTGTCATTTCCGATGATACCGTCAGCTAGATCAGACTTCAGATCCGCTCCGTCTGCAATCGTCATTCCACTCCATTCCGGAGTATATGCACCCCCGTATGCAACAAGGAGGGTAAGAATATCAGGATCGGACCTTCCGAATCCCTTCATCATCTCACTGATATCATCGGTACCTGACCCGTCTTCGCTCTCAAGATCACTTCCAACCATGTAGATACCAAGAAGGGTTCCGTTACCCTCCTGATCTGCAAATACCGGCATGCAGAAATCCGAGCCAGGAACCAGTATCAGGAAGAGGATAAAAAGTACCCGGGATACCATATTCATACGAATTGTGTGATGTGCGAAAACATAAAGGATACAGGAGAATCCCATTTGAAAAGCGGTTCGCGATCTCTTCTCCTGCCGGTAGCATCATGAAACATTACTGAAGTATTTCGGGATGCAGGGCAGCAACACCGGCACCCAGAAGCGGGGCGAGGCCTGCAAGAGGACTTACTGCCAGTGCAGGCAGCGTGAGATACCGGTCTGTCATCTCATGGATAGGAGGGAGGAGGAGATCCTGGTTATGCTGGATGACGGCACCATCCAGCACGATGATTGCCGGATCGTATGCAACAATCACCTGGGAAATCCCGGTTGCATTCAGGACTCCGAGTTCCCTGACAAAACCGGTTGCTACCGGATCGTTACACCGGGCTCTGGCAAAGATCTCTTCTGCGGTTGCAGGCGGATCCGGTAGCAGGATCTCATGATAGCGGCACCAGGATACAAAGAAAGCAGGAATGCCCCTGCCAGAGCAGTATCCTTCCCAGTGACCAATACATTTGCAGGAGCAGGGCTGCTGATACCGGGTATCAACTCTGAAATGTCCTATCTCTCCGGCATTTCCGCCCCTTCCTGACAAAAGCCTCCCGTCAAGATAGATTCCACCGCCGATGCCGGTCGATATGGTGATATACACAACATGATCGCATCCCTTTGCAGCCCCGGCGTAAACCTCCCCGAGTACTCCAGCCTGGCAGTCGTTGATTAGTTCAACCCGGGTATGAAATGCCTGCTGTAGAGGTTTTACCAGAGGAAGACATAAAAAAGGGAGATTCGGGGGTTTTATGAGAGCTCCCTCTTTTCGTGACAGGGGTCCGGCAGCAGATATACCGATTGCCGGGAGGTTTTTTATCCTGTTTTTCTCACATATGTGGTGAATCTCACGAATTATTGCATCCGTGACCGCTTCCGGGCCGGGGCCGGTCGGTGTTTCCGATCGATACACCTCTCCCATGATGCGATCTGATTCAACCAGCGTGACTCTCAGGTTCGTTCCTCCAATATCGACGGCGATGACAGGGTGCATCAGACCTCCAAAAACCAGATCTGATAATTCCTGTCCTTACCGATAAAATAGCGACTTTGTGTGTTTCCAAACAGTAATGCCCAGCCAGAATAAATGATATTTCCCCAATGAATATATCTCATTTAACCCTGATGTTTTTTTTCTTACATTGTCTTTGAGTGTCTGTATCCAATGCTCCCGAGATTACGGTTTTTCGGAAGTAAAACGGATATTACATGGTGTTCAAGTAATAGTACAAAACAGAGGAAGAGAATTCTCACTAAGGAGGGTATAACTGAGAAGATCAGATATCGTAATGTACCCTATTATGCACCCGAAAATTACATAATTCACAACAAACTGTTCATACCATAACAAAACAGGAATAACGACAATACCATGTGTGGAATCAGCGGGTTTAACTGGCCGGATAAGGATCTGATCCAGGAGATGAATCGTGTAAATAAATATCGCGGTCCGGATTCTGTTCATTTTTATTGTGACAATGAAATATCACTTGGTCATACCCGCCTTGCGATTCTTGATCTCTCACCCCATGGAGAACAACCCCTATACAACGAAGATAATTCTTTACTGCTCATATATAATGGGGAGATCTATAATTTTAAAGAGATTAGGGGCGACCTTATTTCAAAAGGACATCTTTTCTCAAGTAAAACCGATTCTGAAGTAATTATTCATGCATATGAAGAATATGGAATTGACTGCCTTGACAGGTTCAATGGTATGTGGGCATTTTGTTTGTATGACCGGATACATAATGTCTGTATCCTCGCAAGAGACCGTTTTGGGATAAAACCACTCTATTATTACTCAGATTCAGATCGTTTTATCTTTTCCTCCATGATTTCTGCGCTCCTTCTGCATAATTTTAAAACTGGTCCAAATGACAGAATAATCATGGATTTTCTCTGTTTCAACCTCCAGTGCCATACGAATGAGACATTTTTCTCTTCTGTTCTTTCCCTTGAACCAGGTTGTTTTCTTACGTATGACCTGAAAGAAAGAAAACTAAAAACGCAAAGGTGGTATTTTCCTAAAAAACGGAGTACTAACCGGAAAACGATAAAAAATACCTTTATAAAAGCGGTCAGGGACCGGACAGTTGCTGATGTTGCGATCGGATGCTGTCTGAGTGGTGGTCTTGATTCATCTGCCATCGCAACGGTGCTTGCGTCGCATCTGGATTCAGTAGCAACATTTTCTCTCGTCGCACCAGATACTCCTTTTGATGAATCCTTCTACATCGGGGAGATGAACAAGTGTATTTCCGCCCGCCCACATAGCACCGAGATATCAGCTTCCGGGTTGTATACCGATCTTCTGGATTTTATCAGATGCCAGGAGGAACCGGTAACCGGATTGTCTCCTTATGCACAGTATACAGTAATGAGACGTGCTCATGTCGCTGGAGTAAAGGTCGTCCTTGACGGTCAGGGCGGTGATGAATTATTTGCAGGGTATATCTATTATTATGGGTGGTACTTTTATGAATTATTTCGAGATAAAAAGATTTTACAACTGGGATCTGAAATTATCTGTTATCTGAAGAGAAATTCAAATCTCCTTCCGATAAAGATGTTTTTCGGGTTTCTGCTTCCACCAAAGATTCTGTCATGTATCTGGAAAAGATTTGATAAAACCTGGATAAATCATGAATATGCAAGAATGGTTCATGCTACCAGGGATCCCAGATGGAGGAGGATGTCACTTGACGAAGGGCTCCGGTTAACCCTTTTCAAAACAGCTATTCCTCATCTACTCCAGTGGGAAGATAAAAATTCAATGCGATGGAGTGTCGAGAGCAGGCTTCCATTCCTGGATGTTAATTTAGTTGAGCAGGCAATCTCTATACCCTCAGGACAAAAGATAGGTCACGGGAAGACAAAGATCATCTTCAGAGAAGCGATGGAGAATCTTATTCCTGAAATAATCAGGAAACGAACCGATAAGATCGGATTTGAGGTTCCCGTTGATGAGATTATGAGAGATAACCAGATGGCTGATTTTGCCAGAAAGATCTTTTACTCAGATAAATTTGTCAGGCGTCCGTACTGGGATGCATCGGCAGCACAGAACTTACTACAGCTGCATCTGAAGATGAAAACAAATGCCGGGGATGAACTCTGGAAGATGCTCCATCTTGAGATCTGGCTCCGCCTTTTTTTTGAGAAGGAATTGCCTCTCATTACGAATGAAACTTCAGATATCTGAATTAATCCGGTATTATCCAGAAAATATCTCCGGCATCCCGACTCATCCGGGAACTACCTTCAGAATATCCCCGGATGGATATCGTATTTTCAAGAGAAAACAGATCAATTCATGCAAAAAGTTAACTGAAGATAAGGGTAAGATGATACATCTCATCCTCACCCGTCTCTTCCCATGGACGCTGGTATATGCCATCAAACTCATAGGTTCCCGGTGCAGTAGCAGAAAGGGTCCATTTCTGGAAACCTCCCTCGCCTACCATCCCGGGGACATTATCTGAAATAAATTCCTGATCTGAAATAACGAGA
>JAFGOM010000054.1 GCA_016926505.1 Methanospirillaceae archaeon
GATAAGCCGGTCGACCTTGTTGATGAAAAGAATCGGTTTTACCCGTTCCTTGAGAGCCTGCCGAAGAACCGTCTCAGTCTGGGGCATCGTCCCCTCAACGGCATCGACGAGAACAACAGCCCCGTCAACGGCACGCATAGCCCGTGTGACGTCTCCACCAAAGTCCACATGACCGGGCGTATCAATCATGTTGATGAGGAATTCAGCTCCCTCATACTCATGAACCATTGAGACGTTGGATGAATCAATGGTGATTCCACGTGCCTGTTCCTCCTCATCAGAGTCCATCCAGCAGGCTTTCC
Source organism: Methanospirillaceae archaeon (assembly GCA_016926505.1). Taxonomy (GTDB): domain Archaea; phylum Halobacteriota; class Methanomicrobia; order Methanomicrobiales; family Methanospirillaceae; genus JAFGOM01. Next base: position 303 of record JAFGOM010000054.1, read on the forward strand.
CTGCCAGTTCATCACTGATGATACCAGCACCTGCCAGAAGATTATCTGACAGGGTGGTCTTTCCGTGGTCAATATGAGCAACAATACCAATGTTCCGGATAGATTCCGGTTTGTTCATCAGTTGCGTTACCCGCTCAACAGTCTTCTTCCCTCTGCTCATGCATACACCTGAAAATAAAAAGAGATACTATTTCTGGAATTACCGTGCTGATTTTGCAACACGTTCCTTTTCTTCACGCTTTCCAACAGAATAACACTTAGGATCACCATTAGCCGCTGCAATCAGTTCATCAGCAAGACAGGCAGCAACCGATTTTTTCTTTTTATGGGATGCGTTCCTGACACCTGCGCTGATAAAGGCCATTGCAGTGTTAACACGACGGATTGGTGCGGTATCGACAGATTTCGGTACATTGATACCACCATACTTGAGACGGACGGTCTCTTCCCGTGGTCCTGCATTGGCGACGGCATCGCAGAGAACCTCTACCGGGTTCTTCTGTGTCTTCTTATGAATGATATCAAACGCATCACGGACGATCCGTATGGTAAGCTGTTTCTTCCCGGTATTGTTCTCGGTCTGCATCAACCGGTTAATCAACCGCTCGACAATCAGCATGTTTCCTTTGTTAAATTCCTGCCTTGTGTACCTGCCACATGAATGAGGTACAATCATGGAGTGCAGGTTTACATACCTGGCAATCCCCGGGTCATGTATCCTGACCTCGCTCATGTTCCACCGGTTAAAGAGGAGTCTTTCTTCCTGCTGCTCGCTCATCATGATCACCTGCGTGGTTTCTCCTTTCTGCCGATGACCATCTCATGAAGGCAGACGTTATTGACCTTTGTCACGACAAACCTGACTCCCGGAATATCTCCCATGGATCTGCCAAGACGCCCTCCGATACCTTCAATCTCAACCTCATCATGTTCGTCGATGAAGTTAATCGCCCCGTCACCGACAGCAAATGCAGATACCTGCCTGCCGTTCTTGATGAGTTGTACACGCACACATTTTCTGATAGCAGAGTTCGGCTGTTTTGCTTCAACTCCAATCTTCTCAAGAACGATTCCCCGTCCCTGGGGTGCACCTTCCAGAGGATCAGATTTTAACTTCAGACCTCCGGCTTTCCTGGCAAAGTGTGGATCACTCCACCTAAATTTTTTTGCGTTACGAATCAGTTTTCTCGCGGCAAATTTTCCTTGTCCCATTACATCACTCTTTTTCTCTCGAATACCCGGCTGAATCAGTACACAGCCTGACAAATATACAACGGTATATATAATACAACCGTCTTTGAAACCTGTCTTTATACGTTGATGCTTCTAGGATATAAGAATAGTATCCTGTGGGGAGAAATTACCGGTACGATCTCTTATCATTACAGGGGGATATCTCACTGATTATTGATGCAATCTTAAATTTTTCATCCAGATAATGGGATTAAGATTAGAGAAAGATGTTTTTTCCGGTATCGGCGACAGGAGTCCCCTTTTAAAAAATCGGGTAAGAGCGCATAGAAAGGGCCGGCATATGATAGCGAATCTATTGATTTCATGAATGGTGTTTTAAATCTCTCGCGTCAATGAAAAGTATTTCCTGCATGCGAACTGCAAACCGGGTTTGTATAATTCAATAATCATGATTTTTCAATAAAATACCGGTGTGTATCAGAATAATGAACAACAGGACGATCATTTCTGATTCTTCTCAGTTATGAGTTAGTCCCAATACTCTATACGATTATCTCATAACCCGGGAACACTTATATCTGATGCAGACCTGTTTATCGAATCGGGGTTATAATCCCTTGATCACCCTTCAATGCTGCTAAATTTCAGGGGATGGTATTCAAAGGGAGCATTATATGCTATCCGGTAGCATGGATAAACTGATCACAATGGAAAGTATGGAGATTGTCAGGATCCCCCGGATGGATAAGGAAGAGTCTGATACCCTGATAAAAAACCGGTTTATTTCACGTATCGCGTTTCAGGGTGAAAAATATCCCTACATAGCACCATTTCTCTATGTTTTCGACGGGAAATTTCTCTACTTTCTCTCGACGAAATATGGGAAAAAAATTGACTTCTTTCGAAAAAGTCCGTACGTATCAGTTGAGATAGAGCAGTATACTGATGATATGGCCAGTTATATGTTTGTCACCCTGCAGGGGTATCTTGGTGAAGTGGTGGATTCTATCGAGAAGAAGATAATCAGGCAGTTATTTGTGGATCTCATCCATGAAAAGAATCTTTCTCCGAATGTTCTTGCAGCCCTCGGACATTCGCCCCAGGATCCTCCTGAGATGATAGCACGGGAAGAGCGTTCTCTGGTATGGAAACTTTTGGGAGTCAAGGATCTGGTTGCATTAAAGAATCTGTAACATAAAAGATACCGGTTTTGTTTCATATCCGGGATATCGTATTATTGATCTTTGTCCGGGATCCTGCATAACTCTCCATTTTTCACCCTGCCTGTTCCTGATACCGAAATTTTTCCATACCGATATGATACATCCTGCTTGCCTGGGTTATTCCATCCCCTGCCGGTTCAGATTGATGTAATGTCCCGTTCTGCTGATAACTATCATCTATATAAAGAAAAGGCAAATGATTGATAAGCAATTTTTGATGACCAATTATGCTTATATTTAATAAAAGAATTGACGATTTTTCTGCAATTAAAAAAATGACGCCCTTTTTCTGATAATCCCATGGGAATAGGGTATTTTTAACTACCGGTATCATTGTGTTTAAATACTAAAAGTGAGAACTACTAGTATGGAAAATTATGATTATTATATCACAAATATCGAGAATCTTCTCAAGGAAAATCCAAGGGGGATGACCGTCTCAGAGATTTCCCAGGAACTTTCCATGTCACGGAATACCGTCGGAAAATACCTTGAACTGATGTATCTCTCTGGGAAAGTTGAGGTCCGGGTGGTTGGAAAAGCAAAACTCTATTATCTTTCTTCCCGGGTTCCGGTAACCCAGCTCCTCAATTATTCGTCTGATGCCGTGGTTCAGACTGATGATCAATATCGAATCCAGTCGATGAACCTGGGTGCGGTGGAACTCTTTGAAATTACCAGAGAAGGTCTTATCGGACAAAATATCCTTGATATATTCAGGTTTTCTGCAGGGGATCCAAAGATTACCGAGGCCATTATTTCCCGGGATCGTCCTGCAGCTTTCTCCTGTGAGATGGAATTTAGAAAAAGAACGTCAGTCCGTTTCCTCTGGATGAAACTCATTGACACGGTAATGTATGATGGTTCTCCCGGTCGTATCTTTATGTTTGAGGATGTTACTGACTGGAAACGTGCTGAAGAGGAGTTAAAAGAAAGTGAGTACCTGTACCGAACATTGGCAGAATCAAGCCAGGATCTTATCTTTATCGTTACTCCTGATAACCGGTACGAGTATGTCAATTCGAAACTCGCCGAAGAACTGGAAGTAAACCCAAAAGATCTCATCGGTCAGAGCAGGGACCGTTTTTTTAGTCCGGATGAAGCGGCGCATATGAGGGAGAATAATGCCCTGGTCCTTACGACAAAAAAACCGGTTCGAAAGGAGGTACAGGTACACCTCCGGGAAAGAACAAGATGGTTTGATGAGATGCTAATCCCCCTGTTTCATAACGGTGAAAATGTACGGGGGATTTTTGTCATTGCCAGGGAAGTGACTGATCAGAAGGAGGCCCAGAGAGCAAAATATCACCTGGCCTCCCTTGTTGAGTACTCTGATGCAGCGATAATCAGCAGGACACTGGATGGAACGGTCCTCTCCTGGAATCATGGTGCAGAGAAAATATCCGGGTATTCACCAGAAGAGATGATAGGAAAACCGATATTTACCGTAATTCAAAAAAGTCCGGCAGAGGACGTGAAGGATATTTCAGAAAAGGTGTTGCGGGGTGAAGGGGTGATGAACTACAAGGCTGTTATGAAAAGAAAGGATGGTCAGAAAAAAGACATTTCTCTGACCGTATCTTCCATCGTTAACGAGGAGAACACTGTTATCGGGGTCTCGCTGATCGGCAGGGAGTTGTAACTCCGGCTTTTGACCTGTTATCTCAGCCATTATGTGAGATGATACGCTCGGGATGGGTGTATATAGTAAATCTCTCCCCGCGTGCGAATCCGATCAGGGTAAGACCAGCATCCCTGGCAGCAGCCACGCCACGATCGGTGGTTGCAGCCCGTGAAATGATGATCGGTATACCAGCATTTGCAGCCTTTCGCACCATTCCCTCTGGTTGTCTGCCTGTACAACCCAGGTAACAGTTTGCAGGATCGATCCTCTGAAGCAGAGCATACCCGACTGCTTTATCAATCGTGTTATGCCGGCCGATATCAGGGCACCGGATGAGAACCTCTTTGTCGCGGAATAATACTGCGGTATGAAGTCCACCGGTTTTCTGCCATTGTTCTGATTGTATCGTTTCAAAGACTGAGAATACTGCATCCTGCGGGATACAGAGAGATGAAGAGACTTTTCTTGGTCTCTTCAGATTACTAAAACCACCTGCAGACTCTGTACTCCACAAAGCCGTATGCATCCCGTTCGCCTCGACAAAGATCCTGGATCCCTTTACAGAAACCGATACAATGGTATCTGCCAGTTGTTCTGTAATCACAAACCCGGCTCCCATTTCTGCGAGAAGACCTGGTGAGGCAACCTGGCGTGTAATACAGGTGTCGTTTACATAAATCTCATACTGCTTTTCACACACAATTTCGTCAATAATCTCTTCGTTTCCATTTTTTGTGTATCTGAAAGCAGGCGTGGTGGTAAGAAACATCGTTTGTATACTATTTGTTGTGGTGAACAATAGAGACTTACCTGAGAGTCATAGGCGGAATAATCCCAAAGATCAGGCTCCGGTTTTTAGGTATGAAATAACAGAATCGTCAATCATTGTTGAGGAGTGTAGTGCCGGGAAATGTTCTCCTCGCAGAGATCACAGGCTTGTGTGGTATTGCGGGCATGTATGCAGATCTTACAAAAAGATTGAGAGAAATCAGTATTTTTCCCCTGAATCAGATTTCTGGCGAGATCCTGAATCTCCTGTAGCACTTCATCAGAAAAAACAATTCTGTACCCCCTTTTTCCTGATATATATTGCGAGACAGCTGAGGGCTGTATCTGCAGGATTCGGGCAACATCTTTCTGAATCAACCCGGATGATACCATCTCTTGTGCAAGTGCAGCCCGAATTGCCGGGACAATATCCCATACGGCAACCTCACAGGGAAGTTTCTCCATACGTACTTCTTGGTGACATAAGATGATATATTTTCACAGTGTGAATAATGGGGGACGACAATCCGACAGGTACAAATACTAATAACTAGAATTCCTCCTGTTGGTTTGAGAAATCATGGATTTTAAAAAAATATTCATCCTTGGGATTATTAGTCTTTTATTCCTCGGCATTCCCTCTGTTTCTGCAGAAGAGGGAACATTTGTGGTCTCTTCTGATCCCTATGGAGCAGATGTAACATTTGATGGCACCTATGTTGGTACTACGTCTGTCAGGATCCCGGTAGATTCTGATAATCTTCCCCCGCATACCATCACGGTTAGCAGGGAAGGGTACGAGACATGGCAGGAGACATACCATAATAACCCGGAGCCAGGATATCCCATCCTTGTATCACCGGTGCTGGTTCCAAGTACGGGTCCTGTTCCGCCCCTGCCTCCCCTGACACCAATCGAAACTCCTACTCTTACCATAACAATCCCGATGACTCCGATCGGCGGTGATTACGGGTGGTATTATGTTACGTCTGTTCCTTCAGGCGCAGATGTCTTATTTAACGGGGCATATGTGGGAGATACTCCGGTGACCATTAAGGTGATGTCAACCGGTACTCCCCATAACAGCGTTTCAGTTAAGAAACAGGGTTATTCTGACTGGTACCAGGAATACAACACAAATCCCCGTCCCGGTGAGACGATCCCGATACAAGCCTATCTTCAACCCATTATCACAACCGGATCCATCTCAGTTGATTCTTATCCACAAGGTGCACGTACTACCATCGATAACGGATATCAGCTCACTACCCCCTGTACGTTTACTGATATCAGACCGGGATATCATACGATTGCGGTGAATATGTATGGGTATCAGCCGTACAGCACCCGTGTTCTGGTTGAGTCAGGAAAGGAGAGTTCTGTTTCTGCAACCCTGATACCAATAGAACAAACGGGATCCCTTCAGGCTTCTTCTTCCCCCTCCGGGGCCGACCTGTATGTAGATGGGAGTTTTCGAGGGAACACACCGGTCCTGGTATCGGGTCTCTCTACCGGAACCCATCCGGTGAGCCTGAAGCGGTACGGATACATGGACTGGAGCCAGAGTGTCTCTGTCACGGCAGGAAGAACAACGACAATAAACCCTGTTCTTAATCCGTACCCTCCGGAGCCACGTGTGGGTGATATTTCTGTCACCTCGGTTCCACCGGGGGCATATGTGTACCTCGATGCGAATTATGAAGGGATAACGAGTTCAGGTCAATCCCTGGATATCACCGGGGTTACTCCCGGTATCCATACCGTTCTTCTCGAACATTCCCATTATCAGGATTATTCAGCGAATATTGAAGTATCAGCCGGTACTACAACCCGGGTATCAGCCTCACTTCAACCAGCGCCGGAACCGCAACAGACAACAGGGGTTTTAGTTGTATCATCAGAACCCTCGGGGGCCGCAATATTCCTCAATAATCAGTATATGGGGATTACTCCTGCATCATTGCGTGATGTATCTGCCGGTAGTTACACCCTTCTCCTTCGCGAGAATGGATACGAGGATTATGCAGACACCATCCTGGTATCAGGAGGCACTTCTACAGAAGTATCTCTTACACTTACCCCCCTTCCAACTCCGACACAAACCACTCTGCAAACACCGACCCCGGTTCCTGTTCCGGCAGTTGATATGAATTTCCCGGTTCTTTTCGTGTTAATCGGCATTATCATATGTCTCATTGCAGTTATCGGCTATATTCTTAAAAAGAAGAGATAAACCATTTTTTCGATATCGGGAACGTCTCACTGGTACCTCTTTATCAGGCATACCTTGTGAAAAATATCAGGGACACGAAAAATCTGGCTCTGGTTTTTAAAGGATAAAGCCCCCATCATATTCAGGATTATGAGGACATCCCATTAAGATTCCTGAGGAAAGGGATGATACATCAAAAACCGGCTATATGGAGATACGAATGATCAATTATCGCAGGATAACAATTATTCTCGTATTTCTCATTGCCATTTCCCTTTTCGATGCATCTGCAGCATCAGAAATGACAGGGAGTGACGATTCAGGAACCGGAGACACGGTCGCAGCGTTTATAAAAGATCTTATCAGATCAGGAAAGCCGGCACAGGCCACAAAGAATGCAACAGATGAAAAACTCAAAAAACCATCGGTATTGTCTTTAAAATCTCCTCATAAAGAATCAGTCTCACCAGAGGATCTTGTGTCGTATCGGAATCTCTCCTGCATACTTACAGAATCAAATGCAGATCAGGTAAATTCAAGTCTATTTCTGGAAAATTATTCAGGGAAATATAATTTTACCGATTTATCCCGAAAAAATAAGGAGTTGTATGATGAAATCATCAGCAGATACCAGGGAGCAATTCCGAATGGAAAACGGTTTGCTGAGTGTTGTGCCTATCCTCAGTCTTCCTTTTGATGCAATGTACCATGACGTATACCTGCCAGATACGACTTGAAAATAACATCATTCTTACGATTGAACTTCAGCGTGAGATTGATCTGATACCGATCCTGCAAAATTCGTTATACCGCTCAAGAATGTTCTACCATCCTGATCTCATTGCAGCAGATCTTGCACGGAACTGCTATGTTACTGCTATCGGGAAAAAGGAAGGGGTACGGGATATATTCGTGGACATTGATGCTGTTGATGCAGTCCTTTCAATCAGCAGACGACTCCATACCGGACAGGAAGTATGTGTGTATGCCAATACCTTTCCTGATTGTATCCGGTCACGTCCTGAGGAGATGAAAGAGGAATGGAATACCCGGCTCCGGATAGAACGAAAAGACCTTTCAGATAAAGGTTTATCCAATGACGCAACCTTATGAACCCGGCTATATGAAGGGCCAGATCCATCTGCAGAACGGGGTTTATCTGACCGTTCATGTTAATATCAGTGATAACTTCCTTTCCCATCTCCAGAGAGTGATATATCCCTGCAGGTTTTATTCAGATCCTGATACCGTTGCCGCTCTCATCTCCCGGGAATATCCCATTCTTGCGATCGGGATTAAAAAGATTAGCCATGGGATATTCACAGATATCGATACTGGTACACAGGAACTAATTGTTTCTGCTTTACGAAATGAAGACCAAAAAACCCTCTTCTGCTGGTCATTTCCGCAATTCCTTTCTCTGTCCTTAGAGGAGATAGATGAGATATGGGATGTCGGAAGAGAGTTTTTTCGTGATGACTCTCCTGTCAGTCCGGATGAAGAATTTAGGGTGGATAATACGTGATAACAGGCATACCGTTCCGTATCCGGTTCAATCTCACTATTGTGTCACGATAATCCTGATATCTCTATTGTCTCATCAGGAAGGAGAAGGGCGACTATGGTCTTATATCTGGTCTCGAAAGGATTTCTGCATTAAGAATCCGGTTTTTTGTGTGATTTGTGTGTGAGTACTGATAAGGACATTATGGCTCAGATTATTGATTGATATAAAGCGTTATCTTGCTGGCAGATCGTACGTATACGTATGAATTCATATCTGACCCGCCTAAAAGAAGGGTCATTGAAGTTATATGCCCTTGATGCTCTGGTTTCCCCAAAGGAAGCGGTTACGATCAGAAGGAGATATATCGAAGAGGAGACCGGAGTGCAGATGCCCCATACCGGCATGGTCTCGATCCCGCTTGAAGATGTGGTACGGAAAAACTGTGAAAATATGATCGGTGCAGTCCAGGTTCCTCTTGGTGTTGCCGGACCGGTTCTCATGCATGGAGAATATGCGAAAGGTTCTTTTTTTCTCCCGCTTGCTACAACAGAAGGAGCATTAGTGGCCTCGGTCAACCGGGGGTGCAGTGCGATATCAAAGGCGGGAGGTGCAGATGTTCGGATCTTTGCTGATTGTATGACACGGGCACCGGTATTTGCAACCCGGAGTGTTATCCATGCCCGTGAGATGGTTGACTGGATTGCAGATCACAAAAATGAGATTGCTGACGCTGCACAGCAGACAACGAGACACGGAAAAGTAACTGATATAGAGACATATCATGCCGGGACCAGTGTGTATGTACGACTCTGCTTTAGTACCGGGGATGCCATGGGGATGAACATGGTCACGATAGCAAGTGAAAAGGCTGCAGAAGTAATATCCCTTAAAACCGGTGCAAGACTGATATCCCTCTCCGGAAATGTCTGTACTGATAAAAAACCGGCTGCGATAAATATGATTCTTGGTCGCGGACGATCGGTATCTGCAGGAGTCAGTCTTTCTGAACAACAGGTTATGGATATCTTTAAAACCGACTCAAAGGCCATGATAGAAGTCTCTATCCGGAAGAATCTTGTAGGATCTGCCCGTGCCGGTTCTCTTGGTTTTAATGCCCATGCGGCAAATATCATCGCAGCAATGTTTATTGCATGTGGCCAGGATCCCGCTCACGTTGTTGAGGGATCCTTGTGTATAACCACGATTGATCCAACCGATGACGGGATCTATGCTTCGGTTACCCTGCCTGCTCTCCCGGTTGGGACGGTTGGGGGGGGAACACGTCTTGGAACCCAGGCCGAGTGCCTCTCGATGCTCGGTGTTGCCGGGGGTGGAGATCCGCCGGGATCCCATGCAAAGAAACTGGCGGAGATTGTGGCAACAGGGGTGCTTGCAGGAGAACTCTCTCTTATCGGTGCCCAGGCAGCGCAGCACCTGGCACGGGCCCATCAGGAACTTGGCCGGTAGATTCCCGGGGCTGGTTGAAAATCAGATGACAGAATGATAATTTCTCTCAAAGGGTTTAGCATCAAGAAGATGTGAAAAAATTAAATGACTCTTCAAGAAACGAGTATTGATTGATCTACCAATGATTATATCTGACAGTGTGAAGGCCGTTATCATAGATCTGATATGTCTCTGCAGGAACAGCATTACAACAGCCACTGCCTGCGATGAGATACTCAGCCTCATACGTGCAGGCAATTCTCTCTTTAACGAGGAAGGGATACTTTACAAACCCTTCCCATGAATGAGGATTAAACAGGTTTACCTGTTTTATCTCGATAATCGGGTCATTATCGGCCGTATCGCCAATAAGACAGGAAAGATCTTCAGGCATCGGTGCCCATCTCCCTGAATATGCGGCAATAAAGAGCGATAACGATCCTTCAATCTCCCCGGGAATGGTTACTTTCTCCTGCAGGAACTCTGCAACCGAGACCGTCTCTTCTTCTGCATAATTATGAAACCCGGATGAGTCTGCTCCCGTATCCCTGATAATCAGTGTTCCCAGCGAGGAGAAGAGAAGAAGAAGGAGAATAAACAGGGATACAATCACCTTTGCAACCTGCGTTCTTCTTTCCTTTATCAGGAATACTATCCCGTATACCGCAAGCAGGCAGATAAAGGGGAGTAATATCTGATATATCTGGATGGAATACCCGAGAAAAGGGAGGAAAAAGAGAGTTGTACAGATGATAAACCACTCGTTGACAGACACAACCTCTTTTCTCATGAAAGAAATGAGACCTGCTGCAGCAAGGGGAAGAAGGAGAACAAACCGTGCTCCAATCTCTATTACATTTCCTACGAGATAATTAACCCACACCGGAAGAGATAAAAAGGAGAAGTATCGAAGGCCCCAGTAGGTATCAGAGTACTGGTACAACTCTGCAAGTTCGATAAACTGAAGTATATAGATCGAAACTGACAAAAGTATTGCACCAAAGAGGATTCCGACAAAGACTGCAGGATGTTTTTGCTGTTTTTCCGGAGAGATGTGGGTCTTTCCCAGGTACAGAACCATGCAGAGAAAGGTAATCGGGATGAGGAGAATAAAAAGCCGGTGCACAGACCAGAGCAGAATATAAAGGGATATTGTTACGAGAAGATAAACAAAGGACTTCTCTTTACAGAATCTGATGAGTGACCAGAGGGCAAGGGGAAGAAGCATGAGGAATGCACCACGGGTTGATGCGGTCCATATGGTAAATTTCAGGGCAAGAGGGGAGAGTGAGAATACAAAAGCAAAGAGAAGTTGTAATCCCCGTGACTGGAAGAATTCGCCGGCAAGCAGGTACGAGGTTCCGATACCAAGAAGTCCCATACAAAGGGCAAATCCGTAGATGATCCATTCCATCTCCAGTCCGGTGAAACAATGCAGTACTGCAAGGAGAATGGGGATTCCTGACGGGTAGGAGTACGGGTATACACCAAAGAGAGAGAGGGGTGAGAGTAACCAGGGGATTGATCCTTCGGATGCAATAACTCCTCCCAGGTAATGGATAAAAAAGGAATCAATCCCGATCTCATGGGGAACAACCGGGAACCTGATGATGATGTTTACGAAAATTACTCCTAGAACTGCAAGGAAAAAACCGGTATCAGAGCCAGATCGTTTAAAAAATGTTCCCACTGATATGTGTGGGCAGACTCCGGGGGCCATATCTTCTGCCTTTATCGTAATCCGGAAATGGTCTCACCTTTTCCAAGACCCAGGTATATCATATCCGGGATGGATCCTGAAAAAATGTTTTTACAATCAATAACGACGGGTTTTTTCAGCATTTTTCCAAGAGAACCGAGATCAAGAGAACAGAATCCCTCATGATCAACAAGAAATACGGCACAATCTGCACCGGTGAGCGTCTCCTGCAGGGTAGTGCCTGATCGGTAAATTCCGTGCCGTGTCTGTAATTCTTTAATATAGGGATCATATACCCGTACGTGTGCTCCAAGGCGGTCCAGTTCATCGATAACCTCACATGCAGGTGTCTCCCTCGTATCATTAAGATCCCGCTTGTAGGTCAGACCTAAAACCGCTATGATGGATCCCATGATTGGCTGATGTACCTGTCTCAGTCCTCTCTCGATAAGATTAACGACATGAAAAGGCATAAATTCATTTATTTCCCCTGATTTCTCGATAAATTGGGGGATAAATCCATATTTTTTCGCCTTGTACGACATGTAGTAGGGATCGAGCGGGATACAATGCCCCCCAATACCTGGTCCCGGATAAAACGGCATAAACCCATATGGTTTTGTTGCAGCAGCATCAATTATCTCCCAGATATTCACGCCCATCTGTTCAAAGATGAGTGAAAGTTCATTCACCAGTGCGATGTTAACATTTCGAAAGATATTCTCAACCATTTTCACCGATTCTGCAGTTGTGGTATCAGAAACAGTGATGATATCGTTTATAATGCTGCCGTAGAGGGATGCAGCAACCCGGGAACAGGACGTGTCTATTCCTCCGACAACCTTGGGGATATCTGAAACCGAGAATGACTTGTTTCCCGGGTCTATCCGTTCCGGAGAGTACGCCAGGCCAAAATCCTTTCCTGTATGATAACCAGATGTCTCAAGGATTGGTCTGACAACTTCCAGGGTGGTTCCGGGATATGTGGTACTCTCAAGGATGACAAAGGTGCCGGGACGTAAAAAGGAAGCGATAGCGATGCAGGCATTCTTGATAAAGGTCAGGTCAGGGATCTTCTCCTGGTCAAGCGGAGTCGGGACGCAGATGATGATAAAATCTGCTTCTTTGAGATCAGATACCTTATCAGTGGGATGAAATGATACTCCCAGTGTTTCTCGGACATTTTCATCACTGATATCACTGATATGAGAATGACCCTGTAGCAGACCGGATATCAATGCAGGATCAATGTCATATCCGATGACCTGAAATTTTTGTGCAAACGCAAGTGACAGGGGAAGACCGACATAACCAAGTCCGATTATTCCGATACAGGCACTGTGATCTTTTATTTTGTGAGTAAGGTCAATCATGATTTATCAGGTCAGGCATGGGTATGGTGCTGGAAATAAGACTGTCAGGATACTGTTCGACAAACCAGATAAGATATTGTGTGAGATCAATTTTGTCTTTTAGCAATTTAACCCTTTTTTCTCTCCCTTCGGCTTTAATATTATTATTAGTCAGTAATTCCACTGCTTTTTTTATCACCGTCTCTTCCATTCCGGTTGGATCAGAGAAGGTATAAACCAAACCATATGCTTCTTCTTCTTCATCCGTATACCCAAGTCTGAGCGTGTTGACATAGAGGGCATGGGTTCCCATAACTGCACATTCTGAAGCAGTGGTTGCCCCTTCACCGATATAGAGTGTTGCATAATAGAGAAGATGATGAAGCCTGTCCGGAGGAATTTGGATCCGGTATGGTTCGAGTTCTTCCGGCAATGCCCCTTCAGACGAGATACACACCCTGGCATATGGAAGGATCTTTTCAATAAGTTCAGTTTTATGCACAATCCCGGTATGCCCGATATCGTGACTTGCATCCCATGAGACAAAGCGGACAATAACGAACCTGTCTTCCTCTAAAAGTCCGATTTCGTCAAGAACTCCGATATCCGGGGTAAAATAATCAGGATGAAGATAGGCGAGTTCGGTATACCCGTCGTATCGTATATGTTTTCCTCCAAAATCCTTTTTAAACCAGATCGGGGTGATAATCGCATCGGTACAGGGGACATACAGGAGATGTTCCCAGGTAGCATGTTCTGTATCGTCAAGCGCGATGCAGGGTTTTTGGAGTATTCGTGAGACATGAGCAGCACGAATCGAACCAAACCCGATAAAGATGTCAGGATGAAACCGAAAAACCGCAAGAAACATCCTGATATCCATAAGGGGAATAGAAAAGATCTTCTTACCGATTCCTTTCTGGTGTTTTCCGAGGCAGATAAAGGGAAGGTGATATGCGTTGAGCAGCTCAAGGGTAACTTCCTTGTCAATAGTGGTTATCAGGATCTGATGACCCCGTTCCTGCATCTGCCAGATGAAATGTTTAAAATAGTGCACATGGGCGGGATGATTGATGTCAACAACGATCTTCATACCTCACCTGGAAATGTTTTATTAATCTCACCCTGGGTTGGGTAACTGATGAGAACTGCCCGCTTGCGCCCGTGATAGACAAAGAGACTGCCTGCTGCAAGGGCAGATGCATGGCCGGATACATAGGCATCTGCCATGTCCTGCAGGGATCCGGCACCTCCACATACGATAACCGGGATCTGTACTGCATCTGAAACCATCCGTACTAAGGCAATATCATACCCTTCCATGGTTCCATCCCTGTCGATTGCAGTACAAAGGATCTCTCCGGCCCCTGCCCTCTCTGCATCCCTGATAACGGTGAGAAGATCGGTTTTGGCAGTTCTGGTTCCCCCATGGGTAAAGATTTCGTACTTCCCGTTTTTTCCTTTTACTACATCTATTGATGCGATGATACTCTGGCTTCCAAACTGGTAGCTTGCCTCTGCAATCAGCCCGGGATTGGAAAAAAAACCGGTGTTTATTGCAACCTTCTCGATACCGATAGAGAGAAGTGTCTGAATCTGATCGATATCTGTGATTCCACCCCCGTATGCAAAGGGCATAAAACACTCACCAGATATCTTTCTTAAAAGATCGTACTGGATTGTCCCTGCCTTTTTTTTGAATAGGCCTTGCGGTCTTGAGAGTGAGATATCAAGAAATACCAGTTCATCAGCTTCCTTTTCATTAAATATCCTGACTGCGTTTATGGGATCACCGATATAACGCGGTTCTTTAAACCGTGTCGTCTTTACGAGTCCGTTATCCTGTAAAAGCAGGCAGGGGATAATGCGGGGCCGGAACACTATTTTCAGCCTCCCATGGTGGCAAAATTCCGTAAGATTGCAATCCCGCTTGAATGACTCCGTTCCGGATGGCACTGGATCCCGTAAATATTCTCTTTTTTAATTAGTGACGGGAATTCATACCCGTAACTGGTTGTAGCCAGGATCTCTGCGTTCGTTGGAATGGTATAATGATACGAATGAACAAAGTAAAACCGTTCCGTCCCGTTCAATCCCATCGTAACAGGGTCATTTTTTCTGAGTAACAGGTTGTTCCAGCCCATATGGGGAACTTTTTTCTCTCCTATCAAAGACATCTCAAATTTCTGAATTGAGGCATCAATCCACCCAAGACCGTTCCTGTTTCCCTCTTCACTCTGATGTGCCAGTACCTGCATACCGACACAGATCCCAAGAAAAGGGATCTTCTGATCCAGTACACTCTCTTCAAGTACCGGAATCAGGTTCATCTCTTCCAGGTTTTGCATGGCACGGTCAAACGAACCCACTCCTGGCAGAATGAGTGCATCAGCATCCAGAATATCGGTTGGACTGGATGTAATCCTGGACTCTAACCCGATACGCCGGTATACATTATGGATGCTACCACTGTTACCGGTTTTATAATCGATTATCGTTATCACGGTTCTCCCGGCTATCCCGTATTTCTGAAATGTGAATACAAAGGGTTACGATGCATTTTTACCTGGCAAACACTTCATAGCTGAATCTTTTTTTAAGTATTTTTCCGCAAGGATGGGGGGAAGGAGATGGAAACGGCATGCAATCTTCACTGGAATCCTGAATAGATTAATGTACGGGTAGTAGGTCGGATAATCAAGAAAACTCTTTTTTGGAAGTTTCATGATTGTTTCAAACTCTCCTTGTGTCAGATCCAGTTTGGTAATGGTATATGAGACGATTCCGGGATCGAATTCATAAGGTTCTCTCATCTTTTCCAGGGCCTCTTCTCTGCTCATCTGTCCTGACCGCACCTGTGCTGAGTACTCAAGTTTTCTTTTATCGATCCCAAATTTATGGGGCAGATAGTATGACTGGAAAAACCGGGTGTACATGGATTCGTGATGGTGTCCCCCGTAATAGGTCCATCCCAGTTTTTCAGAGAGCAACCGGTCGACCGTACCCTTATTGTACTCAACGTATTCAAGCAGCCGGATCTCCTTTATTCTCCTGATACCTATGTAGGTAACGAGATCCCAAAAGCCCATGATCGGGAAGCTGGTTATCTTTCTTTTCCCAAACTGTTTCTGAACACTTCTGATATACCGTCCATCCATGTATGTCCAGGTGATTGGGGAGGTTCCCTCAGTTCTGAATGAATGTCCCTGGATGACATAATGAAGGCCTTCCTTTGCTGCTAATTTGAAAAGGACTGAATAAATTGCCCAGTCCGTGGGGACATCAGCATCGGGAACCGATGCATACAAAAACGATCGCTGGAGATCCTTAAACTCCTCCCAGTCTGCAACAACGGTAAACAGATCCACATCCAGTTTCTCTGTCGCATGATGGATATTGGTTACCGCAGTCTCTGAGTTCCAGCCATTATCAAAATGAACCGCAAGGGGGCGGAGACCCAGTGATACTGCCATATAGAGCGTATAGGTACTGTCACGGCCACCACTGACACCGACCACACAGTCGTATCTCTTCCCTCTCCCATCCTTCTTAATCTGTGCAACAATCTTTTTTAAGTGGTCTTTTCCGATATCATCCAGCGGGTACTGCATCTCCAGGGTATTATGAATCGAACAGAAGTTACAGATTCCGTTCTCATCAAATTCTATCCCTTCGATGGTATCGTCAAGAATGCAGCGGGAGCAGATTTTTTTTATTGGTTTCATGGTATCTGTTTCGTATATGAAAAAAATCACGATTAGTATAAATACAGTATAAGGATCTGATTCTCTAGTATAGGTATATGATCTGAAAACAATATCGAACAGAATAGGTATCCCATGGTATCATCGGGGTAGAAACAGGGTATTTTGGATGACAAGTCCGATTAGTCCAAAGAGAGCAGTCAGTAAAAACATCACGCGTGTTGCCTTCTTCTCCGAAACCGGAAAAAAATACGGGATAACCCATTTGAGCGTCAGATAATTGGGAACAACCAGGTTTCCGGCCCTATTAATCGTGCCAAATTTTGTTGCCGGTAACTTCATGACACGCCAGTATGCGTACATCAGGAAGTTGATGATATGGGGAATAAAGATGATTATTCCCAGGATCTCCATATTCATGAGGATAATATATGCCCCTACCGCAGATCCGATGGCAAGGGAGCCGACATTGCCTTCAAAGATCCGGGAAGGATACCGGTTATAGATATAAAAACCGCAGAGGGCCCCAAACAAAGGCATGATATACAGTGTGGTGTGATATCCCCAGATAATTCCCTGGATGATGAGAAATCCGGTAATAATGAGGGAAAGTCCACTCTGCATCCCGTTAAATCCGGAATGCATATTAATGAGATTGGATATTACCATCACAAAGAGCGGGGCAATGAGAAACAGGAACAGGGCCCCGAGTTCTACCTGCCAGAAAAGAAGCCATATGGTAGTATCTGTAGACAGGAGCGCTATCGGTATTGCCATAAAAAACGGTGCAATGATCTTTAACTGCCGTCCGACGTCTATGAGATCATCAAGGATCCCAAACATGGCGTAGGTAAAAACGATGAAATAAAAAATGAGGAGTAACGCAACGCCCCTGACAAGAAAGACAGCGATGATGAGTGATACAAGGATACCTGCAATGATTACCATACCTCCCATCGTGGGAACCATGGAATCTTCTTTGTACATGTCAGGGACCACGAAACCGTTTTTGGTAAACTTTCTGATAAAAAGAGGTGCGGAGGCAAGGACGGTAAAAAAACCCATAAGGAACAGAAGGAAATATTCCGGTGATATTGTCATGAAAGCTCGTTAAGGGTTGACCGGGGTGCTATATCATAGTTTCAGGATAGGGCAATAATGGCAGCACCCTTGTCATAGATGATCTCATATCTCTCTCCCAGTGCACTGATATTTACATCCGTGTATTCTCCATCATAGACATTAAAGAAAGGTGGCCGGTAGTCAGGATCACTTCGGGAAATACTTGAGATATAGAGAAGAACCGGGTGAAACGGGAGATTCGCGGTATGGTTTAAAATTTCGGGATTTGTTGGATCAGAGATGATAAGGGAGGTTATTCCGCTCCATGAACCGGCCGGGGATGAGTGAGGTTTGGGTATCAGTACCGGGTCTGAAACCGGAATGCCGGTGAGGGGATAGACAAGATTACCCGTCGGATCGGTATTGATGCAGACCGGTTGGGGAAAAGGCTGATCGCGCAGCCATTGCATTGCCTGGTAGTCGTCTTCGGGCAGGGCAAAGGAATTGCTGTAACTCATAAACACGGCCCCCATACTGCCGATACCAACAATAATGAGGAGAATTGACAGGATAGTCCTGATATGAGTCTCCCGTAACTGCCATGTCATGTAACTGAGGGCCAGTGCAGCAAAGAATGCCAGGGGGAGGTACAACTGGGCGATTACGCGGGTTGCAGTGGTGATAATTAAGATCTCAGAATCCACCAGCAGAACAACCATACACAGCCCTGCAATCCAGGCGAGTGCAAGACGTTCCATGGCAAAAAACCGGTAATATGCGATCAGGATGCCCGGGATTGCGAGCAAAATAAAAACCCATTTCGTGATGAATTCTGTGGCCATTGTCTTATCAGAAAATGTCCAGAAGATGTACGATGTAGCAGAGAGCATTAGGGGAATACAGATTACAGTCAGGATCAGGAGGCCTGCACCGATCAGGATATAAATCCGCTCTTTTTTAAGGATCTCTTTTCGTATCATCCATTCATTTCCGATCCAGACGACAAGAACCGGTGCAAGATAGATCAAAAACCGTGTATGGGTTACTACCAGTCCTGCCAGAAGAAGAATCACGATCCGTTCTTTTAAGATGAGAGCAAGGATAATTGCGACAAAAAGCATCTGTGCAGCGGCTGACGGGTATCCTCCCCAGATCAAATTATCATAATGCTGAGGAAAGCAGAAGCATGCAAGGATAAACGCTGCCGTGGCGCACCATCCCGGGTAGTATTTACGCACGATGCAATACAGGAGAAGGCTTGTAATAGCGGTGATAAGAACCGGGATTATGGTTATGGTCTGCTCAAGCGGGAAGAAATGAGTAAAAAAAGCAGTATAATAATGAAATCCCTTTGGATAATATTCCCAGGCACTGCCTAAAGGATAGATGCTTACCGGTACCGATGCCCCGTCCAGTATCATCCTGACGATAGATGCATGGACCAGGAGGTCTCCGGCACGCCACAATATAATCGTTGAGAAGATACCGATTAATACGAGGATATACACTCCAGTGAGAATGAGAACTGCTTTATCCCATCGATCCGGGAGAAGGTATCCGGGAGTTCTCCTCCATGCGATACAGAGGAGGATACATCCGGGAATGATAATACAAACCTGGAGCAAGACCGGGGAAAGAGACAGGAAATACGCGAGAATTCCTGATAGAGAGAGAAGAACAAAACCAAAGACAAACGAGAGGATGATGCGGGTGAGAAGATCTCTCTCTTTTAGGAAAAAAAATACAAATCCTCCGCCCGTACCGGTTGTGATACAAATGGCACAAAAGGCGAGAATGATGTCAGAACAGATGATATCCAGGTTCATTCTCCCTCATGAGCATTGCATGTGACCGGGAAGAAGATGCAATAGGATCGCGGCAGAATTCCCCTGTACGATGTTGTTTCATTTACCTGGATAATCACCTGGCGGGTATCTGTCCGGTTGGAAAGAACAGGAGAGGTATCTTCTTGTTTCTTGGTTTTATCAATGAATCCTGATGATAGGTCCCTGCCAGGTTCAGATACCGTGTTGGTGATAAAAGGAATTGTTATCCCGGCATCATCTGATCCGGTGCCGGGGAGTTGAAACGTCCCGGACTGTATCACTGTATCATTGAGAGATATACGATATTCGTATCCCATCTGTTCTTTATGGTGTGAGACGATGGTAATTGAGCAGTTGTGAGAGGAATTATTATGAGAACCGGGCGGGGTAATACATTCTTCTGAGCAGTACAGTTCGGAAAAACCCTGGTAAAAATAATCACTGGTTGTCACATATATGATAAGAACAAGACAAATTGCAACTCCGATGACGCTGGCAATACCGATCGCTTTGTAGAGTGCCTGCTCATCTGAATCCATGTAAAAACCGTTATCCTGAGATCTATATATCCTTGGTTGTTATGAAAAGAGATCATTGTGTGTATCGTGAACCGGCAGTTGTTGTGGGAGCAGCACTCCTCTGTGCATTGGTCATTCTAGTTGGAAGAGAGGATGGAACGCTTCTGTCGGTAATCGCAGGATTTCTTTTGGCACTCTTTCTCCCCGGGTACCCGGTAGCGCTGATAGTCGTGAGGTTTTTGGAAGATTCCCGGTTTTTTGTCAGGATAGTGCTTGGCATGGCGTTTTCAATGCTCATCTGTATCGGAGTCACGATGCTTATCCAGTATAGTTCCTTCTCCATTACTGCAGTATCCGTTACCTGGGCACTCCTGGCATGTATCATCCTTGCATCGGGTATTGCCCTGTATCTTTCGAAAAACCGACAATAATGATGGGATTAGACCCTGGCGGCAAGGTGTGGCAGGTTTTCGGATCGGGAACACAGATCACGGGATGAGATCTCTTAAGCGAATGAACGATAGTATGAAGGAAAAAGGTTCTCTGAGATCGCTTACGATGGTAGTCCATGGCCCGGAAGCCTTTGATGAAGGATGGGTCTCCTGGATTGCCGAAAGAATAGATCTCGAGAATATCATTGTTGCCGGAATTATGGCACGGACCGCGGCAGAGGAGTGCAGTATACCGGTCAGTCCCGATTGCCGGCCTCCAAGTCGGATTTTAAATGATCTGGATCCTTCCTTCTCCTTCCTTCTGAACTGTGCAAAAACTAAAGAATCAGGAGAACGATTCGGGAGTCTGGTTTTTGGCAGATGCATAAGGCCAGGACTTGTCCAGGTAGAGTGCAGGTCACAGGAACTGTTGCTATGGGGAGAGATGGGAGACGATCCTGTCGATTATCTTCTTTCTGCAACCGGTTTTTCGGTTAAAAACGGCAGTTCACACATAAAAGAGAAGGGGGGTATCCGTAGTATCGGGGGGTGTATCCCGGGAGAGCCGGTATTTGTCAATGGTATTATTATCGGGTATGCAACAGCCAGTGTGGTAAAACTTACTACCGATGGCTCTACCCTCAAAGGGTTATCTGGTATCGATATCAAGGATCATGGCATTGAGAAACTGTCTGCCCGCGGAACGGTAGATTTGTCAGGAGCCTGGTGCAAAAGCGGCAGAATCAGGAGATCTTCCCCTCATCTTTCGCAGAGTACTACTCCTGATACCGGAAGGATAGTCGTCATTGATCATGCTGCAGTTGATCTCTACGCTCTCCTTTCCCCTGACGTTGCCGGAATCTTTGCAATCGGTGATGATACAACCGCAGTATCAGGTCATATCGGGTATCACCTCGGAATCCCTGTTTTTGGTATCACGGACGGGGATCGTGATGATATCGTTACCGGTGCCTATGCAACCGGTTCAGTTATCGTGCAGGTCAGCCCCGGTACCGATGATGATACCGGGAAGATGATTGCAGCGCGGATTCCTGATTACCCTGTCTCTTTTGCATCATGGGTATCTGAGATGCTTCTTTATCTGGAGGGGCAGGGGCTTATCGTTTTTTTGGAACAGGTATGATCCTGAGTGCCGATAAAGAAGGTTGAGATAGTGTTGACATGATTGTCGGCATATTAGTGTATATTAGCAGGCATTGTTATCCCGCCTTCCCTGTTGGAAGTACCGGTACAAGATATCAGAACGGGTGTTTACCTCATCAATATCCTTATCATCCCGAACCCTGATGAACCGGGGGAACCGGAGGGCATATCCTGTCTCATACCCCGGGCTCTCCTGGATCTCGGCATACCCGATCTCAAAGACCATCCGGGGTTCAAAGAAAAGATCCTTCCCCTGTGTTCGAACAACTGATGAATTTAGTTCGTTGTAAAGCCATACCAGGTGTTCATCGGAAAAGCCGGTTGCTACACGGCTGACGGGCAGGAACCGATCGTCTTCCCTGCAGGCAAGAAGAAAAGAGCCATAGAGATGGGCACGTTTCCCTTCTCCCCATTGCGCACCGATCACTGCGAGATCAAGAGTATCTACCTCTGGTTTTATCTTTATCCAGTCTTTGCCCCTGACTCCGGGGGTATAACGAGACCCGGGATTTTTCAGCATAATACCCTCATGGCCTGCATCAAGTGCTTCATGATAAAATAATTCAATCGTATCCTTATCAGAGCCGGTTATTTGCGGTGCAACAAACCGGGGTATGGCAGCCTCAAGTTTCTCTCTCCGATACGTAAAGGGAGAATCTATCAGAGTATCTCCGTCAAGGAACAGCATATCAAAGAGATAGGGAACCAGTTCAACCTCATCACGTGCTGCACTGATATTATGTTTTCGCCTGAACCGCTTCAGTACATTCTGAAAAGGAAGTATCCTGCCTTCTTTCACTGCAACAATCTCACCATCAAGAATAACGGTGTGACCTGCAGCTGCCTCCTGCAGCAGGGAAACAACATCCGGGAGAGCGTCGGTAACATCCTCAAGTTTGCGGGAGTAAATCCGTCCGGCATTCCCGTCAGTATGGAACTGAAACCGTGCCCCGTCATACTTATTCTCAGCGATGACGCTCCCGAATCCGGTGAGTGCTCCCCCGATGGTACCCTGCTTTGCAAGCATCATCCGTACCGGGTGAAAGAGGGTTATGGTGAGTTTTTGAAGAGCATCCCTGTTGGTACGCGCCAGGATGGCTACCTGTCCGATATCATTGATAACCTGGATGCCGTGCTCAATCAGGAGAGGATCAGTTCCTGTCAGGAGTGCGATTGCATCACGGATAGTTCCCTCTCCGATACCGATTCGCATATCTTCTAAGAGAATACCGGCAATATACCGGGCTTCGAGGGGAGATGCATCAGAGAGAAGTCTCTGTATCATGCGTGTCTTATCACGCTGGGAGCGTTCTCCACTGCTGCCGGCAATGGTGATAAGTGCGTCATGAACATCAGACAGTGTTAGTTCATCCTGGAAAAAAGACATCTGTTCTTTTCCAGCCATCAGGGTTTCTACTGCTGATCCAACGTCTCCGATTCTGTTTATCGTCTCAATTACATCTTCCTTCTTTCTGCCGATGACATAGGCAACCGCATCGTATAAAAGATTCGGTCCGATTCCCAGTTTTTCCTGGCTCCAGTCTGGAAACGGGCGACCCATCAGAAGTTGAATAAAGGAAGGAAGATCCTCAACTGAGCATTCTTCCATTGCCTTGCTTAAAAAGGAGATCCGATCCAACCTTCCGGAAATGCCTTCCAGTTCTTTGCATATCCTGGCAAATGTTAAAAAATTCATAGAAATCCTGCTTATTATGGATGCTTCTTACAACGGTATCATCCTGGACCAGCATTCACCAGGATATTGCCTGGGTATATCTCCCTTCTTCTTGGTATAACTCGGTTTTTGTGATGCATCAACGCTTGATGCAACAAATATCTCGATCTCGTCAGCAAAGAGTCCGAGCCCTTCATATGAACCGTTTGCAACAATTCCGGGTTCATTATTTATTTCACTGAGATGAGAGAGGATAACCGTCCGGATATCAGTTCCGATATTTTTCAGGACCTCTATTGTTGCTTTGTTCGAGAGATGTCCCCTGTTTGAAGCAATGCGACGCTTTAAAGCGGGGGGATACGGACCGTTCTTAAGCATATCAGGACAATGATTTGACTCGATGATGAGACCGTCAGCTTGTGAAAAAAGCCTGAGCATCTGATCAGTAACGAGGCCGGTATCTGAACAGCAGCAGAGTGTGATACCCCCTTCCCTGATGGTAAACCCGCAGGGTTCTCGGGCATCATGTGATACCGGGAACGGTTCAATCACAAAATCATCGATAGGAAATGGATCATGATACCGGCAGGAAGATATCTCCGGTCTTTTTTTTGAGGCCTGCTTCTGGAGTAGTGGATACAGGGTACCTTCTGTTCCAAAAACCGGCACTTTTAGTGCGTTTCCCATGGGAATTGCACCCCGTATATGGTCGATATGTTCATGGGTCAGGAGTATTCCGGCAATTTTATCAGGATCTCCGCCACAGGTCCGTATCCTTCCTCCTTTTCCTTTCGTGCCGATAATTTCCCGTGCGCTTATTCCGGCATCGAGGAGGAGGGCAGAGTTATCTCCCTCGATATAATATGCATTTCCCTTGCTCCCACTGGCAAGGACAGAAATTTTCATACCTTATCTGTATGATGGCAGGAGATAGATGAAGAGTAGCCTCTCTGCCAATCCGGCTAAAGGAAGAGGAAAAAAGAGAGGTCATCTGTTCTTGTTTCCTTCATTTAGAGGAGATTACCCTGACTTGTTAGTCCTCCCGATCTTTTACCCGGTCAGGGAATTATTTCACATCCGTTATACCGCTCGTAGTCAAATGCATCTGCTGAGATCTCTCCTGCTCGCATCATCTGTTGTATCTGTGGTATCAGTCCCTGAAGAATTTTTATATACGATCTGACGGTGGTGCATATCTCGGTAAATCCCTCATCAGGCCAGGGACGAATTACTGCTGAATAGAGGCATCTTCCCCCGCATATAGAAAAGATATCACAGTTCGTACAATGATTTTTTGGGATAGGTACCGCTTTAATATCTGAATAATGGGAGGTATTGATATGTCCCAGGTAGTAATCCTTTATCCCCAGCATGATCGGGCAGGGAATGATGGTGCCATCGGTCTGGATGGTGTAATTTGCGTGTCCTGATCCACAACGGAGGAGTGAATCCTCTCCGGTAAGGAGATCGTGGATAATACCGGTGAACGGGTACCACTGCGGAACCTTACGTTCCTGTTTTATTACTGATATCCACTGATCAGCCAGCCGTTGTATTCCCGGGATGTACTGGTTTTTTGACCATGCACCATAGGCATGAGGGTTATAATCACTCCAGAAACCGGCATCAATCTGCCAATGTATCGAACGGAATGGATAAATCCGGTTACATGCAAGATGTGTTACTGCTGCATAAATATCTGTTTTCCGGGTAACGGTCATTCGTGCAATAAGTTCACCACGATACCCACGGGCAATGATACTCTGGATGCTTTCCATGGCCTTCCGGTAGGTGTCTTTTCCCCGGTGATAATCTGTTAATTCCTGGTTTCCATCGATAGAGATAAGAATGGTCCCGAACCGGTTTGTTATATCTGATGGCAGATCCTTTAAGCGAATGCCATTTGTCTGAATCATCCATTTCGCTGCCGGGACATCCTGCATAATCGCTCCGATCCATTCAGGCCGCAGGGTGGGTTCGCCCCCGATAAACGTAATCTTTGCTTCCGGATCTTTGGAAATAAACCTTTTTAATTGGGACAGGGGGTAGGTTATCTCCGGAGGTATGTCTTTGATGGTAATGTCAGGGGTATCCGGTTCCGGAATGGAGAAGATCTTGTCTCTGCAGTACCGGCAGTTTAGGTTGCACTCGTCTGTAATATACAGGTGATAATACACAGTATCCGTATCTGGTTTATTACATCAGGTATAAGGCAGGTATGGCATGATTGGTACATGATGCCCGTTGCTCCTTATCAGTCAGTTTGTGAATATCTGGGATCTTTTCCGGTCATATCCACTCCGGTTTCATAAGTTTTTTTTCCTATCATGGTATAATAGTAAAAGATGGCATCTACGGATTCAGAGAAGAAGAAAATTCTCGTTATGGATGATGAAGATGCAATACGTGATATCACCTCGATAATCCTTACAAAACTCGGGTATGATCCTGTCACGGTATCAACGGGAGAAGATGCAATATCGGCCTATAAGCGTGCAAAAGAGAGTGGGAATGGTTTTTCTCTGGTGATTCTTGATCTTGCAATACCCGGCGGCATTGGCGGGCGTGAGGTTATCCGGGAATTACAGCAGTATGATCCCCAAATCAGGGCACTTGTCTCAAGTGGAGATGCAAATGACCCTGCAGTTTTATCGTATAAGGAGTTTGGATTTACCGGAGTACTTCTTAAACCATATAACAAGGAGAAATTATTTGCTTCTGTTTCTTCCTCTCTATGAATTCTGAACTGATTCTTAAAATACTGATTCGATGCACACAAGTATCCGTATGAACCATTCTTCTCCCGGTTCCTGATGAGTTGGATCATGAAAGAGTAAAAGAGATTGAATTTTATTCAACCCGGCAACCCGGGAAAGATCTTACCCTGCTCCGTTTTCTGTCGGCACCGAAATTATCCTGATATGGCGGTTATTTTCATTGTTAAATGAAATGATACGTTCATGTGCACTTGTAAGCATCCCCCCGGAGGTGAGAAGCAATGAGTTTTTTCCATTCATCGCCTGAAGAATACAGCGATCAATGACAGCATAGGTAAAATCCGGGTATAGTGATTCTTCTTTTAACCTTGTTTTTGCCCGGTTTCCCATCGCCCCAATGGCAGAGATGGTGTGAATAGAGAGATATGATAAGAATTTCCCGGCGGGAACGGCATCACAGTCTGCAATATGAATCACACCACACGCTTCACAATGCATCTGCATCTGGCCATGTCTGTCTGATTCAATCATCCGGATCATATCAAGTACAGACCGGGGAGGATGTTTCACTTCTTTCATCCCTCTTTTAACCAGTTCCATGTATAACTCAAGAAGAATGGGGACTGAAAGGTGCGCTTTCCGAATCAGGTTTTTATCAGCAAAAGCAAGCTCAGGGATATCTTCATCGAGGATATTTCCCTCTTCCATAAGTATTACCCGGTCTGCCCAGGGATATGCCAATTCTACATCATGGGTTGAGATGATGATGGTCTTTCCCTTGTTATGCATCTCTTCTAACAACTCCATCATATCCTCGGATCCCTGTGGATCGAGCATACTGGTAGGCTCATCAAAGACCAGTACCTCCGGGTTCATCGCAAGAATGCCGGCCATTGCGACACGTTTCTTCTCCCCTCCCGATAACTGGTGCGGTGGGCGTCGTTCAAAACCATCAAGACCAACAGCCCGGAGTGCATCAGATACCGCTGTTATTACCTCATTTTGTGGTAATCCCAGGTTTACCGGGCCAAAGGCAACGTCCTGGTATACCGTGGGGGCAATAATCTGGTTATCAGGATTCTGAAAAACAAAACCGATTTTTGTTCGTAACTCTCTCAAAAATGAACGGTTATACTGGATCGGTTTGTTATCATAGAGGATCATTCCACTATCCGGTTTTATCATCCCGTTGCACATCAGGAGCAGGGTTGATTTTCCAGCTCCGTTTGGACCTACAAGAGCAATCTTTTCACCTTTCCTGATATGAAAACTGATACCACAGATTACTGGTGGTCCGTATGGATATGAATAGGTAATTTCACGTGCTTCAAGAATGATTGAGGTCATATGCTCACCGGGATAATGGTATAATCTGCTGTTATTACCTCGAGGGTGCAACAGAAGCCCAGAAAGATACAGATAAGAAGGACGGATCGTATTTGAAGAGGAGTTTCTTTGGAAAGTAACGCAAACTGACCTGAATAACACCGGCAATCCATCGCTTTTATGAGATCTTCTCCTGCATTCCAACTCGCAAGAAAGAGAGCTCCGGCCAGATCTCCTGATGTATGTATTGCTTCCCGGTAGGTGCTATATCCCAGGCGCATTACTTGTGCCCGGTAGATGAGTTCGGCTTTTTCCATAAAGATAAAAATAAACCGATAGATAAGCATGGCCAGATCAATAAGGACCATGGGGATATAACAGCGTTTCATGACCGAGAAGAGGTCAGTCATCGGGGTGGTCAAAGAGATGAAAAAGAGTGCACACATCCCCCCGAATATCCTGCAAAAAACAAAAAATCCTTCGTTCAGACTCTCAACAGTCACCGATAGTGAGAGCCAGTTTGTAACCTGAAGAGAAAAAACAGTCATTCCGCCTCCTGTAACGAGAACGATGACAATAACGCTGGCGATGGCAAAACCAAGGGGGATGCTAAGCAGTGTCAGGTACAGGCGAACAGGAATCTTTCCGATTCCTAATATGCAGACACTAAGGGTGATTGCGATAAAAAGAGGGACAATATATCCGGGTGAGGTGATTACGATAAGAATGCAACCCAGACCCAGGAGTAACTTGGTATAGGGACTAATGTCCCTCATTCCATTATTCTGCGCAATGTTCTCAAGTAATTCAAAGTACATGCGTGGTGTGCCGGTACTTATATCACCTGGTTCTTCTTATTCTGACCGATCCAGAACCCAAAGACCAGACCGATTATTATTCCCCCAATTGTTGCCTGAATAGCAAAGAGACAGGACTCAATCTCACCACTTGACGGTTCCCACTGAGGGATAAGGGGTTCGAACGAGTCCTCTGACTGCCCGGTCAGTTCTGCAACAGCAGCTGATCCGACACCATCAGAACCGCCAAATTCAGCCCCTTCCATGGTACTGGCAGTAAAGAGATAACCTCCGATAAAGAGAAGTATCACAATTGCGGTGATTATCTCAAGGGTATATTTTTTTATCATCAGAACTCACTCCTTGCACTCTCGATCTTTTCCTTTGGAAATACGCCCAGAGATACCAGAATATCGGGTTTCAACTGCACGATATACTTAAAGACGAGTGTTAACACAACTCCCTCAACAATTGCCAGAGGTACCTGGGTAATTGCAAAGATACCAAAGAAAAGTGTGAATGAACCTGCAATCCCTCCAATCTCTGCCGGGTAAGCAAGTGCGAGTTCAATGGATGTCATGAGGTAGGTAAAAAGATCAGCAACAACACACGCTGCAAAGACTGTAATATACATGGAAAGTGCAGTATTTTTTAGGAAACGGTATATCGCGTAACCGGCAAGTGGCCCTACAATACCCATAGACAGGATGTTTGCTCCAAGGACAGAGAGACCTCCATGGGCAAGAAAGAGACTCTGGAACAGAAGAACGATTAAGGCGATAACCGATGTTATGAAGGGACCAAAACAGATAGTCGATAATCCTGTTCCGGTCGGGTGAGAACAGCTCCCGGTTACTGATGGTAGTTTCAATGCCGAGAGAATAAAAATAAAGGCGCCCGTTGCACCAAGGAGCGGGAGGTATTCCCTATTCTGATTTAAAATTCGTTTTAACTCAATAATCCCGTATATCAAAAAAGGCAGTGCGATAATCCACCAGATGATACACCAGGTAGCAGGTAAAAAGCCTTCCATTATATGCATATGTAAACCTCTGTGCAACCGTTTCTCATCTCTGAGATTGTCAGATTGCCATATAAAAATAAGAGTAATTTGTAATAAAACTATTTTTTTTTATTTGATAGATGGTTTGAGGCAAGTTCTTATGTCTGTATATGTCCAGATCAATACTATGAATAAGGCTGATTCGTATACATTACGGCCTGATCAGCCTTTTGATCTTGATATTACCCTGCAGTCAGGACAGGCATTCAGGTGGATCTTTGATAAACCCTGGTGGAAGGGATATATCCGTAATAATGTCGTTTTTATCCGCCAGGATGACTCTACTCTTCTCTATTCCGGTGTGACAGAGGATTTTCTTGTACAGTATTTCAATCTGGATCAGGATCTCCTTTCCGTTTATGCTCATCTCTCTCCTGATCCCTACCTGAAACAGGCGATATCGAATGCCCGTGGTCTTCGGATCATCAGGCAGGATCCCTGGGAATGCATGGTCTGTCATATCTGTTCAAACCGCACCCAGAAGACTTCGGCTCTTGATAGAATAACCAGAATTGCCGAAATACTTGGTACCTTGGTCAGGGTTGAGAATGAGTCATATTATCTTTTTCCCTCACCACAGGATATCATTGATGCCACGTCGTACCAGATCCGAAATTGTAACCTGGGATATATGAGTCACCGGTTTATCATCTCACTTGCAAAACGTTTCATAGATGAACCCTTATGGCTGGAAAGTCTTAATCATGCTCCGTATCCTCTTTTGGTACAGATACTTCATAAAACCGGCGGGGTGAGTAAAAAAGCAGCAGAGTATATTGCATTCTCTGCCTTCGGAGCTCTGGAAGCATTTCCTGTGGATGGACACATCAGAAATTTGTTCCTGGATTTATACATGAAAGAACGTATCATCAAATGGTCTGGTCCCCAGGCCCTGGATCATATCATCGGACAGGAAGCACAGAGAATGTTCGGCAGGTATGCTGCCTATGCCTTTGAGTACCTTGTCTATTCCGGGGTTATTTTACAAAAGAAGTTTGAGGTTGATTGAAAAGGAGGGGATCTTTTAGGATAAATAGAATAATCAGAGATATCCGCCCTTTTTAAGCCATTCTACCTGAGGCCTGGTATACCGGTAAATGATATCGGCTTTGTCATCCTGAAAATCCCAAGGTATGACAATGAGGATGTCTCCTTCTCTGATCCATACCTTTTTCTTTATCTTCCCTTTGATCCGTCCCATACGGGTGACACCATCGACACACTTCACTCTGATGTGATTTGCTCCCATCATCAGTTCAGCATATCCGAACATCTCCCTGTTTCGTTCGTTTGGTAACTTGACCCTTATTATCTCTTCAACGGGAATGTTCTGTCCTTTATTACTATCCTGACGTGTCAGATCATCAACTCCGGATTATCCACACGGGATCTTATAACCCGCGGTAGTTTATATGAGTTAAACCCAAAAATATATATATCCTCTGTAATTTCCTGCAATAAATGATGGACAAAGGAATATCCTGCAGTGTAATGCTTCCTTCTCTCTAAAAAGAGTTAATCTTTGTTCTTTCCTTCTGTTGCGCGATGCGGAAAAATCAGCGCTCTATTGGGATTTTATGCTCTAAAATAAAAAACAAGAGGTGTAATCTGGATATTTTTTGTAATGATTACTATCCCGGCGTATGATTATGAAATTATCCTCTCAAATCTGAATTTGAATATCTTACGTTTCTCCCATTGTACTGTTATTGGGTAATCTTTATATCTGTCACCTGCGACGTATATGAGCCGAGTTAGATGGAGAATCAATGCGAACCCTGAATGGGTTTTTGATTCTGAC
>JAFGOM010000055.1 GCA_016926505.1 Methanospirillaceae archaeon
CCCGGTGCTGACCGCAGTCTGGGAGAGATCCAGCCCCTTCTCTCCGAGAAAGACGGTCCCTTCCCGGGCAACCACGTTGGTTGCTGCATGTGCATACCCAACGGTCATTAGAATCAGACAGAGCAGTAGCAGTACAAAACCTGTATTTTTTCTCATTCTTCTTGCTATGAGTGGTATACGGTTACAGGAATAAAGATATTGTGCATTGGCAAAGTCCGTGGTCCCCTATACCTAATGAAGCTTCGTTACCTAATCAAAATCGAGGGATTTTTTTGATATTATTAAATCGACTGCTATATCTGTCTAAATCATATTTATTGGATGTAATACTATTTTCACAATTACCTCGTGTGCGGATTCCCGGGAGAAGAAGGGATATTCAATATTACCAAATAATTAATAATCTTCTTCATTTCATCACTCAGGAGGTAATATAACATCGCTTTCCACTTGTGATTGCTCATCCATATAAACCGGTGCATAAACGAGATTCATAAATTTATTACCGGCAATTGTTGATGAAGAAGTTTTCATAATATTGATTCCTGTACTTACCTTATTCAAAAGATTCTTTTCAAACTGTGAATTTGTAACTGAATCAACATATATGCCAGCATGGATAGTATTATCTATCTGATTATGTGATACGATAATACTCGATGAACTAATTAGATCAATACCAGTATTCCCACAATTTTTGATTTTATTAAATGATATCTGGCCATTCTCTATTGAATTATAACTAATACCGGTATTTACTATCTGTTCGATACGCGGAGAATTCAAGACCTGAATCTCCTTTCCTTTTGAAATAACGATACCATTCTCTGCATTAACGATGCTATTTGAATCAATAACTGAAAATGAACATTCATTCAGGCAAATAGCAATTTTCTTCATATTTTCAAGGTAATTATTAATGAGGGTGGAATCTTTAACAGTGATAAAACTAATTCCCCCATCTCCCCCTGATATATGATTTTCTGACGCAACAATTTTCTCTGATTTGTCTATCCAAATAAAATCCTGTGAAACGTGTGAACCCTGATTTTTATCTATCGTAATATCTGAACAGCTTTCCAGTTCCAATCCCACTATTGATTTGGAAATGGTGTTTCTGGAGATGAGAAAATCCTGGCTATATATCAGCCTTACACCGTTGATTTCGCTTTTATTTATTGTGTTATTTGATATTTGTCCCTTAGAACAATGATCAAATAATATGCCATTTTCATTATTGTTCAATTCGTTCTCTATCAAATGAATATCAGTACTATTACCTAAAAAAACTCCAGATCCGGAAGAATTTAAGCGGTTATTTTTTATACGGATGTTTCCTGAATTTAGAATTTGGACAGAATTTTTTAGAGAATCATTAACTTGATTATCAGAAATGACAAAATTTGATGAATTTTCAAGACATAATCCATATTGTCTGTTATTTGAGGTGGTAATTCCAGAAATTTCATTCCCAAAATCTCCGTTGACATTCTGCATACTCGCTCCGATATCCCAATTTGTAATACTAAGATCTTTTACGGTTATATTTTTCAGAGGTTTTTCAGGACTTCCAGCATTAATTCCTATTTGCCAGTTAGATCCTTTCCCCTTTGAATTCCCTGATATTGTGTAATTATTTCCAGAAAAAATCACATCATCAGAAAGGATATTAATTGGTGAAAAAATATCTCCTGAATACGAGACATCACCACCCAAAAAATAGGTTCTAATACCTCCATGTTCTGCGATAAATGTATCATCAATTGCAATAGGTAATGAATCGGGGGAGATGATGTTAGAAAGCACATTTTCGTTTTCTTCCCATGGGCCATGGGAATAAGCATCAGAAGGAAATTTCAGGGTGGAAGCATCGGGATCAAAATCCTGTTCTATCATCTGATTATCTGGATTTTCAGAAAATGTGGGTGTATTATTATTCCCATAATAAAGATAGAGTGATACAAATTCATCTCTGGGGATGGAGGGTATGATTACCACAATTTCAGCCTTATCCTCACTGGAGTATCTGATTGCCTGTTGGAGTACCGTATCGTCTGATAGGGTGAACCTGATATCAGAATAATCTGGCAGACATTTTGTTTCAATATATACTTCATTATTGTCTGACTCCCCTGTTACCCGGTGAATAATAAACAAGATTGGATAGTCTGTGAGGGTTTCGTTTCCTCCAATGAGAATGTGTTCTTTTCGATAATGATAATCTGACAGATATGCTGATGATGAATCTCCTATCAAGAAAATAATCATAAAAATGATTACATAATAAATTCGAAAATTGACCATTCTGTTCTCTCCTTTTTTAATATTATTATATGAGGTATTAAAATATGACAATCCTATAGAAGATTGTGCATTATTCCTCCGACGGACTATTGTAACCGGCCAAAACAAAAGATCAAATAAATGGCTTACCTAATCGCGATATTTCATCTAATTCCTTGCAATGATGAGGTTTCAAAGAATTACAGATTGCTTTTTTTGAGTAACCATTTTGAAGTGTAATCCCCATTTAGACTATTATTGTAGTTTTAATTTTTCTTGATTTTTTAGAATGAGGAATTTTCGGAAAACCTCCTGGGGAATGCCAGTTATCAATTGAGTTTTCATTAATGATGTGATGAACCTACTCTACTTATAAAATGCAATGTACTCACTCTCCTTACCTCAATTCTAAGATAATTTTAGAATCATCTGCACATTCACTGATATAATCTGTATTTCCGTTAATACGTAATGAGCCAAAATAAAAAGCAAAAAATGCCGTTATATTTTTAAAAGAAGGCTGAATATTCATATAGTAAAAATGATACCAGTATGTATGTGTACAACATAATGATAATAAAATAAATTGTTTGAATTGATACCGATCTAATCTTATTTAACCCTGAATAAGAACCGATATTTCTTTCCCGTAAAAACACAAACTAATACCAGAATAGGAGGATAACAGGAAATATGACTGCAAAACCACTCTCCCTTGATCTCTCTTCACTTATCAGAATAATCCTGTTTCTAATGACACTGGCAGGGCTTTTTCTCCTTCTGGTAAAAGGGATAATACGTATCTTCTCTCCCAATCTTCCTCAGGAGGGTGAATCTGATATTATCGATGCAGAGTGGAGAATCAAGGAGTGACCGTGAACAGCCGTTTTTTCCATAATGGTCGTATTATCCTCCTGGTTACCTGACAAAAGAGATACTTCATCAGGCGATTATGGCATCCATTTTTTCTGACCAGCGAAAAGAGACCCTTCTTCTCTTTGGTATTGTTCTTTTCTCTTTGTATTTTGGCGATCTGATTGGCCAGTGGTTTGGCGATCGGATTATCACGGTCTTTGCGACATTTGGTCTCGTTCTTCTGCTGTACTGTGTAGCAAGAATTATCGTCAGGATTCTTCGAAGGTAACACGCTGCCCCCCTTTAAAAGAGGGACTCCCGGAACCAGCTGTATCTGTTCTGACCTCATTATTCACGGTAACAATATGCCCGGATATAGCAGGAAAAATACCGCCACGATTACCGGCTGGTGGACCAGATAGATAAGAAGCGAGTGCTTCCCAAGAGATGCAAGGAAAGGTGGAACGCCTGTCCGGTAAAAAATATCTATTCTCTCTTTCCACCTGCGGTCACCCCCCGGATAGAGGATGGATCCAACTGCTATCCCCAGAAGAAAGACACCAAGCCAGGGAAAGAGCGGAACGTAATCAACCGAGAAGAAGGTGGAAGGATGAATCCCTGTCGGAATAAGCCAGAAAGGTCCGGACAGGCCGGTAATAAGGGGTGTCAGAAGGATTATCCCTCCCCCGATGAGAGCATTATACACCTTAAAACCGGCAAACACCGGGATCAGCATGACACATACGCCGATTAAATGAAGGATACCAAAGACCACATACCCGGAACCCTGCAGAAAGATAAAGGTACAAACCGTAATTCCCATCCCGAGTGACAAAAGAAATAACCCTCTCTTCAGAAATTTCAGCACAATTTCATGCCTGTTTTTCTGTTTTTCTGCCCGCGAGATGCTGATGGTTCCCGAGATCCCGGCAATGACGATAAAGAGAAAAGCCGTACTCCTGCCAAGATACAGGAAAAAACCTGATTGAACCGTCTCAGCCGGAATAAGAGAGAAGAAAGAGAGATCAAAGACAATATGGAAGAAGACCATCATGATGATGGCTATCCCACGGGCAGCATCAAGCTCGGGGAACCGTCCGGGTCCTGGCATACCGGATCCGGTTATCCCTGCTCTGATCCACAGGAGGGACAAAACCGTGCCTTTATCGGGATCTTCACCCCGCAGACAAGACATGGGCGAAGATCCGCCTCCTGTATTACACTTCGATATTGATAGGATCGTTTCAGCCGGTTTTGTCGGAATTGTGGTTTTTTGACGTGAATAACAAGGGTATCGTAATCACGGGCATGCTCTTTTTCCTTGGAACTCCCGGATATGGTGGAGGACCGGGTATCTGCCTGATGCTGCTCATCGGGCGCTTCAGTTTTTCTCTCACCTTTTTTTAAAGGAACCGATGCATGGTTCGATCGGTGTGCCCGTGATCGTTTCAGTTCTTCGCGGTCAACCTCCTCTCCGGTCTCACCATCAATGATATCTGACTCGGAATCATGGTGCTTCCGTCTTTTTTCCCGTTTTTTCTCCTGCAGGGGTGGTTTTGCCACGAGCGTATGCGGTGGTTTCCTGAAGGTTTCAGCTTCCTGGAAAACCTCCTCACTCTCGGTGATATCGTATTTATCCTGACCCGGGATCTGCTCACGTACCTCCTCTTCCTTTTTCCCGGGATAGGATTTTCGTTCCGGCTCCTCTGAAAGATACACCGCATCATCAGCGAGTGTCATCTCATCCTCACTCTTTGTTTCCAAAAGGATCTCCCCAACAAGGAGTTCAGGAAGATGAAGGACCTCCCGCAGTGCCACAAGCCACTCGTAACACTCAGTCTCTCCTCCGATGAGGCTAGGGAAGAAGAACCGCATCTGCCGTGTATGTTCACCCATAAAGAGCGCTATCAGGAGTGCTGCCCCGGAACCCTCGTGATCAGGGTCCGGCTTCACATCACTGATGGTATGAAGTGCAATCTCCTTTGCAACCCCTCCTTTTTCTGCATAGGTATCAATAAGGACGATCCGCTTATTGGAAAGAATAATGTAAAAAGGATGTTCTTTAATGCGAATCCCGTTGCAGTACCGGATCAGTGCCTCTCCGATGCCGAGAACAGCAAAAGGATTGATGGCATCTGAACCGGCATCTGGTGATTGCGGATTATGGTCGTTGTTGTTCTCCATCACGGGACCTTCGTTATCAATTATAAATAGTGCTTTATCATGGGGGGTATCTCAGAGAGACGGGATGCGACAGGGACACCGTTCTCTTTTAGACGACGTATCTTTGTTCGGGCATCCCCCTCTCCTCCGGACACGATAGCGCCGGCATGGCCCATCCGTTTCTCAGGGGGTGCTGATGTACCTGCAATAAACGCTACAACCGGGATATCCTTCTCTTCTGCTCTTAGTGCTCCGTCTTCTTCAAGGTTCCCTCCCAGTTCACCGAGCAGAACCACCGCTTTTGTCAGGGGATCTTCTGAAAATTGATCGATAACATCAACAAAAGTCTGTCCGATAACCGGGTCACCGCCGATACCGACAACCGTGCTCTGTCCAATTCCTGCCCGGGACAGTTCATGAACCACCTCGTAGGTAAGGGTACCACTCCGGGAGATCACTCCCACATCTCCGCGCCGGTACAGGTGGGAGGGCATAATCCCAAGACTGCATTCTCCGGGAGACAGTATCCCCGGACAGTTCGGACCGATAACCCTGCAGCCTTTCGCGTCTGCGTATGCGGTGGCACGCATCACATCATGAACCGGGATGTGTTCTGTTACCGCTACCACGAGTTCTATCCCGGCATCTGCAGCTTCCATGATAGAATCCCCGGCAGCTGGCCCGGGTACAAAAAGAACCGCAGCAGTGGCCTCGTGATTATCCATCGCATCAGAAACCGATGAATAGACCGGGATACCATGCACAAGAGATCCTCCTTTCCCGGGGGTTACCCCGGCAACGACACCCGTTCCCCCGACAGATCCGGCATACTGGTTCATCAGCTGGATATGGAAAGAGCCCTGCCTGCCGGTTGCCCCCTGCACGATGACTCCTGTCGTTTTGTCAGCATATATCATGACACTGCCCTCACTGCGGCGGTTACAACCTCTTCCATGGTATCAAGCATCTCGTATCCATGCTCGGATAGAATTTTACGACCTTCTTCTTCGTTGGTCCCGGCAAGCCGGACATAGATCTTCTGGGTAACCCCTGCATCTACGATTCCCTGTGCAACCTCGTCACACCGGGTAATTCCACCAAGCAGGTTTACGACAATAACCGCAACCCGCGGGATCTCCCCAAGCATTCTCACTGCATAAGAGACCCGATCCCTGCTGGCACCGCCGCCGACATCCAGGAAGTTTGCCGCTCTACCCCCGCTGTTTGTGATAAGATCCACGGTCGCCATGGTAAGCCCGGCACCATTTCCGATAACCCCGATTGTTCCGTCCAGTTCAACAAAGGAGAAACCCTGCTCTTCTGCAAGACGTTCGCGCCCGGTGAGATCCCGGTTCTCTTTTATTCCCTGCCGGTAAAGGGCATTGTCATCGATGATGAGTTTTGCATCAGCAGCATACACCCCTTCGTTTGTGGTTACCAGCGGGTTTATCTCGGCCAGCAGCGCATCGTGTGCCATAAATACCAGGTATAACCGGTTTATTGTCTCCCCGATCTCCGATGGTGCAGAACCGGTGAGATACCTTCGGATGTACTGGGGAACGTCAGAGAGGAGCGGGTATACATACGCCCGCCGAAGTGCTGCAGGATTTTTCTTTGCAGTCTCTTCGATATCAACTCCTCCGGTATCTGCAAAGAGGATGACCGGCATTTTTGCTGCCCGGTCAATCGTTATGGAGACATAATACTCGTGCAATATTCCAAGACGCTCCTCGATTAAAAGGCGGGTTACCGGCAGACCTGCAATTTTTTTCGAGAAAAGATCCTCTATCGTCTCCCGTGCAGTCTCCTGAGTCGCCATACGAACTCCTCCTGCTTTTCCCCTGCCGCCGATATCAACCTGTGCCTTCACGACGATGTCAGGGCCGAGTTCTGCCAGTTTTTTTTGGTATGATTTGAATTCGTCTTCTTTTCCGATGATACATCCTTTGGGTATCCGTATGGATGACTGCTTAAAGATGACTTTTGCTTCGTGTTCGAGTATCTTCACGGTTCTCCCTTTCCTTCCATAATCAGATCAAAACCAAGTTTCATTGCCCGTATATTCAGATCTTCCGTTCCTTTCGGAACACTTGACAGGATGCCTGCCTCAAGTGCTTCTTTTGTTATTATCCCGGTCGCAGCAACAAGACTTCCAAGCATCACGATATTGGCGACAATTATCTTGCCCAGCCTGTCCTTGGCTTCACGGGATGCCGGTATCTCATAATACCGGCAGGATGGCCGGTCATGAACCAGCCCGCTATCCAGAAGCATCACTGCATTCCCGGGTGCACCGGCACCATACTTGAGAAATCCCTCCTGGCTCATGATAACAAAGATATTTGGATTTATGACCTTTGGGAAGAGGATATCCTCGTCATCGATGATAACTGCACTCATTGAGGCACCACCACGGGCTTCGGGCCCGTAAACCTGTGTCTGAACAGCGTTTTTGTTATCATACAGAACTGCAGCACGGCCCAGAATCACTGCAGAAAGGATGATGCCCTGCCCGCCAAAGCCGGAAAACCGGACTTCATGTCTCATCGGGATACCCCCATCGATGGACGGGACTGCCTGATGAACTCTCCCACGACAAACTGATCAGATGAGAGATCTTCTCCTTTTTCCTGCATCCGCTTCCATCTCTGGTGCAGCACTGCATTGTTTTTGAGATACAATATCTGGTCACTGACCTCGCGCAGGCTGTTCCGTCTTCCGTACGAGGTCGGGCACTGGGATATCACCTCGATAAAAGAGAATCCTTCTGTTAAAAGACCTGCAGTGACGGCTTTCGTCAGTTCAGTGACATGGTAGGAGGTCCATCGTGAGACGTAATTCGCTCCTGCAGCCACCGCAAGGTTACAGAGATCAAAGGGCATCTCGCAGGCCCCGTATGGTGTTGTCGTTGACTTCTTCCCGTAGGGTGTCAGGGGACTTCCCTGGCCACCGGTCATACCATAGATATAGTTGTTGATACAGATGACGGTCAGATCAATGTTCCGCCGACATGCGTGGATGAAATGATTTCCTCCGATAGCGCCAAGATCCCCGTCCCCGGTAAAGATCACGATATGAAGATCAGGGTTTGCCAGTTTTACACCGGTAGCAAATGCAATTGCTCTCCCGTGAGTTGTATGAAGTGAGTCTGTCTGAATATATCCGGGAGCCCGCGAAGAACATCCGATTCCTGATATAAAAACGGTTTCATCGATATTCCAGCCGATATCTGATACTGCCTCCAGAACGCAGTTTATGATAGATCCGTTCCCGCATCCGGAACAGTAGATATGTGGCAGCCGGTCGTGCCGGTACCAGTCGTCGCGGGTCACCGGTACTCCTCTGCAACCTGGAGCAGTTCACGGGGTGTGTGCAGCTCTCCCCCTATTTTGCTTACGGATCTGACCGGAACCGCCGTATGCCGCTGTATCTCCCGTGATATCATGCCCAGATTAAGCTCGGGAACAATAAAGACAGATGCATGGGGAAATTGTTCAAGCAGTGCTTCAGGGAACGGCCAGACGATTCTGAGCCTGAGGCATCCGAGATCATCTTTTCCATCATGTTTCTGGTCATGCAGGACCTGGGCAACGGTCCTCGCAGGTGCCCCGTAACAGATAAAGACAACAGAAGCTTCCCGGTTTTCTATCTCATAATCTGCAATCCCGTTTCTTTTATCCTCGATCTTATGATAGAGGCGGGAAACCAGTTCCGCATGTAAATCCGGGTTTGTAGTTGCTGGATATCCGCGCCAGTCATGGGTAAGCCCGGTAACCGGGACATGATGGCCGGATCCAAAGGGGGCAAACCCGGGGATGAGATCCTCATCCGGCTTAAAGGGCAGGGTATCTTTTTCTGCCGGTTTTCGTCCGGTATAAGGTACTGAATCAGGGATAGAGATCCGCTCCCGCATATGGCCTAT
Organism: Methanospirillaceae archaeon; assembly: GCA_016926505.1. Classification (GTDB taxonomy): domain Archaea; phylum Halobacteriota; class Methanomicrobia; order Methanomicrobiales; family Methanospirillaceae; genus JAFGOM01. Next base: position 9,224 of record JAFGOM010000055.1, read on the forward strand.
TGCTTCGTCTGCCATCAGAAACACCGGTGTTCTGAACTGGTCGGCAAGATTGAATGCCTTTACCGTGAGCTCAAAGCATTCCTGAACGCTTGCTGGACAGAGTGCGATGATACTACTATCACCGTGCGATCCGAACCTGCATTGCATCATATCACCCTGTGCAGCCATGGTTGGCTGACCGGTGGACGGCCCGCCACGCTGGATGTTGACGATAACACAGGGCGTCTCTGTCATGATGGCATACCCGATATTTTCCATCATGAGTGAGAAACCGGGTCCGCTCGTTGCCGTCATTGCACGAACACCGGTCCATGACGCACCGATAACGGCTGCAATTCCTGCTATCTCATCCTCCATCTGGATGAAACACCCGCCCTTTACTTTGGGCAGTTTGAGTGCGAGATGTTCGGCAACTTCGGTGGAGGGGGTGATCGGGTACCCTCCAAAGAACCGGCAGCCTGCAGCCAGTGCACCCTCTGCACATGCGATATTTCCCTGAAAAAATTCAGTTCTGCTCAATATTCAATCACCACACACCGGGCAGAGTATGGTTCATCAGCAATCCAGGAGATTGCCTGATCCGGGCAGATCATGCTACAGACCCCACAAAGCTGTCTCCCGTACAGATAAGTAAGCCTGCAGTTAGTGCAGCGCTCCGGTCTGTCAAGAACCGGTACATAGATTCCCCGCCTGTTCGGGGTATCCCCGGGGGTAAAGATCGAATACGGGCAGACCATGGTACAGATATTACATCCCTTACACCGGGTTTCATCAATGAATAACTTCATCATCCCTGTTTCTTCCCGTTTACGTCTGATTGAAAGATTGTGAGGGCATGCTGCAGTACCGTATCAAACAGGTCACCCCCGTGGGCATCCATGGCAACAACGAGGGGGAGTTCATCGAGTTGTATTCTCCATACTGCCTCGGCCATCCCGAGATCCTCGAAATATCCGCCGGAAAGAGTCATGTGAGCAGCAGCAAGGTTTGCACATCCCCCGGTAAACGCAAAATAGACTGCCCTTCCTGTCAGCTCTTGTCTGACTTCTGCATTCATACCCCCTTTCCCGATGATGCCTGCAATACCGGCATCGAGCATCGGCTTTGTGAGTGAATTCATCCGTGCAGAGGTGGTCGGACCGGCAACAAGGAGTGTATCCCCTGCTATTACCGGTCCGCAGTGGTATATCACCGCTCCCCGGGGATTAAACGGAATGCCCTCCTGTATCATCCGCAGATGAGCTTCGTCCCTCGCGGTATAGATCTCTCCGGAGAGGTATACCTGGTCTCCGGCAGTGAGATTTTGTATCTCATCTCCCAGGGGGGTATGGAGATGGGTTATCGTATCACACCCGCCTGCCTGTTGTAGGTATTCATGGTTTGTTGGTTTTTAGCCGTGCAGAAGATACGGTTTTAAAAAATCCGGCACCTGCTTGTTTTTATGCACAGAACCGGGGTTTTTCCGCACCTGCCCGGCAGATTCATCACTAGTATAGGGGAAGAAACGGTAAAAAAATATCTGGTATTCAGAATTTTTCACGATTTGAGTGCAATGGTTATGGTTGCACGACGGCTTGCCCAGCACTGGAAATTCACCGCAAGGGAAAGGGAAGCAGTGTGACATCCTGCGGTTCTTATTTTTACCGCAAGAGCGGTGGTATCTCCTCCCAGTCCCATCGGACCGATACCAAGAGAATTTATCCGCTCAAGAAGTCTCTCTTCGTGAGGGGTCATGGTATCGACGGGATCCAGAAGTGCTTTTTTTGCAAGGATGGCAGCTCCGTCAAAAGTTCCGCCGATTCCAATACCGAGGATTACCGGAGGGCATGGTCTGGCACCGGCATCAAGGACGGCCTTTATAATCACATCATCAATATTGGAGAGGTCAGACGGGTTTAACATCCGAATCTGTGATACGTTCTCAGAGCCTGCCCCTTTTGGGAGAACCGTGATTGAGAGGGTATCTCCCGGTTCGACATGGATGGGGGGAATTCCGGGACCGGTATTATCACCACTGTTGTGGCGGGTTAGTGGATCTACACAATTTGGCCTGAGTGGCACGGTTCCGGTCGCTATCCTGACCCCTTCCCGTACTGCTAAAAGCAGGTCATTTGAATAGGGTATGGTGGGGGGGATAGTCAGGAATATGACAATAATTCCGGTATCCTGGCAGAGTGGCAGTTTTTTCTCTTCGGCGATAGCGATATTTTTGAGAATATTTTCCAGTTCACGCCTTGCAACGGGGTTGCTCTCTTTTTCATATGCATCGTTTAGCCGACTTTTGACATCAGCCGGGAGGTACAGTTCAGCTTCCCGCAAAACGGTACAGGTTGCCTTTGTAATCTCCCGCATTAATCTGGAATTATCGGTGCTCATGCGAATCAAGGTGAGATGAGAAGGTGGATAAGGATAGCGATGCCGGTGTTACCGGATCTCTCTTATATACTGAAAAATCAGTTCAACTGATAAGCAATCAGAACAGGTATTTCGAAATTCAGCCCCCTGCTGGGTTACGGTTGAATTCCGGATGGTACTAAAAATCTAAAAATTCCGGGAAAAGGTGGAAGATACCTTATTCCTCGATATTTTCAACGATAATATGGGTCGGAGAAGGCAGTTTGTGCCCGCCATGACGCAGGGCATTCTTTACCCGGTCAAGATGCGGGGGGGTAGTGTATACGGTAAAGACCTTCTGGTTCGGCCGTACCCGTGCAGCAGTACCAACTGCTTTTCCAAAAGCCCTCCGCATTCCTTCAGAGACACGGTCAGCGCCGGCACCGGTAGCCTGTTTGTTCTCGCGAAGGACATGGTGGGGATATGTTCTCAATTTCAGATGAAAATTCATCCTTCCCAGGTCTTTTGTAAGTTTTCTGTTGATACTCATACGGGCTGATTCAAGAGCGGTATGACGAATCTGACAGGCCTCATCAACAGCAAGGGATACTTTCATGGGAAAATCTTCGGTAAGATTCCCCATGTCAAACTGAACAACCCTGACACCAGGAACACCTCCCATATATTCTCTCCTCGTAAAGGCCCGTTTTGAGATATTCCTGTACATACTATTTGGTTTTCTGACCATTTCTGCGTCCTCCTTTTATAAAGTTATGCTGTATATAATGGTGAGGTCAACTATTAAATCTTTCCAGGAGTGGTGTCTAATAGGGTAAGCAACCTGAGAACATCACGCCTGATAGATGCAAATTCCGGGCTTGTTCTGTCACGCGGCCGGGGAATAGAGACATCAATGACGGTGGAAACACGACCTGGATCTGATGAAAGAACCACGATCCTGTCAGAGAGATACACTGCCTCATCAACGCTGTGCGTCACAAAGATGATGGTCTTTTTCTGTTTCTCCCAGATCTGCAGAAGTTCTTCCTGCATGGTGTTGCGTGTCTGGGCATCAAGTGCTCCAAACGGTTCATCCATCAGTAAAAGATCGGGATCATTTGCAAGGGCCCGGGCGATAGCGACCCGCTGGCGCATTCCCCCTGATAATTCATAGGGATAACAGAAGGTAAAGGACGTAAGCCCGACGAGATCAATATAGTACTGCGCCTGCCGGTATCTCTCCTTTCTGCCGGTTTTTTTCATCTCAAGGCCAAATGCGACATTATCAAGAATATTTCGCCAAGGGAAGAGTGAATACTCCTGAAATACCATGCCGACCCGCGGACCGGGTTTCGTGATCAAAATGTTGTCCAGAGACACCGATCCCGAATCAGGATGATCCAGACCTGCGATTATCCGCAAAAGTGTTGTCTTTCCACATCCTGACGGACCAACGAGAGAGACCAGTTCATCATCCTTTATGGTCAGTGAGAGTGAGTCAAGTGCGAGGAACTCAGTCTTATCATCCATAAAAAACCGGCGGGAGACATCTGTTATGACTACTTTGCCCATGTTAATGCACCTCGCCGGTCTGCCAGCGCAGAAGGGATCGCCTGATATAGAACCTGAACAGGGCATCGACGGCGAGTCCGACAATCCCGAGAATGAGCATGTATACAAGGACATTCGTCATCTGGTGGAGGTGATAATACCACCATATCTTGTGTCCCAGTCCATATGCCGAGACCCCGAACATCTCGGCAGCAACCAGACACATCCAGGCAACCCCGCAGGCAATCCGGAACCCTGCTGCGATGTGGGGAACTGCGGCAGGGAATGCAATGAATCGTATTAAATCCCGGTTTTTTGTACATCCCAGCATCTGTCCGGCTTCAACGAAGATCTTTGGGATGTTCGAGAAACCGGTATAGGTATTGATGATTATCGGAAATACTGCTCCGATAAAGATCACAAATCCTGCCGAGAAGTTTGTGAGGCCAAACCAGACGATTGCAAAAGGGATCCATGCAAGGGGTGGTATGGGTCTGATTATCTCAATTACCGGATTTAAGAAGGTAAACATCTTCTCAAACCATCCCATCAGGATACCGGTAGGAATGCCAATGAGAAGGGCAAGTCCGATTCCAATGGCAAAATGCAGGAAACTCATCGTCAGGTCCGAAATAAGAGTCCCGCTCCCAAGGAGCAGGATAAAGGCAAGAAGAACATCAGTAAAGGATGGCAGGATAAATGGGTTTCCTACAATATATACTGCTACTGCCTGCCATATGAGAATGCAGGTGATGAGTGAAGCTGCAGTATAAAGCCAGTTTATTTTTCTTTTATCATGCATATTTTTTCCTGATTCCTCTGGCATGTCTCTTGTGAATTACGGATAATGTGTACGGCTGAAATGAACAGCATTTTTAGAGATGCGGAAAAAAGGAGGGATACCTATTCCATCCTTGTATCCCAGAGCGAGAAGTCAAAGAGATCACTTTCTGATACCGGATTTACCAGATATCCAAGTTCATGTTGTGTTTCTGCAAAACCTGATACTGAATCCCTGATAAGATAGGGATCTAATACGAAATGACCATCCCATTCTGCCAATGAATCAGTGATGTCTTTTACATCCATACCGGTCATTGCATTCATATATCCTGCTGCTTCGTCGATATTTTTCGCGTTATAGTCTAACGCAGCCTCGTCAACTGCGATAATTGTTCTGATAATATCAGGATGATTCTTAATCATTGAATCACTTGCGACGAGAACACAGCAGGCATGGTCAGGATACATCTCTCCTGACTGAATTGCGATGTACCCTGCACCGGCGTTCTTTATGATTGTCGGTGACGGTGCAGGAAGGAATACTGCATCAACCTGTCCTGCTATGATGGCAGTTGTTGCATCCCCCGGTCCCATCCCTTTAATTGTGAGATCCTTATCCGGGTCAATGTTATAATCAGTGAGCCAGTCCCGCAGGATGGTATCCTGGATGGTTCCCGGTGGGAAGGTTGCAATTGTCAGACCACGGAGGTCATCAGGAGTATTGTATTGTATACCGTTCCTGACAACAAGGTCAGATCCCTGTGTCTGAACTGCAGCAACGATCTTTCCCTGCAGTCCATTTGCGACTGCGGTGACAAAGGGTGCCGCACCGACATAGGCGAGATCGATATCACCAGATAGCATCGCCTGCATCTCCGGAGCACCGGTACCAAACTGGAATTCTTTAATGGTTTTAACTCCGTATGGTAAAAGTTCCTCGAGGTACATTCCCTTTGAGTACGCAGTCATGAATGCCAGCATGTGTGTGCTCGGCTGGTACCCGATGTTAAGGGTCTCCATTGCACTGCTCCCATCAGAAGCAGGGATATTATCTTTCTCTTCCTGGCTGATACATCCGCAGGAGAGGATTATTGCAATACTGAGCAGGAGAAGCAGTCCTGCAGATAGAAAAGATAATCTGTTACGTTTCATGGTTTATCCCTTATAATACATAACTTCAGATAAGATAAGAATGGCTGTTGGATGAATACGAGATGCACAATATCCATGCCCGATGCAGCATCCCCCTCCATTGCCCTTTAAGATGTAATTTGTTCCTCAAAAGAGTAATGCTTGATGAGAAAATTCCTGACTTTATCCGATTCCAGCCACCGCTGGTCAAGCCTTGTTATGATTGTATCAATCTGGTTCACCTGCTCAATAATTCCTTCCTGGTTCGGACATTCGTATATCTCGATCAATGCAAGGATAACAGCGAGCGGGTTTCTGATTGCATCGTTTAAAATCGCCAGTTCCTCAAGGTTTTTGTTAATCTGCTGGAGTGAATCCTTCTGTTCCTCAATGAGCCGGTGCATATCGGTGGTATCAGTTATCAAAGCCCCGTACTGATCAGGAGCCGGAGTCCGGAAGATAAATAAGTTGAGATACCGGTCAGGAATGGTGCTGTGTACCGAGAGTCTTCCCGGATGGCCGCTCTTGATAATCACGTGGAACTGTTCTATCTTCTCACGCTCCTGTATTGGTATGAACTCGGTCAGGAGGTGATTTTTTATCGCATGAGCCGGTTGCTGCATCATTGCCTCAAACGAGGTGTTACAATCAAGAATCAGGTAATCCTGTGGATCTCCGGTCTCATCCCTGATAACGTTACAGAGTACGAACCCTGAAGGAATGGCATGGAACAACTCCTGGTACCTGGTTTCATTCTCGATTAATGCTTCTTCGGCCATCTTTTTTGCGCTGATATCGTGAGCGAAAAAGCCTATCGATGTGATCTCTTTCTCTTCTCCATAGACCGGGTACATGGTTATATCGTACCAGGATCCCTGGTTTTTCCCTTCGAAATGAGTGTATCTCTGCGTCTCGAAGACGGATGTCAGTGCATGTTCTACCTCTTCATCAAGAGGACTGTCAAGAAATGAGATAAAAGGGGTATCCGGGTTAGTCCCTGAAGGGATAAAGAATGCACACCGCAAGGCATCGTTTTTGAACAGTAAAAAACCGGCCGGACTGATCATTCCATGGAGGTCATCGATGGAATTTAAGAGTGCACGCATGCGCTCTTCGCTCTCCCGCCAGGAAGCATCTGCTGCATACTGTTTGAGCCGTACTATGGCAATGACCAGCACCGCACCGATACTGAACAGAAAGAACGTTATCCGTGCAAGCATTGAACTGGGAGTTACTGAGTATACGAATGCATCTGCAAGAGAATCAGGCATGTCAAATATCATCGTCAGCAGAATGGATTTGTAAAAGAAAAAAACAGCGAGACTTTCGATAATCCAGAATATGATGCCTGCGAGAAGGCCCAGTCCGAGATAGAACGTAACGGTCCGTGCAGTACGGTTCATTTCTGCAAATTTTTAATTATCTGCGAAAACGGGTGATAAATCCGGTTTCCTGCCCATCCTTCTTCCTGCAAAGGTAGTCTTCCCGATCGGTACCGGAATCGGGAAGAACACGAGTCAGATATCCTCAGTTTGTGAAACCTGGTATTTATGATGGTTCCATTGTTTCTCTCTTATCCGGGTCGGATCATAATACATCGTTTCGGGTTATCATCCCCGGCCCCGTGAATGCTGCCTGATGAGGTACACTAATGAGACAATAACCCATACGGTACACTCAGTATGCATACCGATGTGGTCAGACAGGGACGACTTCGTGGAGACCGGGATGGTTCCATAGAAGATCTGCTCTCTTCAATGACAGCTGACAGGGAGATTGCAGAGGCAGATATAGAGGTTGATATTGCTCATCTGCTGATGCTGGTTTCGTGTGGGATCCTAACAAGCGATCATGCGTCACCTTTAATCAGGGAACTCCTTTTCTATTACAAAAATGGCGTTCCGAAAGAGGCATTTCATCCCAGGTTTGAAGACATTCACGCGGGAATTGAGTCGCTGCTTATAGAGAAGGTTGGGATGGATACCGGTGGCAGGATGCATGCAGGCCGGTCACGAAACGATGAGGTGGCGACCTGTCTTCGGATCAAAACCCGTGAGATCCTTCTTGATCAGATAGAAGCTCTCATCGATCTCAGAACCGTTCTTGTCGATACGGCATCAGAGCATGTACATTCGATCATGCCCGGGTTTACCCACCTTCAGCATGCCCAGCCGACAACCCTTGCCCATTATCTGCTTGCGTATGAAGAGGTCTTTTCGCGTGATAATGAACGTCTTTATCAGGCATTTTTGCGAACCAACCGCTCCCCTCTTGGTGCAGCAGCCTTTGCTACAACCGGATTTCCGATAGACCGGGGATATACTGCCCGGTTGCTTGGATTTGAGAGCATCTCCTGCAATACTATGGACGCCGTTGCATCCCGTGATTTTGCAGCCGAATCACTTGCCGCAGCCACGATCCTGATGACCCATATCAGCCGGTTATGCGAAGAACTTGTCATCTGGAGCACTTCTTTTGTCAGGTTTGTTGATCTGGATGACCGGTACTGTTCGACCTCATCCATTATGCCCCAGAAAAAGAATCCTGATGTGGCAGAGATCCTGCGGTCCCGGGCAGGATCGGTTCTCGGGGCCCTGGTTTCGGCAGTCTCGATAGAAAAATCACTTCCGCTTTCGTACAATCGCGATCTGCAGGAATTAAGTCCCCATCTCTTCAGGGAGATCATCCCTGTCAGCAGGGATATCCGGCTGGTGTCAGGTATGATTGCCAGTGCCGGTTTTCATACTGACCGGATGCGGGAAGAAGCAGAACGCGGATTTTCTACTGCAACGGATCTTGCCGATCATCTGGTCGTCAATTACGGTCTTGCGTTTCGTGCAGCTCACAATATTGTCGGCCGGGCTATCAGGAGCGGGAGTTTGAGTCTTGAGGCTTTGGACGATGCTTCCTGCCAGTTAACCGGTCGGAAACTATCAGAACAGGGATTGTCAGGTGATGAGCTCTCACGGGTACTGGAAGTGAATCAGAGTGTTGCTGCACGCAGGCATCCCGGTGGTCCGGCTCCGGCAGCGGTTCTTGATGCAGTATTACACCGCAAGAGTGTGATAGGAAAGGATACAGCGATGATACAGGAACAAAAAGAGAGAATTATGGTGGCAAAAGAGGAACTTATGGATACTGCAGAGAGGATGGTAGGATCATGAGTCTGTTTGTGTCTGGTGATCAGGTTGCCTGTACAATCGGAATGAATGAGGTTTTTGGCACCTATATTACCGAACGCGATTCTTATCTGGTCATAAAATTAAAGAGCGGTTACAATATTGGTCTTTTACCTGAGCAATGCCGTTTTTTGTCTCATGGAGGGGATGAAGAGGTTGCGTCAGGTGAACTTGTTCAGGATCCGAATCTTTCTCTTATCTCGATTATCTCTACCGGCGGGACCATTGCAAGTCGCATTGATTACCGGACCGGGGCGGTCACCAGTCAGTGTGAGGCAGAGGATATCCTGCGTGCAATTCCGGGACTGGCAGATATTGCACAGTACCGGGCGATACCATTACGAAATATCCTCTCTGAAAATATGACCCCTGATATCTGGCAGGAACTTGCACGAGCGGTATTTGCTGAGATACAGGCCGGTGCAGATGGTATTATCGTTACCCACGGAACAGATACCATGGCTTACAGCGCTGCTGCCATCAGTTTTATGGTACAGACCCCGGTTCCGGTTGTCTTTGTCGGTTCCCAGCGATCGGCAGACCGCCCCAGTAGTGATAATGTCATGAACGCTATGTGTGCTGCAACAACAGCACTTGCGGATCTCGGTGAGGTGGTTGTCGTGATGCATGAGACTACCAATGATGACCGGTGTGCAATTATCAGGGGAACCCGTGTCAGAAAGATGCACACTTCGGCGCGGAATGCTTTTGTCAGTCTTGGGATCCCTCCGCTCGGATATGTTACCTATCCTGAAAAGACGGTCACTCTGTCCCGTCATGCAGTCCGCCGTAACGATAAGAGACCTGCGCTGCAGGACAAACTTGAGCCCGGCTGCGGGCTTATCCAGTATTATCCCGGACTCTCTCCTTCCCTGCTGGCAGGGTATGCGGATTACAAGGGACTCGTTATCGCCGGTACCGGACTTGGTCATGTCAGCACTGAGTGGATACCGGTTATCCGGTCTTTTGTAGAGAATGGTATGATTATTGTCATGACATCTCAGTGCCTGCAGGGACGGGTATGTGACCGGGTCTATGATACCGGCCGTGATCTGTTGCATGCCGGGGTTATCGAAGGAGAAGATCTCCTGCCTGAGGTTGCGCTTGTTAAACTGATGTGGGTTTTAGGGAATGCGGGTACGCGCGATGAGGCGGTCAGAATGATGAAAGAGAATCATGCCGGTGAGATGAACATGAGGTCGGTATGATGAATATCGACTATTCCGCACTCGGACTCGTGGCCGGGATCGAGATCCATCAGCAACTCGACACTCTTGAGAAACTCTTCTGCCGGTGTCCGACTGTTATCAGGGATGCAGGGGAGCATACCGGTACAATAACCCGGTACCTCCGGGCTACTGCCAGTGAACTGGGTGAGATTGATCGG